>NZ_CP009452.1:0-152500 GCF_001278035.1 Sphingopyxis sp. 113P3
CAAAGACCTGCCGGGTGGCCCCGGCGGGTCTTTTTTATTGTCCGGCGAAACGCATGTCTGTTGCAGCGCGGTAAGTAGCGGATTCATCGCGATTCGTTTGGGCGCCAGAATAAATTCCCACATAAGTATTTGAAAATTCTGCAGTAATTACCCCATACTCGCTTTTCCAAGGGGTGCCGCGAGTCAAGAATTTTATTTCCGATTTTTTACACCTCGCGGCCTTGATCCTCTCTCCTTCTCCTGCCTAGACAAGGGGGTCGTTGGCCTTCGCCGACGGCCGCCACATGAACATGATTCGGCTCCTTCGGGCTTGTCCCGCTTGGGACGCTTGCGCTTGCCGCGAGCGGAGGATCAACGCGTGGGGCGGCTGGGCGCGGCGGCGACCGGGGACCGAAGGGGGCGGCGCAAGTGACAGAAAGCGGGAGCAGACATGACGGCCATGCGGGAAACAGGGCGATGAGCGGCGATGCCGCAACGCTCTGGCCGCGGGTCGCCGAAGGGCTGCGCCGCGACCTCGGCGTCCGCACGTTCGATCATTGGTTAAAGCCTGTGCGCTTTGCCGACTATTGTTCGCTCTCGGGGGTGGTGACCCTCGAAACCCCGAGCCGCTTTTCGGCAAATTGGATCAATGAGCGATTCGGCGACCGGCTGGAACTTGCGTGGCGGCATCATCTGCCTGCGGTACGCTCGGTCCTCGTTCGCGCCGGGGCTGCAAGCTCGGAGCGCAGTGTCGCGGCGATGACACCTGCGCCATCGCTGCCCGGCCTCCAGCCGCCCTCGGCGATGACACCCGCGGCCGCCTCGCCCTTCGATGCCCGTCTGAGCTTCGACCGCTTCGTCGTCGCGCGCTCGAACATCCTGGCGGCCAATGCCGCGCGCCGGATGGCCATGGCCGAGGTGCCGCAGTTCAATCCTCTCTATCTCTGCTCCGGAACCGGACAGGGCAAGACGCACCTTCTGCACGCAATTGCGCAAAGCTATGCCGCGATCGATCCCGCGGCGACGATCATTCTGATGTCGGCGGAGAAGTTCATGCTCGAGTTCGTCGGCGCGATGCGCGGCGGCGACATGATGGCATTCAAGACGCGGCTGCGCGCGGCCGATCTGCTGCTGCTCGACGATCTCCAGTTCGTGATCGGGAAAAATTCGACGCAGGAGGAATTGCTCCACACGATCGACGATCTGATGACCGCGGGCAAACGCCTCGTCGTTACCGCAGACCGCCCGCCGGCGATGCTCGACGGAGTCGAGGCGCGGCTGCTCTCGCGGCTTTCGGGCGGGCTTGTCGCTGATATCGAGGCGCCCGAGGATGACCTACGCGAACGCATTATTCGCCAACGGCTCGCGGCGATGCCGATGGTCGAAGTGCCGGACGATGTCGTCGCCTATCTGGTCAAGCATTTCACGCGCAACATCCGCGAGCTCGAGGGCGCGCTCAACAAGCTGCTCGCCTACGCCGCCCTTACCGGCGCGCGCGTCGACTTGACACTCGCCGAGGACCGGCTCGCCGAAAATGTGCGCAGCGCGCGCCCGCGCATCACGATCGACGAGATCCAGCGCGCGGTTTGCGCCCATTATAGGCTCGACAAGGCCGAGATGGCCTCCAAGCGCCGCGTCCGTGCGGTCGCTCGGCCCCGACAGGTCGCCATGTATCTGGCGAAAGAACTGACGCCGCGTTCCTATCCCGAAATCGGCCGTCGTTTCGGCGGGCGCGACCATTCGACAGTGATCCACGCCGTGCGTACAGTTGAGGCGCTGCGCGTCACCGACAGTGAACTCGATGCTGAAATCGCGGCCATTCGGCGGAGCCTGAACAGCTGACCTTGAGGAGGGACGAGATTCCCGTCCCGGTCATGGGTTTGTCGATCCGGCATGCATGGCATGAAAAAGCCCGCCTTCGGTGTGGAAGGCGGGCTTTTCCAATCTGAAGCTGATCGGGTCAGCCCTTTTCGGGCGGCGCCACCGTGATGCGGACCTTCTCGCCCGAATTGCCGGGGAAGCCGGTGAACATCGCCTGGATCAGGTTGGGGACAATGTCGACGAGGTCGTTGTCGCGCGACTGTGCCTCTGCGCGGCCCTCGAAGAGGCGATAGCCGTCAGAAGCGCGGTCGATGCGCAGGTTGAGGTCGCTCGTATAAACGGTGTAGCTCGACACGTCGCTATTGCCCCAGCCGGGCCCGAATCCGCCCCACAGGAAGGGATCGTAATAGCCGGCGACGTAGCGGCGGCCGTGACGCCCGCGTACGATGACCGGGCGATAGAAGCCGCGGCCGTACCAGCCGCCGTACCAAGGGTCGCGAAAGCCCGGCGTGGACACCACGCGCTCGCGGCCCTTGTCGATCCCATAATCCATATGGACGATGAGATCGGCTTTCTCGCCAGGCGCGGCAGGGCGATAACCGTAGCGGGTCAGTTCGCCTGCGACGAGATTGGCATATTGGCCGAATTCGATCCCGCCGTCGAGTGCGGGGTTGCTCGCCTCGACGGTGAAGCTCTGGCCCTGCGGGGCGGGAAGCTGCGTCTGGAAGCGCGCGACGTCGGCCTTGAACGGTGTCGCGCAGCCGGCGAGCGCCAATGCGGCACCGGTTATGGCAGCGAGGCCAAGGCGCCTGAAGGTGATCTTGCTCATTGTCATGCTCCGTGATTCGGTACGCGAACTTACCCGCGCTTTATACCATGACTAAGCCAGTGCGACTTAACCTTGGTTGAACCCGGTTCGTCGCAGCTTTGTTCCCGGACAGTTCCGGCTAAGCGGTCGATCAACGGCACAGGCCCAGTACATCATAGGTGGCATCGAGCGTCGGCTTTGCAAGAGCGCGTGCCTTCCCAGCGCCCTTGTCGAGAATGGCATCGAGCGCCTGATGGTCGTCCTTGAGCGCCACGAAGCGCGCATTGATCGGCGCTAGCTTCTCGACCAGGAGTTCGCCGAGCGCCGGCTTGAACGCGCCAAAGCCCTGACCGGCGAAATCAGCAAGCACCGCATCGACGCTCATATCGGCGAGCGTGGCATAGATGCCCACGAGGTTGCGCGCCTCGGCCCGTCCTTCGAGCCCCGCGGCTTCGGACGGGAGTACGTCGGGGTCGGTGCGCGCCTTCCTCACCTTCTGCATCATCATATCGGCGTCGTCAGTCAGGTTGATCCGGCTCATGTCGGAGGGATCTGATTTCGACATTTTCGCCGATCCGTCGCGCAGGCTCATGATTCGCGCTGCCCCCGGCGGAATGATCGCTTCGGGCAGCGTGAAGACCGGGGCTTCGGGGCTCGCATAGTCATTGTTGAACTTCTGCGCGATATCGCGCGCAAGCTCGAGATGCTGCTTCTGATCCTCGCCCACCGGGACGTGCGTCGCTTGATAGAGCAGTACGTCGGCCGCCTGCAGCACCGGATAGGTATAAAGTGCTGCCGAGGCACCCTCGCGGTTCTTGCCCGACTTATCCTTGAACTGCGTCATCCGATTGAGCCAACCCAAGCGCGCGGTGCCGTTCAGGAGCCATTGCATTTCGGCGTGCGCGGGAACGCGTGCCTGGTTGAACAGGGTCGAGCGGTCGGGGTCGATCCCGCAGGCGACGAGCGCGGCGGTCATCGCGCGCGTGTTTGCGGTCAACTCGGCGGGCACGTGCGGCATCGAGATCGCGTGGAGGTCGGCGAGGAAAAAAAGACATTCACCGCCTTGTGCGGCGGCATCGTCCTGCATTCGCACCCAGTTGCGGATCGCACCCAGATAATTGCCGAGGTGCAAGTTTCCAGTGGGCTGGATGCCCGAAACGATCCGCATGGTCTACTCCTGTGTCGGCGCCGCTCTTCCGCGAGCGCGCCGCCGCGTCAGCATGGCGAGGAGATCCTTGTCAAGCGCGCCGACTAGGAAAGCGGCGGCAAAGAAGGCCGCGCCTCCGGCAGCGACGAGCGCGGCAAGCGACCAGGCGCGCTCGAACGCCGTGCCACCATAATGGTCCGCGAACATGGGCATCATCCACCAGAGGAGCGCTCCCATCACCGCCACCGCAACAAGTTGGCGGACGATGCGCCCCGCGAGCCGCGCGGTGAAATGGAACCAGCCGCGCCGGTGGAGGATGGTGTAGAGGAGCAGACAGTTGATGCTCGCCGACGCTGCCGTTGCCCCGGCAAGCCCGACAATTCCGTAGCGCTCGACGACATAGAGGTTAATCGCGATGTTGATGATCAGCGACGCGAGGGCGGTCCAGACCGGCGTCCGCGTGTCCTCGCGCGCAAAGAAGCCGGGGTTCAATATTTTGACGATCACATAGGCCGGGAGGCCCGCGACGAGCGCGACAACGATATTTGCCATGATCGCGCCGTCGGCGGCCGTGAATTTTCCGCCGACGAAGAAGGCGGAAGTGAAGGCGGGCGCGCAGATTGCCAGCGCCGTCGCCGCGGGCAACGTCAGCAGGGTCGCCATCTCGAACGCGTTGCTTTGCAATCGCTGCGCCTCTGCGCCGTCGCCTGCATGGATATGCCGTGACAGCATAGGCAGGATTGCGGTGCCCAGTGCGATGCCGACGATGCCAAGCGGCATCTGGTTTAGCCGATCGGCGAGTTTGAGCAGCGTTAGCGACCCCTGCGGCAGCGAAGTGGCGAAGAAGGTATCGACGAACTGGCTGACCTGATAGATTCCGGCGCCGAAAGTTGCGGGCAGGATCAACATTCCGAGCTTGCGGACCTCGGGCGTAAGGCGCGGCAGCCGCCAATGAAGCCGGAGCCCGGCGCGGCGCACTGCCCAGAGCAGATAGGCAAGCTGCGCTACCCCGGCGAGACTGACCGACACTGCCAGGGCAATCGCCACGATACGGTCGTCGGCACTGTCGCCGCGCAGCCACCACCCGGTGATGATACCGGAAATCAGAAGCACGTTCAGCAACACCGGGGCAAAGGCGCCCGGCGCGAAGCGCGAGCGCGCGTTGAGAAGCCCGGACAGCATCGCGACGAGGCTGATGAGCCCCAGATAGGGAAAGGTCACCCGGCTCAGGAACACTGCAAGTTCGAACTTGCCCGGCACATCCTGGAAGTCGCGCGCGAGCAGCCACACGATCCCTGGCATGATGACCATCATGACTGCTGAAAAGGCCAGCAATACCCACAGAAATACGGCGAGTACATCGTCCGCAAAGCGTGCCGCCGCGGCCTCGCCGCTTTCCTCGTCCTGCGCGCCGTGGAGCGCGCGGCTGTACATGGGGACAAAAGCGACCGAGAAGGCACCCTCGGCGAACAGGCGGCGAAAGGTGTTGGGAAGGGTGAAGGCGAGCTGGAAGGCGTCCGCCGCCAGTCCGGCACCGAGCACGCGCGCGAGCAGCATGTCGCGCACGAAGCCGAAGATCCGGCTGACCAGGGTCAGCCCGCCGATCGTCCCGACGCTCTTGACCAGGCTGCTCATGGCGCGGCGGGCAGGCGGCGCCACGGCGAACGGCCAGACCATTTCGTCATCGCACGCCCTTCGCTTTCGTCGCGGGCTCTCAGGTCAAATGGCGCAACGCCGGTCAGGGCGGCGCCGAGCCGCTCTGGATTGCCGCGGACCCGCGGCCTTCGCAATGACGATGGGGGCAATGGGCCTCAGGCCTCGCCAACGGGCGCGGGAATTTCGCCCTGACCCTCGCCCTGCTGCGCCTGCAGCTGCTGCATGAACAGGCCGTGGAAGTCGATCGGCTCAAGGAGCAGCGGCGGGAAGCCGCCGTCGCGCACAGCGTCGGCGACCACGCGGCGCGCGAACGGGAACAGGATGCGCGGCGCTTCGGCAAGGAAGAAGGGTTGGAGCTGATCATCGGGCACGTTGCGAACGCCGAACAGGCCGGCATATTTGAGCTCGATGACGAAGAGGGCGCCTTCGTCCGCCTTCGAGGTCACGTCGATCTTGAGTACGACCTCAAAAAGATTCTCACCGACTCCTTCTGCGCTGATGTTGAACTGTACGTCCATCTGCGGCGCCGACTGCCACTGATAAGCCGCAGGTGCGTTCGGATTCTCGAACGAAAGATCCTTCACATATTGCGAGATCAGGCCGATAGCAGGGCTGTTGTCTTCCCCATTGCTGAGGGTTTCGGGCTTGAATTCGGGGGTGGTTTCGTCGGCCATGAATCGCTCTTTCGCTGGAAACGCAAGGTATGGGAGCCGCGCTGACGAGGCAGCGCGCGCGCATTGCGGGCGCGCTTAGCAGCCGCTTGCCGCCAGCACAATGGGGCTGCCCGCCCCGCGCGCGGCACGGATTGCCGCAACCCGCGCGTGCGCAGGGCGTTGACCTGTCACGGGGCCGGGGCCAAGGGATATTTGAAACATGACGGTGCATCGCCTATGTTGACACCGAAACCTATTCTCGCCGCATTGGACCTTTGCCCGTGACCGCTTTTTCGATTGTTCTGCTCGCCATGATCGCCGCCTTTCTCGGCATGCGGCTCTATTCGGTCCTCGGCAAGCGCACCGGGCACGAGCAGGAGCCGGTACTGCCGCGCCGCGACGAACGCGCCGCGCCTGCGCCGCTGCGTCTCGACGATGCCGACGCCGTGCCCGTTTCGCAGGGTACGGCCGCCGATCCCTCGAAGCTTGTCTACGAACCCGCCGCCGAAGCCGGACTGCGTGCCCTGCTCGCAAGCGACCGCCATTTCGATGCCGGCCGCTTCGTCGAGGGGGCCGAGGCGGCCTACCGGATGATTCTGGAAGCCTATTGGACGGGCGATCGCGAGACGCTCCGCGATCTGTGCGACGACGATAGTTATCAGGCTTTTGTCGACGCGATCGAGGCGCGGGAGGCGCGCGGTGAGCGGCTCGAAAACCGCCTCGTCGGTATTGATTCGGCGAAGATTACCGCAGTTTCTGTCCAGCGCGGCGAGGCCCGCATCACCGTGCGTTATCAGGCGGGGATCAGTGCCGTGACGCGCGATGCCGAAGGCCGGATGATCGCAGGTTCGATGAGCGACGCGGCGCAGACCGACGATTTGTGGACCTTCCGCCGCACGATCGGCAGCCGCGATCCCAATTGGTTGCTCGACGAAGCCGAATCGGCCTGACGTCGGTGCCGGCCACCGCGAGGGGCGGTGCGCGGCGCACGCCCGTTTTCCAATTCGCCCTTTTTGCCGCGCTGCCCCTGCTCTCGGCCTGCGCGTCGGTGATCCCGGCCGCTCCGACATCGCCATCGTCCAGCGCACCAGTCCTCGCCGACGCCCCCCGCCCTTATACGGCGCGCCCCTCTACCGGGCAGGAGGCGGCAGCACAGCCCATCGCGGCAACGCCGAATCCGCCGCTTCCCGCACCATCGGCGCCGGAGAGCGCGGCCACGGCCGCCGAGGCGGGGGTCGTCCCTGGCCCTGAATTTAATGAACTCGGCATCAGGCCCGAGCAGGCGGCCGCCGCTCTCAAGGCCTTCCGCCTCAGCTGCCCGTCGGTGCAGCGCCGGGCCGATACGAGCGGCCTGACCCAGGCCGGCGAATGGGCCGAAAGCTGCGCTGCGGCGACAGGCTGGCCCGATCAGGACGCGGGCAATTTCTTCAGCCGTTATTTCGGCACGGTGCAGGTGGGGGCGGGCGCCGCCTTCGTCACCGGCTATTTCGAGCCCGAGATAGCCGCCTCGCGGGCGAAGCAGCCGGGCTATGACGTTCCGATCTATCGCCGGCCGGCCGATCTGATCGACGTTGACCTTGGGCTCTTTTCGCAGGCGCTGCTGGGCAAGAAGATCCGGGGGCGCGTCGAAGGCAGCAGTTTCGTCCCCTATTACGACCGGGCGGAGATCGAGCGCGGCGCGCTCGAAGGACGCGGGCTCGAAATCGCATGGGCGGCGGACGCTGCGGAATTCTTCTTCCTCCAGGTGCAAGGCTCGGGGCGTCTGCGGCTTCCTGACGGCAGCATCATGCGCATCGGCTACGACAGCCAGAACGGCCGCGACTATGTCGGCATAGGCAAGCTGCTGCGTGACCGCGGCGAGCTTCAGCCCGGGCAGGCGTCGATGCAGGGCATCCTCGACTATCTGCGCGCCGACCCGGTGCGCGGCGCGGCAGTAATGAACGAGAATCCAAGCTGGGTCTTCTTTCGCGAGCTCACCGGACCTGGTCCGCTCGGTGCACTCGGCGTGCCGGTGACAGGCCGTGTCAGCCTTGCCGCCGATCCCAAATTTGTACCGCTCGGCGCCCCCGTGTTCCTTTCGCTCGACCGCGCCGAACCCAATGGCTTATGGATCGCGCAAGACACCGGCGGGGCGATCAAGGGCGCCAATCGCTTCGACAGCTTCTGGGGTGCGGGTGACGAAGCGCGCGCGCTTGCGGGCGGCATGTCGGCGCGCGGCTCAGCGCTCCTCCTGCTGCCCCGCGCCAGCGTCGCGCGGCTGGTGCCGCAAGGGTTCTGACGATGCCGCGCCGGCTCGACCCCGACGAGGCTGCACTGTGGAAGAAGGTCGCGGCGACGGTCCGACCGCTCGCAAAAGGACCGGCGAGGGTTCCGCCGATAGCACCGCCCTCCGTCCGTCCACCCAAGCCCGCATCGCGCGCCCCGGCCGCCCCTGGGGCACCGCGGAAACCGTCGTCCCTGCCACCGCCGCGGCGCAGCCATCAGGCGGCCACGCTCGACAGCCACTGGGAGCGGCGGCTCCGCAAGGGCCATGTCCGGCCCGACATGAGCATCGACCTTCATGGCCACACGCTCGCCTCGGCGCAGGAGCTGCTCAACGAGGCAATCGGTCGCGGGCTGATCCGCGGCGCGCGTGTGCTGCTCGTCGTCGCGGGTCGGCTGCGCCCGGGTGCCGACCGGCTGCCGCAGATGCACGGGGAACCGCGCCCCCGCGGTGCGATCCGTGCCTCGCTCGCCGACTGGCTTGCCGCTTCGCCGCACGCCGACCAGATCGTCGCGCTACGCCCCGCGCATATCAGCCACGGCGGCGCGGGGGCGGTCTATGTGATCCTGCGGCGCGAGCGTGGGGATTAGAGGAAGGCGCGCATCAACACACCGCGATAAATGGCGGTGAGCCTGTGTAGATCCTCGACCGCCACCGCCTCATCGAGCTTGTGCATCGTCGCGTTGGTCAGCCCGAACTCGACGACCGGGCAGAGCGCGTGAAGGAAGCGCGCGTCAGACGTGCCGCCCGTCGTTGACAATTCGGGCAGAAGGTCGGTTTCGGCATGGATTGCCTCGGCGATCAGCGACGATAGCTCGCCAGGCGGGGTCAGAAAGGCTTCACCCGAAATCTTGCCGACGACCTTTGCGCCGGGTTCTACATCGTGCGCGATACGCTCGATCATCTGAATCAACTCAGCGCCCCGATGTTGGTCGTTGAAGCGGATCGACAGCCGTGCCCGCGCCGAGCCAGGGATGACGTTGGTCGCGCCGTTGCCGACCTCGATGTCGGTGAACTCGATGTTTGACGGCTGGAACCATTGAGTTCCCTCATCGAGTGTTACCGTGTCGATCGCAGCGAGGATCCGCACGAGTTTGGGGATCGGATTGTCGGCGAGGTGCGGATAGGCCACATGCCCCTGCGTACCGGGCACATCGATCCAGATATTGACCGACCCGCGCCGTCCGATCTTGACCGTGTCGCCGAGCCGCTGCGCCGAAGTCGGCTCCCCAACAAGGATCATGTCGGGGCGGACGCCGCGCGCGTCCATATGCTCTATCAGCGCGCGGGTCCCAAACACCGCGGGCCCTTCCTCGTCGCCGGTGATGATCAGGCTGATCGTGCCCGCCTCGGCCGGAGTCGCGGCGGCAGCCGCGACGAAGGCCGCAATGGCCCCTTTCATGTCGACGGCGCCGCGCCCGTAGAGTAGTTCGCCGCGCACCTCGGGGACGAAGGCATCGCCGCTCCACCCCACCCCTGGAGGAACGACATCAAGATGTCCGGCGAAGCCGAAATGGACGGGTCCCTTGCCTCGCCTGACGGCTAGCAGATTTTCGACCGGGCCATCGGGCTCGATCCCGTCGATGAACCGCTCGACGGCGAAGCCGAATGAGGTCAGCGCACCCTCCAGCACGTCGAACGCCGCGCCGGTCGCGGGGGTGACGCTGGGGGCTGCGATCAGCGCTTTTGCAAGGTCAAGGGGGTCGATGCCATGGGTCATGCCATTTCCTTACCCGTTCGCGCCATGCCAAGTCGAGGCTTTGCATTGCGCCGCTTCTGTGCAAACAAAGCGAGAACAGAGAAAGGCGATTCACATGCCCAAGGTCGACCTCCACGCCATCCCGCAGACCAACGCCACCGGCTATCCCGCACCCTTCGACCAGGCGGTCGAGGGGCGCTGGTACCGCCGCCTCGCCCCCGTTACGGGTCTTTCGGATTTTTCCGCGAGCCATGTTGTCCTCAAGCCGGGGGCCTGGTCGTCGCAGCGTCACTGGCATAATGGCGAGGACGAAATGCTGGTCATGATCGCGGGTGAAGCGGTGTTGATCGAGGACGACGGTCGCACCCCGATGCGCCCAGGCGATATCGCGGTCTGGCCCAAAGGCACTACCAACGGTCATCACCTGATCAATGAATCGGATACCGACTGCGTGTTCGTCGCGCTCGGAGGGGGCAAGAAGTACGACACTGGCGGCGGCTACTCGGACATCGACATGCTCTTCACGCCCGAGGGTTATACGCGCAAGGATGGCACGCCCTATCCCGTAAAGCGGCTGCCCTAGCCCTCTACAGGTCCCTCGAATGCCTCGATCACCCAATCCTCGGCCTGTGCACCGCCGATCCATTCCTGCACGTGCGGGTGGCTGATCACCGCCTGGCAATAGGGCAGCGCGAAACGCGGCAGGGGGATCGAATAAGTGATGAAGCGGGTAACGACGGGCGCGAACATCATGTCGGCGGCAGACCATTCGCCGAACAGAAAATCCCCCTCGCCCCCGAAGCGCGCGCGCGCCTCGGCCCAGATCTGCATGATCCGCACGACGTCGGCCTGCACGTCGGGCGCAAGCTCGGCCGCGGGATAGATGCGCCGTATATTCATGCTGTGGCTGCGGCGGAGCGCTGCAAAACTCGAATGCATTTCAGCCGCCATCGACCGCGCCATTGCCCGCGCTGCCATATCCTCGGGCCAGTATCCACGCGCGCCTTGCGTTTTCTCGTTCAGATAATCGATAATGGCGAGGCTGTCCCAAACGACGATATCGTCGCCGTCCCACAAAATCGGCACCTTGCCCCCCGAGGGCGCAAATTCGTCGCCTTCGCGGCGGTTCGACCAATCCTCGTCGTACAGCGGAACGGTGACCTCCTCGAACGCCAGCCCACTATGTTTTGCGGCGAGCCAGCCGCGCAGGCTCCAGCTCGAATAGGCCTTGTTGCCGAGGAACAGTTTCATGGGATCTCCCGATTTCTCACCCGCTTGCTGGAGGACAGGCGTTTCGTCAACTCTCCACCGCCTCGAGCACGGCGGTCCTGAGTTCGGCGATCCCCATGCCCTTTTCGCTGCTCGTTGCGATCACTTCGGGATGTGCAGCGGGGTGTTTGCGCGCCTCGGCCTCGGTCGCAGCGTGAACCGCGGCGAGGTCGCTCGCCTTGACCTTGTCGGCCTTGGTGAGGACGAGGCGATAGCTGACCGCGGCAACGTCGAGCATCTCGAATATTTCGCGGTCAACCTCCTTGATCCCGTGGCGGCTGTCGATGAGGACCAACGTGCGTTTCAGCACTTGCCGTCCACGCAGATAATCATTGACGAGGAAGCGCCATTTCCTGACGACATCCCTGGGCGCCTTGGCAAAGCCATAACCTGGCATGTCGACGAGCCGGAACACGAGCGGAGCGCCCACGTCGAAATAGTTGAGTTCCTGCGTCCGCCCCGGGGTCACCGAAGTTCGCGCGAGCCCGTTGCGGCTTGTCAGCGCGTTGAGCAGCGACGACTTGCCGACATTTGATCGCCCGGCGAAGGCGATTTCGGGCACCGAAGGTTCGGGCAGATGCTGGAGCGCAGGGGCCGATTTCAGAAAGGCGATCGGCCCCGCGAATAGTTTACGCGCCCGCTCGGGACGGTCGGTCGCCGCACTCTCATCCATCATGGGTTCCCCGATGGCCGCTCACTTGGCCGGTGCCGCTCTCAGCGCAGGGAATTTGCGGTACATCCACTGCTGCTGCCCGATCGACAGGATGTTGTTGGTGATCCAGTAAAGCAGCAGCCCGGCCGCGAAGGGCGCCATGATGAACATGAACAGCCACGGCATGATCTTGAACACCTGCTGCTGTACCGGGTCGGTCGCCTGCGGGTTCAAGCGGAACTGCAGCCACATGGTAACGCCCAGGATCAGTGCGAGCACGCCGATTGACAGGATCGACGGCGGCGTAAAGGGGAGCAGCCCGAACAGGTTCAGGATGTGCAAGGGGTCGGGGGCCGACAGATCCTTGATCCACAGGATGAACGGCTGGTGCCGCATCTCGATCGTCAGCATCAGCACCTTGTAGAGCGCATAGAAGATCGGAATCTGGAGCAGGATCGGCAGGCAGCCCGCGAGCGGATTGATCTTCTCGTCCTTGTAGAGCTTCATCAGCTCTTGCTGCATCTTCGGCTTGTCGTCCTTGTAGCGTTCCTGCAGCGCCTTCATCTTCGGCTGGACGAGGCGCATCTGCGCCATCGATGAAAATTGCCGGTTGGCGATCGGGAACATCAGGACGCGGATGATCAGCGTAAGCATCATGATTGCGACGCCGAAATTGCCGACCTGCTTGAACAGCCAGTCGAGCAGCTTGAAGATCGGCACCTCGAAAAACTCGAACCAGCCCCAGTCGATTGCGTTCGACAGGCGGGTGATGCCCTGGTCGTTCTCGTAGCTCTGAAGCGTCGAGACTTCCTTCGCGCCCGCGAAGATGCGGCTTGTGGTCGTCACCTGCCTGCCGGGGGCGATCTGGCGAAAGTCGCGCGCGAACAGGGTCTGATAATTGTTTGCGGCGGGCGAGCTCATCGCCGCCGTCACGCGCTCGCCCTTCGCGGGGACGATCGCGGCCAACCAATATTTGTCCGTGAAGCCGAGCCAGCCAGCGGAATTGTAGCGCACGGTGCGGCTCGGTGCTTCCTCGAGATCGTCATAATCCGTGTCGAACACCGATTTGCCGTCGAGATAGCCGGTCGGCCCGACGTGGATCGTTATGCTGTCCTGCTCGTGCGGATCGGTCGGTTTGCCGAGCCGGTCGATCAGCGCATAGCTGCTCGCGCTGACAGCTGCCGGCCCCATGTTGGCGATGGTCTGTTTTGCCGTGATCAGATAATGTTCGTCGATACTGTATTCGATGCGAAAGGTCTGGCCGGTTCCGTTCGTCCAGCTCAGCGTCACCGGCGTTTCCGGGGTCAGCTTGGCGCCGTTCGCGGTCCACATTGTGGCGGCGCCCGGCACGGCAATGTCCTGTGCCGACCAGCCAATGCTGGCGAAATAGGCGGCCTGTGTCCCGCCAGGTGCGAATAGACGCACTGGCGGCGCGTCCTTGTCGATCGACTGGCGGTACTTGGTCAAGGTGATGTCGTCGATGCGCGCACCGACAAGGTTGATCGACCCGGAAAGTGCCGGCGTTTCTATCGGAATGCGGTTCCCCTCGGCGAGCACCGCCTCGACCGGGCGAATCGTCTGCGCGGCGGGCGCGGCGGCGGCGGGTACGGGCAGAGCGCTCGGTTGTCCCTGTGTCGAAGGCGTGACGGCTGGTGCCGCGCCGTCGCTTCCGGCGACGGTCGTGGTTACGTCGGGCTTGGCTGGCGTCGGGAAAAAGCGGTCGGCGACGAAATTCCACCCCAGCAGGATGGCTGCCGACAACAATATTGCCGCGATCAGGTTACGCTTGTCGTCCACGCTCTTCGGTCTCTCTTCGTCTCAAAATGTCGGGAATCGGCCGTTACGGAACCGGGTCATGGCCATGCCCGCCCCAAGGGTGGCAGCGCAATAGCCGCTTTGTCGCCAACCAGCCACCCTTGATCGCACCGTGGCGCTGCAGGGCGATAATCGCATATTCGCTGCACGAGGGCGCATATCGACACGTCGGTGGCAGGAGGCGCGACGGACCGAGTTGCCAAGCGCGCGCGATCAGGACGAACAGGCGGGCGATCATCATTAAATCCTGGAAAACTGCCGAAAACCAAACCGGCTGCCCGCGCACCCCCCGCCATCACCGTCAGCCTCGATCGGAGCAGGTGCGCGGGGGCCGCTCATTTCGCCAACTTCTTTGCAGCCCGCTTCAGAGCCGAGGCGAGATGCTCGCCCAATTCAGCAAAGACGATATCGTTGCCGCCAGGGCGGCCGATCAACACATGATCGGCACCCGAAATTCCCGATTCGGGCAGCGCGGCGCGCGCGAGGGCGCGCAGCCGGCGCTTCATCCGGTTGCGGGTGACGGCATTGCCGACCTTCTTGCTGACGGTATAGCCGATGCCGATATCCGCATCCTCGTCGCCGCGCGGGCGGACGAGCAGGACAAAGCCGGGCATGGGAAAGCGAAGGCCGCGATTTGCGGCCAGAAATTCGCTGCGTTTGGTAAGGGTTCGCACCAGCATCGCTGGCGCCGAAGCGTCGGCGCTTAGGCCGACAGCTTCTTGCGGCCGCGCGCGCGGCGGGCGGCAAGGACCTTGCGGCCACCGACGGTGGCCTTGCGGGCGCGGAAGCCGTGACGGCGCTTGCGCACGAGGCGGCTTGGTTGATAGGTGCGCTTCATCGCGAAATCCCCAAAATCTCTTCAATCGTTGCAACGAAAAAGGGCCGCCAATCGCAGGCGGCCGCCAATGGGGGCGCGGATAAGCGAGAGTCGGCGCAAAGTCAATCGCCATTGGACGCCTTTTCCAGCGCCTCGCGCGCGCGGCGCCGTGCCGCGCTCGCCCGCCGCATGACGCGGTCGGTCCATGCGGCATAGCGCGGATGGCGCCGCTTGAAGCGCACATAGACGCGCTTGGCCCAGGGGCTGTTCTGCAGGCTGAGCATCAACCCGGCGGGAAAGAGGATGATGAAGCCGGGGCCCGGCAGCGGGCCGAGGATCGGCGCTGCAACCATCAGCAGAAGGCCGAGGAGAAACAGTCCGGAGCGCACCTGCGCGTTTGACCGCAATCGCTGATAAAGGCTCGGCTTTCCCATGCGCTGCGATGTGGGAAGGCGCAGGGCGTGTTGCAAGGCTAAGGCAGTGTGCATTTTCCGACCATCCTGTCCTCGCCGCGGCTTCCGGGGTGAGGGAGGATCTGCGCGGGATCAATCCAGCGCCACGAAGCGCGCCATGTCGCCGGGGCTCAGATAGCGGACGTCGTCGAAGGAGGTGCTGTTGGTTAGCGCGTAGAAGGCGCGCGCCTTCGCCTCGTCCATTCCCATCTCGCGATAGTAGGTGACATATTCGGCGTGGACAGGGTCGCTCGCAGGGTAATCCTTCGCCTGCCGTCCATCTTCGTCCACCCAGCTATGCACCCCGAATTCCGCATTGGCCGCGGCGCGGCGGCGGACACCCGCGAGCCACAACTCGACCGCGCCCGACCGCACCGAACCTCCGGCAGGCACTACCGTCTCCAGCCTCGCGCGGCGGATCGCGCGGGCGAGAGCAAGGTTCGCCTCCTCGTCGAGGCTCCCGGGACAATCGATCATTTCGATCTGCTTGAGCCCCGGAAAGGCGGAAAGCATCGCGGCGAACTGACGCGGCGTCGCCTCGGTCACATCGCCGGCCATCTGCGCGGTTTGGTCGTCGACCACCGTGAAGGGCCCGAAACGCGCTTTTGCAGGGCCGGGCGTCGAGACCGCGGGCGCATGGCGCCGCGGAGCGCCTTCATCTGGCTCGGCGGCGAGCGCGCCGTCGTCGAGCAGCGAATAGGCATGGTCGATGCCTTCCTCGTCGTCGGGCCCGACCTCCTCCTCATAGGACCAGGTCACGGTCGTCGTGACCGTGACAAATGGCCGCGCCTGCGCCGGGGCGAAGGCGAGCATTGCTGCAAAGGCCGCGACGATGAGCGTGCGAGTGAGAGCAGCCGGCGTAACCATGCCGCCACCTTCGCGCGCGCGGCTAGCAAAGGGCAAACAGGCGCGGTCAGCGCCGCATTAACTGCATTGCGGGACAGGGCGGATGATCAGTCGCGGTCGGGCGCCCCGAACGGGAAATAGGCGCGGTAGGGCCGGGCATCGTCGACGCAGCGCTTCACGGACGGATATGCGAGAAGCCTCGCCCGATAGCCGCGCAGATTTTCGTAATGCTCGGGAATCCTGTACAGCCAGTCGGCATAGAAAAGCGACGGCGCGGCCGCGCAATCGGCGAGAGTAAAGCCATAGGGTGTTGCCCATCCGCCGCCGGCAAGTTCCCTGTCGAGCCAGCCATAGACATTCTCCAGCGCCGTTTCGCACTCGGTTCGGATCGCGGGAACATGCGCTTCGGGCCCGCGTAGCGCGTCGGCAACCACCGCCTGCATCTTGTTCATCACATGAAGGTCGAAGATGCGGTCGAGGAAGCGCACTCTCAGTGCAGCCTCGAACCCCTCCGGGATCATCCGCGGTTCGGGAACGAGGTGTTCGAGATATTCGATGATGATCGACGATTCGAACACCGGGACCCCGTCATGCACGATCAGCGGGAATTGGCCCACCGGCCAATGTGCCTTAAGCTCGGGCATATGCGCCGGAAACTCAGGGTCAACCGATCGGTAATCGAAGGGGATGTCCTTCTCGTAGAGCGCGATCAGGGCCTTCCAGGTGTAGGAGGAAAAGGGGTGGCCATAGAAGATCAGCATCGAGGAGTTTCCTTGTTGCGTGCAAGCCAGGCGATCGGCCAGCCGACGAGCAGGACGTGGGGAAGGAGGAGCAAGGCGGCGTTTGCGAGATCTTCTGGCGGAAATGGCGATCCGAAGCGGAGCGGCAGCACGATAGCGTTCATCACCAGGTAGAGAAGCAGCCCATAGAGCGTGCCCCCAATCCACCAGGACAAGTCGGCGAGCGCGGGCCAGCGGTGGACAGCGGAGAACCACGCCGCGACCATCGCCGCCATAATCGCGAAATGGACACCGAGTCCGGCAACCGCGCCGACCGGGCCCCAGCCGCTCGCGCTCTGAAACGGACCGCTCGCGACGCCGCGCAGCATCCCCCCGACACTGCCCCCGGCCATCAGCGTCAGCCCCGCCGCATAGGCGATGTCGAGCGTTCCCGCGATCAGCCAAGCGCGAACGGCCGCGCCTCGCTGCACTCGGGTCACGCGGCGGTCACCGCGGCTTCGATGGTGGCGATGTCGATCTTCTTCATCTTCAACATCGCCTCGAACGCGCGCTTTGCCACGGCCTTGTCACTGCCCATCGTCGCATCGGTCAGCGCGCGCGGAGTGATCTGCCACGATACGCCCCATTTGTCCTTGCACCATCCGCAGGCGCTTTCCTCACCGCCGTTCCCGACAATTGCATCCCACAGCCGGTCGGTTTCCTCCTGCGTGTCGGTGTGGACCTGGAAGGAGAAGGATTCATTATGCTTGAAGATGGGTGGACCGTTGATCCCGATGCACGGCGTGCCGAGCAGCGTGAAGTCGACCGCCAGCACCTCGCCCTCCTTGTTGCCGGGTGTGTCCACCGGCGCGAGGTGCACCGCGTCCAGGCTGCTGTTGCTGAAGGTCGCGGCATAAAAGGCGGCCGCTTCTTCGGCATCGCCTTCGTACCACAGGCACAGCGTCATGGGGTTGCGGCTCATTGTGCTTCTCCTTTCAAAGGCGTGCCGATCGACCAGAGGTGTCCGAATGGGTCTCGGACCTGCGCATAGCGATCGCCCCAGAACATATCCTCGGGGGCCATGACCGACGTGGCGCCGGCTTCGATCGCGCGACCATACCAGCGATCGGTGTCATCGACCTGCAGGTGCAGCACCGTGCCCGCAGGCTCCGGCGCGGGGCCGCCCGAATATTCGGGAAAATCGTCATGCATCATCAGCGACGCGCCGTTGATATGGACATGCGCGTGCATCAGTCGCTCGCCATCGTCGGCGGGCACGCGGGTTACCTCGGTGGCGCCGAACGCCCTGGCGTAAAAGTCGATCGCGTCCGCGGCCCGCCTGTCGCGGATGGTGAGATGCGGTGTCAGGCCGCCGGTCGGCGCCTGGTTTGCGGGGGTTGTCATCGTGTCTCTCTCCTCTTGCGATCCCTCCTCTTCAAGGGAGGGGGTAAATGGGGTTCAGTGCCGTGGTCCGACCAGACCGAAAGCGGCGCCCTGCGGGTCGAGCCCGTTCATCGCGAACTCGCCGCCAGGAATTTCCGCAGCTTCGCTGGTAATTGTGCCGCCATTCGCCGTGATGGCTGCAGCGGCGCGGTCGATGTCGTCGACGCCGATATAATAGGACCACGTCGCCGCGGGCGCACCGGGCACAAGTCCCATGACGGCGCCAATCGCGACCTCGCCTACCTGGACGAAACGATATGGGCCCATCTCGCCCATGTCGAATGCACCCTCCTGCCCCCAGCCGAAATGCTTTCGATAGAATGCAATTGCGGCGTCGGGGTCGCTGGTCATGAGCTCGTTCCAGCGCACGTGCTGCGCCTCGGTCGGCGAAAAGGCGTCGCTGTCCACATCCTCCATTCCGGCGGGCGGGATCGGGTTCATGACATAAAAGGGCGCGCCCTGCGGGTCGGACAGCATCGCTATGCGCCCCACAGGCAGATCGGTCGGGGGCATGTGCACCGCGCCGCCGTCAGCGGTGATCGCCGCAATCGTGGCGTCGACATCGGGGGTATAGAGATAGCCCATCCACGCGGGCCGCGCGCCGCCTGCGAGCATGTCGGCGTTCAAACCCAGCACTCCGCCGGCATTGCCGCCGTCGCTGCGTCCGATCATGCGATAGTCCACGCCACTCGCTGCGGTGCCCGCGTTCGGCGCGATCGTCCAGCCGACGACCGCGCCGTAAAAGCGCGCTGCGGCGTCGGGATCGCTTGTCATCAACTCGTACCAGAGAAAGCTGCCCTTGGGATTGGTCATCGTCTCTCGCCTTGGAATCAGGTTCAATAGGTCAGGCTGGGGAAGAAATTGCCCCGCCCCTCGGGCGTCATGTCGAGCAGACCCCACAGCGGATCCACAAGGTCACCCGCGCGGTGGTGCTGGCCGGGGTCCTCGGGAGCGTAGGCCATTTCACTCGCCCAATGATGGCGAATGATGTCGCCGTCCTTGCAGAAGATGTTGAATATCGTCTCGTCCCAATCCTCGCCCTCGCCCATGCCGCGCTCGGCGCGTTTCGCGGGACTCAGCCGCCGCGTGTCGCCAAAATAGGCGGCCGAATAACGGCCCTCGCCATCGGACAGGAAGTGAAGGTGCCGCCAGCGCCGCTCCCTGGCCCAGGCTTCGAGCCGCGCGATCGGCGACTTGGCGACGATATAGAGCGGCACGCGCTGTCCCACATGCCGCGCGCTGCCGTCGATCGCGTCGAGCAGATGAGTGCAGCCAGGGCACGGCATGTCCCGCTCGGGCCCGAACATGAAGCTGTAGAGGATGATCGTTGGCTCCCCGCCGAACAGCTGGGAGAGCCGGATCGCTTCGGGGCGCTGGTGTGCGCCGATCTGCTCGAAGGCATAATCCTCTGGCAGCGCACCACCGGGCGGGAGCGCCCGCCGCTGCGTCGCGACGGCTTCGATCTGCCGCCGCAGCGCAATCTCGGCATCGAGCAGCGCGGCGCGCGCTTCTCGATATTCGCTGCTCTCATTGGGGAAGGCCAGATGCTCCATCGTCATGCTCCTAACATCCTCGCCGCGGCGAAGCAGCGGGGAGAGCGAACGGCGGGCGGGGGAGCGCCTTGCGCTTGCTCCTGCCACCAGGGCCGCGGTTGACCTCGCTTTGCAACGGCGAGGACCGAGACCGTCACGCGTCCAGGATCGGCGCGAAACCCCCATAGATCATGCGCTTGCCGTCGAAGGTCTGATCGTTCGGGTCGTGCTGCATCCGTTCGTCCGCCATCACCTTTTCCCAGCCGGCGACGCGCGCTTCCCTGCTCGGCCATTCGATCCAGCTGAATACGGGCGTCTCGCCGTTCTCGAGGTGTACCGCGCGCTTGAAATCGGTGACCTTGCCGTCATGGACATCGTCACCCCAGCATTCGAGCACGCGCGTTGCGCCATGATCGAGAAAGACGATCGCCGCCTTGTCTGCCATCGCACGATAGGCGTCCTTGTTGGCGTCGGGTACAGCGACGAGAAAGCCGTCGGTATAGCCCATCGATCCCCCCAAACCTTCATCGACGATCGAGTCGAAACCCGAAACAATCATCCGTTGGCCGTCGAAGGGCATGGATTGCCCCATGCCCTGCATCCGGGGATCGCTCATCATCTTGGCATTCGCCGCGTCGCGCGTCGCGCGGTCGGGATATTCGAACCAGCTGAAGACGATCTCCTCGCCCTCCTTCGCCTGCACCGCGCTGCGAAAATCGTTGAGCTTGCCTGCGGGAATATCATCGCCCCATGTTTCGACATGGCGGCGCACGCCGAACTCCTTGAACAGCGCCACCGCGCCGGCGGCGTGCTGGCGATAGTCCTCCTTGCTGGCACTGGGCACGGCAAGGACAAATCCTTCCACATAGGTCATCGTCTCTCTCCTTTGTTCGTTACGCTCCTCCTTCTGCAAGGAGGCCTCTTCTATTCCCCCACTGGTCCCGCTTCCTCTCGGAACGCTGCGAGCTGCGCCTTCAGCGCACGGTCGAAGGCCGGACGGTCGAGGCAGCGCGCCAGATAGGCCTCGAGCGCCCGATGTTCGGCGATCGCGCCGCTTGCGATTCCCTCGCGCAGCACCGTCGCCATCGCAATGTCGGCGACGCTGAAATCTCCGGCCAGATAGGGCCGATCGCCCAGCGCCTCGGCCAGCTTGCCGAAGCGCTGCTGGATGAACTCCATCAACGCCGGCCGGCGGAGCTTCGCCCATTCCTCTTCCGCGGCGAACAGGTCGACGTTCGACAGTTCGAACATCAAGGGCTCGACGCTGTTATAGGCCGCGAAGAGCCAGCTGATGACGGTTGCACGGCCCTGCGGGTCGCGCGGAAGCAACGCTTCGTCCTTTTCGGCAAGGTGGAGGAGGATCGCGCCGCTTTCGAACAGGCGCACTTCGCCGTCGCGCAGGACGGGAACCTGGCCCCAAGGCTGGTCGCGATAATGTTCGGGTGGGCGGTTGACGGCGCTGATCAGATGCTCGGCATAGTCGATCCCCATTTCCTCGCACGCCCAGCGAGGACGCAGGTCGCGAACGAAGCCGCGCGCGAAGTCGGGAACCCAGTCAAAAGCGGTGATCTGGATGGGGGCGTTCGGGTTTACGGGCATGGATCCTCTCCCTGGACCGTGGGCTTGGCGGGCTCTCGTTGCTCAGAAAAAAACGGCGGGCAGCGGGGGCGTGGTGTCGTCGAGAAATGGGGTGACCATCGCGGCGATTGTCGCCGCCTCGGCCATCAGGCCGATGTGCGAGGTGCCGGGCAGAATCGCGAGCCGTGCCTTGGGCGCCTCGGTCATGAAGCCTTCGACCACGGGCTTCTTGTCGCCGCCTCCGCGCAGCTTGAACAGCTTGATGGCATGGTCGAAGGTCACGCCGTCGGCATCGCCCAGGATGATCATCGTCTTGCCGGGAATCGCGCGGATCTGCTCGTCGCTGAACCCGAAGGGTGTCGAATCGAGCTCCTTGATTGCCGCGACAAGCTTCGGAAAGGCCTTGGGGGCCGGGGACATGTCGCGATAGGCCTTCTCCATCGGAGATCCCGCGAGCTCCTCGGGCGTCATTTTGGCAATGGCGGAGAGGACTTCGGGATGCCAGCCGTCGAGGCTCGCCGTACCCGACAGGATCACTTGCTTGCCGATGCGGTCGGGATGGCGGACCGCGAGCGCGACCGCGGTGCTGCCGCCCATCGAATATCCGAGCACGTCCGCGCGCGCGATCCCCAGTTCGGCAAGCAGTGCCGCGGCGTCGTCGGCCATCGTCTCATAGCTTATCGGGCCGCCCACGTCGCCGGTGCGGCCGTGGCCGCGCGCGTCGAGGGTGATGACCGGGCGCGTCTCGGCGAAGCGATCAACCAGCGGCTTCATCGCCTCGCCCGACATGAAAGCCCCGTGAAGGATGAGGAGCGGCGCTGTACCGGAGGCGAGATCCCCATGTACCGCATAATGGAGCCTGACCCCGTTGACCTCGGCAGTGCCCGGCTTCACCGGGACAGCCGTGGCCGCCAGCGCGCTCCCCTGGGCGGGCTGCGCATGGGCGGGCGCGGCGGTGGTTGCGAGCAGCAGCGCGGGAACAAGCGCTACGGTGCGGCACATCGCCGCAAGGGGGGAGGCACGAAAAGGCATGAGTCTCTCCTTTTATCTTTGACGAAGTCGCGCGCGACGGCCCTTGGCCATGTCAGTCTGCGGCCGTCTGCACCGGGATCAGCCGGCGCAGCGCAGGGCTCCGCAGCCACAACCCGCCCCACAATAAGATTCCGAGGTAGGCGCCGAACAGCGTGTGGCTCGCCAGCGGGCTGTCGATCCGCAAGTGGGTGGCGATCGCGCCGCCCAGATAGCCGGTGATCAGGATCGCGCCGATCATCGCCGTGCGCGGCCAGATATGAAGAAGCGTTGGGATCAGAAGCAGCAACCCCAGCGTCCGCATTGTCGCGACGTCAAGCCGCCATCCGAGGCCCGGGGGGCTGTAATCGATGGCGACTTGCGGCGCGATCAGCTTGGTTCCGCAATCCAGAAGAAGAAAGGCGACAACGAGCCCGCTGAGGATGCGTCCGGCAATCAGCGCTCGGCGGGAGGGGAGGCTGTTCAAGGTCATCGTCTCGCTCCTGCTTTCGCGATCAGGCGGAGACTTCAGCCGGTGCACCATCGCCGTTTGCGACGGCGGGATCCATCCAGAAGGGCCCCCAGACGTGGCCATCGGGGTCCAAAAGGTCGCGGCCATACATGAAGCCGTGATCCTGCACCGGATTGATGTCGGCGGTGCCACCGTTCGCCGCCGCGGCTTCGATCATCGCGTCGACCGCCTCGCGGCTGTCCATCGCCAGCGCCAGCGACACCTCACTTGACGTCGTGGGCGGGATCGGTCGATCGGTGAAGCTCTTCCACTTGTCATGGCTGAGGATCATGAGGAAGATGCTCTCCGACCAGACCATCGCGGCAGCGGTGTCGTCGGAGAAGCGCGGCTCGATGGTAAAGCCGAGGGCCGTATAGAAGGCCTTCGACCGTTCAAGCTCGGCGACGGGCAGGTTGACGAAAATCATCTTGGGGGCAGCGGTCATCGAAAAATCCTCTCTCATTCCATTTTTTCTCACCCTCTGCCGAACAGCATGAGGATGTAACGCTTCAGGTGGGTGACGCTATCGCGGGCAATGGCGGGGTCGTTCGTGGTCTTCGCCATGATGAAGGCGCCCTGGAGCACCGCCTGGACGTGGCGCGCGAGGCTCATCGCGCCGACTCCGTGGGAAATGCCGTGGCGCGCGATCGCTGCCTCGATGTCGGGAGCCAGTGCTTCGCAATAGGCGGCAATGCTCGCTTCGCACGCAGCGCGGATCGCATCATTGGTTGCATAGGCTTCCTGCACCATCGTCCCGACAAAGCAGGTGAAATCCTCGACCGGCCCGTCGAGCATGGCGAGGCGGAAATCGATATGGCCAAGCAACCGGTCGAGCGGATCGTCGAGCTTTGTGTGCGGGGGCAATTCGAACATCGGCCGCGCGCGCTCGGTCCAGCCTTCGGCCGCAGCGATCGCCAGTGCGTCTTTCGACGCGAAATGGTGGAAGAAAGCACCTTTGGTGACGCCGGCCACCGCGCAGATCTCGTCGACCGTCGTGGCGGCATAGCCCTTGCGCCGCACCATCTGGTGCGCTGCGGCGATCAGCTTGTCGCGTGCGGTCCCTCGCGCGGCCCGTCCGCGAGAGGGGGCGCCGCCGCCCGCCGAGGGGACTATGCGGGCGGCGGCAGCCGCACCGCGTACGGCGCGGCGCGGGGGCTGGCGGGATGGAATCGGAGGGCTCTCGTTTGTCGTCATGCGAGTCAACATACCGACTAGTTGGTATGGTGTCAACGCCCGCGCGTTGTCCTGGGGGCGCCGCTTGAAAATTCGAGATAGGGAAAGGACGTGCGCCTTGAATTCAGACGCCGGCCTGATGGTGAAAATGGATCGACTGTGATCGCGCAGACGGCTGGAATCAGACCTCGGCCGCCGGATTTGGCCGTAACGTTCGATGTCGCGGCGGATCGATGCCTTTTAGGCTATGACAGGATCAATCGCACACGCGCTTCTGCCCGCTTGCAAAGCCCGGCCCGAATTGCCCCACCAATCGGTGTTCGGGGGTTCGGGGGTTCGGAGTGCGGTTCGCGGGTCTACGTCGTTCCAGACCTCGGCGGGGTCCGGGCACTGGTCGGGCAAGGGCCCCCCACACAAATGTACGCAATATTTCTCGCGGGGGGACGTGCCAAAGGCGCGCTTCAGATTCCGCTCACGGCCGGTTTGTTCTCGACCACCTCAAGCGGCGGCGGGGCCTTCACCGCAGCGGGCGCGGCGCCGTGGCGGCGGTGCGAGAGCTTGCCGTCGACCTTGCCGCCATTCTCGATCGTGATCGTTTCATAGACCACGTCGCCCGTGATCCGCGCGCTCGCGTGGATGACCAGGGTCTTGGCCTCGATCGACCCGTCGAGCAGTCCCGCAATCTTGGCGGTCTCGGCGATGATTGCGCCCTTGATCTCGCTCGCCTCGCCCTGGACGAGATTTGCACATTTGAGATCGCCCTCGATTTTGCCGTCGACGTGAAGGTCGACACTTGCGGCTACGTTGCCGGTGATGACCACGTCCGATCCGATGATCGAGAAGGTCGTGTGACGGGCTCCGGTCGCCATCTTAGCGGGCTGCGGCGGTGCCGGCACGGGCGCGGGCGAGGGCACCGACGCGCTGTCGGGCATCGGCTTTGACTTCGAGAACATCGGCTTTGGCCTCCAGGAAGCGACGCGGATTGACCGCGACGCCGTTCAAACGAACTTCGAAATGCAGGTGGCTGCCGGTTGAGCGGCCGGTCGAACCCATTCGGGCGATCTGCTGCCCCGCGCCGACGCGCGCACCAACGGCGGCGTCGAAACCGGACAGGTGCGCGTAGCGGGTCATAATGCCCTGCCCGTGATCGACTTCGACGACATTGCCATAACCCGAGCGGCGACCGACGAACGCGACCTTGCCTGGCGCTGCAGCGAGAATCGGCGTGCCGAGCGGACCGGGGAAATCGAGGCCCGCGTGCATGGCGCTCGCGCCGGTGAACGGGTCGTGACGATAGCCATAACTCGAAGAAAGCATCAGCACGTGCGCGGGTTGGCCCGAGGGAATGGCGACGAGGGTACGTTCGAGCACCTCCATTCGGAACAGCGCACCCTCGAGCGCGGCAAAGCTCTTGCCGAGCGCGCCCGCGCGGCCGATGCGCCCGCGCCACGGGATGAAGGGACCGCCCTGTCCTGTGCTCGCCTTCTTCACGAGCGATTGGGGGTCGAGGCCGAGCTTGGCGACGGCGTCGCCCGCCTTGCTTGCGCGCGCATTGACCGCAGCGAGCAGGCGCGCCGAAAAGGCTTCCTGCCGCGCCTCGATCTGGGCCAGCACCTGCGCCTCGGGCGGCAGGCGCGGGTCGAGCGCGCTGGTTTTCAGCATATGGTCATCCTTGCCGGGCGCACCAGCCTTATCGGTCTTCGCGTCAGCAGGAAGTGGCTCGGCGCCAAAATAGGTCTCTTGCCAATCCTCAAGCTGTGCCTGGCGCTCGTCGAGGTCGGCCGCGATTTCGGCGACCCGATTGCGATATTGGGCAATGCGCGCTTCGCTCGCAGCGGCGGCCGCTTCCTTGCGCGCGACCTCCGCGCGCTCGCCCGCGGTGAGAATCTGGTTGATGAAAACGGTCAGCGTCGCGCCAGCCCACACGAGGAGGACGGCTCCAGCGATCAGCGCGACGCGCTTCTGCCAGACCGCGCTCACGCGCAAAAAGCGGACGTGTCCGTGGGTTCGAACGAAAATTTCGTGGTCCTGAAACAGCGCATTAAACCGCTGGCGCCAATGGCGCAGGCCCGTCGATAGCGAAGACAAGTAACGACCCCGTCTTTTATTCTGGTGGAGCCCTCCGCCCCGGCATGGAGGGCCCTTTAACAGCGGTGTCAGTCCAGCGCGAATCTTTGGCCACCGACTCAAGCCGAATCGAAAGGGGGACGCGATGAATCGTGAAACACTGCCAGAATGGCGGTTTTTCTACCGAAAATGACTCGGGAGAATCGCGGCTCTAGTCAGGAACAAGGGCGATCAAAGTTATCGTTGACGGCTTGCTTACCATTTGCAGCTAGGCGGAGAGGGTGACGCAAATGCCCCCCCTTTCCGAAGCGATCGCGGCGGCGGACACCGGCGCGCCGAACAGCAAGCTGCGGCCGCGTTCCGCGGTGAGTGCGGGCGTCGGCCTCGTTGGGCTGATCGGCCTGTTCTCCTATCTGCTGATCGCGCGACATGCCCCCGAAATTGCGGCCTTCCTCGGGGTCGACTGGGCCGGGCGGGGGAGGATGGATGGCCCGGTTTCGGCCGTCGCGAGCGTCCTCGCCTGCGGTCTTCCGATGGTCCTCTGGTCGCTGTTCGTCGACAAGGTGCATCGCAATCCGTCGACCGGGATCGACTGGTCGCGGCGCCGGCCGTGGCGCGAGACGCTCGATATCAGCCTGACCAAGCTCGCCGGGCTCTGGACCACCTGGGGCCTGATCGCGCTCGGCTACGCAACGATGCGCTTCTATTGGTCGGGGCAATATGAGTTTTCGATGGGGCTCCTCGCACGGGTCGCCCCCTGGCTCCTGCTGGTATCGGTTCCCTATATGCTGTGGCTCGACCGCCGCCTCGTCGAACCGCGGGATGGTTGCTACGCCTTCGGCCGCTGGCTGGTCGCACCCGGCGCGCGCGTCGAGGGCCGCGCGATCGGCCATCATTTCCGCGCCTGGGCGGTAAAGGGCTTTTTCACCGCCTTCATGCTGTCGATCGTCCCTGGCAATTTCGCCTCACTCGTTTCGGTCGAGATGAGCGAGGTGCTGGCCAATCCCTATATGACGGGGCTGTGGGCGATCAATCTTCTCTACCTCGTAGACGTCCACATCGCGACCGTCGGCTACATCCTGACGCTTAGGCCTCTCGATGCGCATATCCGCACGGCCAACCCCTACGGCATGGCGTGGGTTGCCGCGCTCATCTGCTATCCGCCCTTCATCCTGATGAACGGCGGGCCGCTCGATTATCAGGTCGGCGGCGCCGACTGGGGTTATTGGCTCGCGGGTCATGATACGCTGATGGCGGTGTGGGGCGCCGCGCTCATTGTTCTGATCGGCATCTACGCCTGGGCCACAATGGCGTTCGGAATCCGCTTTTCGAACCTCACCCACCGCGGCGTGATCACCCACGGCCCCTATGCGCTGACGCGCCACCCCGCCTATATTTCGAAGAACCTGAGCTGGTGGGTCGGATCGCTCCCATTTCTCGTCACAAGCGGCAGCTGGGTCGAGGGCGCACGCAATACCGCGCTGCTCGCGCTGGTCAGCGGCGTTTACTACTGGCGCGCCAAAACCGAGGAGAAGCACCTGCTCGCTGATCCCGCCTATCAGGTCTATTGGAACTGGGCGCAGGCCAACGCACTGATACCGCGGCTTTTTGCAAAACTGACCGGGCGGAACGCACCGCTGATCCGGCTCGAGCCCGATCCGCGCGTGGGGCCGGTCGCCTGACACAAGGCCGCCCGAATAGAGAATTCAGCTCCCCGAAAAGCCGGACTTGGTGGTCTTGCGCGACCCGATTTGCGCCGTTACGGGACTCCTCGTCTTCGAAACTAGCGGGCTGTCGCCCGCCAAGTCGAAGGCCAAAGGAGAAAAACGTCGATGAAATCCCCTCTTGCGGCGTCGTTTGGCGCCTTGTTGTTGCTCGCTGGTTGTTCGGGCCAGGCCCAGACCGACACCCAAGCCCCCGAATCCAAGACCGCGGTTGACGAAACGAAACTGCCCGAAACTGGCGGCGGCGAACCGATCGAACTGAGCGCGATCGAAAAGGGCGAACTCCTCCGCCTCGACGGCGACCATGAATGCAGCTTCACCATCAAAGGCCAGTCGGGTCCGGCGCTCGTTGCCCGCGCCAGCACTGGCGACGATGAACTCGCCTCGGGCGCGTACAAGATCGGCGGCAAGGTCCTTCGCGTGGCGGGCTCGGGCGGCTTCAAGGCGCTCGAAAAGGGCATGGAGCTGTCGGGCCCAGGCATGAAGCTCGCGGTCAAGCCGGGCGAAGGTGGTCAGCCAGCGACGCTTCTCGCTCAGCGCACCTATGGCGGCGAACGCAGCTTCGAAGGCGCGTGGGCCTGTAAAGCCTGACCTTTAACGCCTAGGAGGCGGCAGGCTCGCGAACCCGGATAAGTCCGGTCGAGCGCATGGTCATCACCGGCTCGTCGTGCTGGTTGAAGACGGTGAGTTTCGACTGGAACAGTCCCATCTCGGGCCGGCTCTGCGACCGCCGCTTGCTCAGGACCTCGGTTTCGCAGCGAAGAGTGTCGCCGGGATAGACGGGTTTCAGCCAGCGAAGCTCGTCGATCCCGGGCGAGCCGAGGCCCGCCTGCTCGCGAAGCTGCATGTGGTCGACCAGCATCCGCATCGTCATGGAAGCGGTATGCCATCCGCTCGTCGACAGCCGCCCGAAATGCGTTGCGGCGGCCGCCGCATCGTCGAGGTGGAAAGGTTGGGGGTCGAACTGACGCGCAAAGTCGATCACCTCCTCGCGCGTGACCTGTTTGCTTCCGAAGCGCTCGATCGCGCCGACCTCGATATCTTCATAATAGAGCATGGCGGTCCTATGGGGCTCCCGGGCCGCTGAAGGCAAGCGCGCTAGCGCTCGATCCGCCTTGCGAGGGCGCCGGTTGCGTCGCTGGGCAGCGGTGCAATACCGATCAACTTCATCAGGAGCGGATAGACCTCGATATTGTCGAGGGTGCCCACATCGCCCTTCAGACCCGTGTTGGCGGCAACAAAGAGCGCGAGCATCTCGGGGTCCTGATTGTCATAGCCATGGGCGCCGCCCGCGATGGGCCATTCGGGCTCGCCCGCAATGATCGACCAGCCGGGCTCGGCGATGCAGATGATCGCCGCGACACGGGGGTTGCGACCGTAGTGGAGCCGCGCGGGGAGGTTTTCGCGGCGGCGGCACTCCATATGATCATGCGGCTTCAGCAGCGCCGCAAACACACGCTCGTCGGTCGCCGCTGCGGGCTCGATCGCGGCATAAGGACCGGTTTCGACCGCGATGATGCTCGGCAGGTCGATGAGATCGGCAAGCTGGATTACTCGCGAGGCGTCGACCGCACGCATTCCGTGATCGGCGACGACCAGCAGGCGCGCAGGCTGCCCCATTGCATCGAGCCCCCGCGTCAGCTCGCCGATCCGCGCGTCGACATCGGCGATCGCGGTATTGACCTCGTCGCTGTCAGGACCGAAACGATGTCCGGCGGTGTCGACAATGTCGAAATAGAGCGTGACAAAGGCGGGACGGACCGCCGCGGGTCGCCGCATCCAGTCGAGTATGGTGTTCACGCGCTGAACGTCCCGCACATTCTGATCGAAGCGAAACCAGTCGAGCGGCCGGGCGCCATGGATGTCGACCTCGCTACCGGGCCAGAACATCGTTGCGCTGCGAACGCCTGCCTTTTCGGCCGTGACCCACGCTGGCTCGGCCTCGTCCCACCAGAAGCGGTCGAGCGACTGCTTTGCATCGCCAAGGCTGAATATCTGGTCTGGCCGGCGCGGGTCTATCATCCGGTTGCCGACGATGCCATTGGTGTCGGGCCGCTTGCCGGTGACAATCGCATAATGGTTGGGAAAGGTCTTGGTCGGAAAGGACGGGCGCAGCCTGCCGTGGGCGCCCTCCGCTGCAAGCCGCGACAGGTTCGGCGTGAGGCCGCGGTGCAGATAATCGGCGCGGAACCCGTCGATCGAGATGAGAATGGTCACGGGCGGCCGCTCGCCACCTTCCTCGGCCGGAAGCGGCTCGGCGGCAAGGATGAGGAGGGCGAGAATCAGCGAGGCGATTCGGGAGATGATCATGGCGCCAGAATGAGCCGATGACAGGACGGCGACAAGTCGTGTGTCGCCGCAGGCGGGGCGTCGGTCGGAAATTTCCTTGCTATTTCAGACGCTGGATGGTGCAGCTGGTTTCAAATGCAACAAGGGGAAACCGAAATGAAAAAGACTGTGGTCGCCATGATGATGGCGGGGGCGGCGCTCGTCGCGGTACCGGCCGGTGCCCAAAAAAGTGACGACGCCATCGGCATCATCGATCAGGGTATGAACCATAGCCAGGTGATGCTCATCGCGCAGGAAATGACCGACGGGCTTGGTCCGCGCCTCACCAACTCGCCGGGCATGCGCCGCGCCGAGCAATGGGCAATCGACAAGTTCAAAGGCTGGGGTCTTTCAAACGTCCGGCGCGACGGCTTCGAATTCGGCCGCGGGTGGGAGATCGTCTCAGTGAGCGCTCGCATGACAAGCCCGCGCCCGCTTGCACTCACCGCCATTCCCGTCGCCTGGACGCCGCCGACCAATGGAGCACTCTCGGCGCCGATCATCGTCGCGCCGATGTCCAAGGAAGAAAATTTCGCCGAATGGCGCGGCAAGCTTGCGGGTAAGATCGTGCTGATTTCGCTCCCCGGTGAGGGCAGCGAGCCCGACAAGCCGGCGTTCCGGCGCCTCGGCAACGATGATCTCGAAAAGCTCGAGGCGTTTCGCCAGCCCAAATACGACCCCGAGGCGCTGAACCGCCGCCTCGAGCGCGTTACCTTTCCCGAGAAACTCGACGCCTTCCTGAAGTCCGAAGGGGCGCTCGCCTGGGTGCGCCAGTCCTATCGTGACGGCATGCTGGTGCACGGCGAAGGCTATAATTACCGCGCGGGCCATACGCTGAGCCTGCCGGGGATCGAGCTCGCCGCGGAGGATTATCGCCGCCTTGCGCGCCTCGCCAAGTCGGGTCCGGCGCCTTTGCTCGAAATCGACAGCAATGTTCGCTTCGACGACAGTGACACCAAGGCTTATAACATCATCGCCGATATCCCTGGCACCGACCCCAAGGCGGGCTATGTGATGGCGGGCGCACATTTCGATAGCTGGGCTGCCGCGGACGGGGCGACCGACAATGCCGCGGGTAGCGCGGTGGTGATGGAGGCGGCGCGGATCATCAAGGCGCTCGGCATCCGGCCAAGGCGCACGATCCGGTTCGTGCTGTGGAGCGGCGAGGAGCAGGGGCTGCTTGGCAGCCTCGCTTATGTCGACAAATATCTCGCCTCGCGCCCTGGGCCTGCGGAGGGCGAGGACGGCAACCTTCTCTATTATGGATGGCCGAACCGCTATCCGATCACCCCGAGGGCCGGTTATGACGACCTCAAGGCCTATTTCAACATGGACAATGGTTCGGGCAAGCTGCGCGGCATCTATGCCGAAGGCAATGTCGCGGCGGTGCCGCTGCTCAAGGAGTGGCTCGCGCCATATGCGAGCCTTGGCGCGGGGCGCGTCGTCGCCGCCAACACCAGCGGCACCGACCATGTCTTCATGCAGTCGGTCGGCATCCCGGCCTTTCAGTTTATCCAGGACCCGCTCGACTATGGATCGCGCACCCACCACAGCAATGCTGACACCTACGACCATCTGAAGGCCGAAGATTTGCGCCAGGCGTCGGTGGTAATGGCGGGCATGCTCCTTGCCTCAGCGAACAGCGACAAGACGCTGCCGCGCTTCCCTGTGCCGAGCCAGCCCACGCCCTATGATCCATTCAAATACAAGGATCCGAACGAGTAAGGTGCCCATGCCCCGGTCCAATGGTCATTGCGATCGCGGAGAAGCATTGCAGAGAGGCGACAACCTCTCCGGATTGCTTCGCAGGGGCGCTTGCCCGCAATGACCGGCCCAAGAGAGGTGAGCCATCAGTCCGCACCGCGTCGGCCTTCTCCCCTGCGGAGCGAAGCCGAGACACGAAGGCGATGGCGACTCCGAGCTATGGCGTGATCGCTGAGATCTGGATATCTACGCCGACATCTTGATGCCGGCGACGCCATTTTCGATCACTCCCGTCGCGCGCTTCGAGAGGGCGTTCACGGGAGTCGACACCTTGTCGACGACCATGAAGTGCGTCTGCCACGCCTCGCGCCCCACCTCGCAGACCATGTAGCCGCGCTGGTCGTTGGCGAATTTGAGTTCGGGGTTGCGCGCCAGCCACTCGTCCGTGCCGGGCCGCTTGTCGCTCCCGTCGCCGCCGCTCGAGATCGAAGTGCCGACGAACTCGCCCGCGACGACCTTGTCCTTCAGGATCAGGTCGCCGCAGAAATTCTGATGCTCGTCGCCGGTCAGCACGACAGCATTATTGACGCCGCCAAGGCGCGCCAGCATTCGCTCGCGCGGCGCCTCATAGCCCGCCCAGCTGTCGAGATTCAGGATCTTCTGTGTCTCGTCCGGAAAGCGCCGCCGGTCGAGTGACATCATGGTGACCTGCTGCGCGATCGCGTTCCACGTGGCGCCTCCTTCGCCGAGATTTCTGGCGAGCCACGCCTCCTGCGCCTTTCCGAGCACCTGCGCGTTCTTGTCGAAAACCCCCGGACAGGCGGGCTTGAAACCGTCCCCGCACGGCTGATCGTCCCGATACTGCCGTGTATCGAGCAGCTGCATCGACATGAGATTGCCGTAACGCAGCTCTCGGTTGAGCGCCACCATCCCGCCGCGCGGCAGCAGCGCGCGGCGCACCGGCATATGCTCGTACCATGCCTGCATTGCTGCCTGCTTCTTCAGCATGAAGACCTCGGGCGGCGGAGCGTCGGGATCTTCCGCATCAAGGCCCAGTTTCCAATTGTCGCGGTCCGACACCCAGTCGTTGCGGATCTCGTGGTCGTCGAAGCTCGACAGAAAGACGTGGCTGCAGCGCGCTGCCTGCAGGTCGATATCGCTGAGCTGCTGGCTGTACGCGGTGCGAAAGTCGGAAAGGTCGATCAAGTTGCGGAACGCATTCTTGCGCACCGGCCGGCTCGGCAGTCCATCGGGGAACAGATAGTCCTGGCTATACTCATAGATGAAGTCACCATAATGGTAGACGAAACCAAGATCTTCGCGGGCCAGGTGGCGGTATGCGCCAAAGAAGCCCGATTCAAAATGCTGGCAGCCGCAAACGCCGAACTTGAGCGCGTCGACACTGGCGCCGACCGCAGGGAGCGTGCGAGCGCGGCCGCGCAGGCTGCGCTCTCCGGCGGCGGTGAAACGGTAATAATAGGGGCGGTCAGGCTTCAGGCCTGCGACCTCGACGTGGACGCTGTGTCCAAGCTCGGGATGCGCAAGCTCGGTGCCGTGCGCGACGAGGTTACGGAAACCGCCGTCGCTCGCGACCTCCCATTGAACCGGCACCGGCGCGAGCGGCATCCCGCCGTGGGGGGCCATGGGCTCGGGGGCTAGGCGCGTCCAGATGACAAATCCGTCGCTCGATGGGTCGCCTGCTGCCACGCCGAGGCTGAAGGGGAAATCGCGAAACAGGCCGCCCTCGGCGCGCAGGATTGCGGGTGCTGACAGGCCAGTGAGGGTGGCTGTGGCGAGGAAGTGACGGCGGCTGACCATGGGGGCTCCTGCAGGCTCGCGCCGAGACCCGACTCGGCGCCCTGCGGCATAGCCGAGCGTGCGCAAGATGCCCATTGCCTCCAGCCCCCCTTTTTGCCGCTTGCCACCGGGGCACGCGTCCCCCCCTGGTGGTCGCGCCACAAGGGGGCATTTGGTCGCTCCCAACGAATCGGCTCGGTCCAGGAAAGATACGCCCTTCAGGCCGTCGCCCGCAGCTCGAACTCCGTTTCGCTACGCTCCACTTCGTGCGAGCTGCGGCGTACGTTCCAAGACCGTCCGCGAACGGTACAGGGGGACAATCGATGAAGCAGCCGTTCAACAGGAACCGCGCGCTCGCCGTGGCGGCGGCGCTTGCGGTCGCTGCCGTGCCCGCCACCATGCTTCAAGGAGCGGCGTTCGCGGCGAGTGCTCTGGCGCAGGAAAACGCGGCCGCGCAGCAACAGGCAGCCGCCGAAAGGCTGCTCGCGTCGCTGAAGCGCCGTACGGGCACGATCCCGATCGATGTTGCGAAGGCCGACCTCGTTCTGGGCGACCGTTATTATTTCGTCGGCCGGCAAGAGGCGCGCTCGATCCTCGTCGACATCTGGCGCAATCCGCCCGAAGCCGCCGACAATGTGCTCGGTATGGTCTTTCCCAAGGGCAAGAGCTTCGTCGATGACACCTGGTCGGCGGTAATCACCTTCGAACGCTCGGGCTATGTTTCCGACGAGGATGCCAAGACGATCGACTATGACGCGCTGCTCGCCGACATGAGAAAGAGCGATGAGGAGCAGGCCGACACCGTGCGCGCGCAGGGATATCCTGCGGGTATCGTTCAGCGCTGGGCACAGGCGCCAACCTATGATGCCGCGAAGCACTCCCTCGTCTGGGCGCGTGATATCAAGTTCGACGGCACGGCTGAGGATACGCTCAACTATGACATTCGCCTGCTTGGCCGTTCCGGGGTGCTCAGCATGAACATCATTGCCGGCATGAGTCAGCTCGGCGAGGTGCGCGAGGCTGCGAAGATCTTTGCGCAGGTCGGCAATTTCCGGGCGGGTGCGCGCTACGCCGACTTCGATCCGTCGGTGGACAAGAGGGCCGAATATGGTCTCGCCGGGCTCGTCGCTGCGGGCGCGGGGGCGGCGGTGGCAAAAAAGGTTGGTCTGCTCGCCCTCCTCGCCAAGTTCGGCAAGCTGATTTTCCTTGCGATCATCGGGGCCTTTGTCGCGCTTCGCAGCCGTATCGGACGCATCTTCAGGCGCCAGCCGGCTCTCGAGGCATCGGAATGGGACGTCCCGGCCGCGGCTGCGGAGGACGATCCCCAGGCGTAGACAATTCTACCCCGGAACTTCAGCCGGAGACATCGATCGCAAGAGCGTGAGCCTATAGCCCGAGCGACAGCCGTGCGAACAGCGTCGCGCCGACTGGCGTCTTGCCATAGGCGGCATCGAGCGCATCGGGTTTGGCGAAGGCAGCGACGCTCCCGCCCAGCGCAAGGTTGAGCAGGCCGGTGAGCGACATGCGATAGGCATAGCCTGCCTGGAATTTGGTCACGCGGAACGCAAGGTCGTGCAGCGGGTCGCCATGGTCGGGAAACAGTTCGTCGCTGCGCATATTCTCGATCCGCGCGAACAGACTGTGATGGCTGTCGATGTCCCAATTCGCTTCGGCAAGCCAAGCCGTCAGCGTGTCGCCGGGGTCGCGGTTCTTGGCGCTGAACGCCGCCATCGCCGACAGCCCCTTGGCGTTTGCGAACTGGACGCTTGCAGTGGTGCGATGCTCATTCGCGCCCGCATGCTGGGCCTCAGGCTCCTTCAGCCGCGCGTGGCTGACCTGGACTGCCCATTCGGGGGACGGCGTCCAGGTTCCGCGAAAGGCCCAGCTGTCGAAGCGCGGGCTTTCGATACCCCAGCGTTCTTCATCGGGTTCGCGCCCGGTGAACAGCGATGCCTCGAGTTGAGCGTGCGGCGTCTGATAGCCGAGCGTCGCGACGCCGTAGGTGATGTGGGTCGAATCGAACCAGTGGTGGGTGATCGGCGCCTCGGGATTGTAGCGCGCGCTGGTGCGATGCATGAAGGCGCTGGGGCCGATCGCCGGCTCGCCCACCGGGCCGCCATAAAGGAACAGCCGGCCCCTCTCCCCGACCATGACGTCGACACGCGCGGCAAGCTCCATGAACAGATCGTGCGGGTGCTGGCGATCGACGAGCGGCACGCCGCCAGCGGTTTCGCCTGTCGCGAAGAGGTTGGGATAGCCGCGGTTCGCCATTAGCGGCTCAAGGCTCATCATCGACTTGAGCTGGAGGCGGCCCCAGCCGGTCTCCCTTTCGGCCGAAAGCATCAGCATCGACTGGACATAAGTCTTGTCACCGCCGCGCGGCCCGGACTGATCGCTATAGACGCCCCAGACAAAGCCATGCGCCATCAGCATCCAGTCATCTCGGGGGGTGAGGTGGAGGCCGCTGTGTCCGCTCTCGTTGCCAGGTAACCGCGACGTGCCGGATCCTTCGGCCGGCAGCACTGGCCTGCTCCGATCCATCACTCCGTGCCCCATCGGCGCATGGTCCATCGCGCCCGCGTGCTCGGGCGCATCGGGCTTGGAAGCGGCCGCAGGCCCTGCATGGCCCGCGTGCGCGCCGTGATCCTGCGCGGCCGCGGCGAGTGGAACCAGGCTAAAGGCCGCGGCGCCCGCGAGCAGCGATCTCTTCCACGTCATCATCATCTCGTCCCTTAACAGCGCAGAAGGCGCGGCCGTCAAAGCCATATCCGCATCATCCACGCAGCCATGGCGATCATCATCAGATTCTCGGTCAGCGAGACGAAGCCGAGGGGTACCTTGCTGCTGCCACCGACGCAGGCGCACTTGATCACGCGTTTGTCGATATAGACCGCCTTCACGACCGACACGGCCCCGATGGTGCCAATGACCCATGCGATGGGGATCGACAGCAGCGGCAGCGCATGTGCGGTCATCAACACGCCCGCGAGCCCCTCAGCAAAGGGGTAAATGCGCGCATAGGGGACCCAGCGACGCGCGAGCAGATCATAGTTCAGGAACATGGTCGCGAACGTGTCGACGTCCTGCAATTTCAGCAGCGCGAGGACGACCATGCTGAAGGAGATGAACCATTCCGCCGCGCGGATGGTAAAGGCCTGGCCCTCGACCGCAAAGCTGGCGGCGAGCGCCATCAGTGCGGTCATCGCGAACAGCGCGATGACCGGTTTGTAGCTCGTCGCGTCGGGGTCGGCGACCTTGAGTCCAAAATGGCGGCGCAGATCGTCGTAGCCGCCGATTCGCACACCGTCGATGAAGGTCTGCGGTGTCGTCTTGACGCCTTGCTCGGCCTTGAACGCGTCGGTCTCCTCGCGCGTCGTCAGCCAGCGGTCGTCGACCGTAAAGCCGCGGCTTTTGAGGAGGTGCTTCGCCTTCAGACCATAAGGACAGATATGGTCGGGCATCACCATGCGATAGAGGATTGCCTGTTTCATGCGGTCCTTATAGCGTCCGTACCATGGTACGGAGTCAAGCCATGTCCTTCACCATCGGAAAACTTGCCGCCGCAGGCGGGGTAGGGGTCGAGACGATCCGCTATTACCAGCGGCGCGGCCTCATCGGCACACCGGCGCGAAGCAGTGGCGAAGGCTGGAGCGGAGGCGTCCGCCGCTATGACGAGAACGATCTCAGGCGTCTGAAGTTCATTCGGGCTGCGCAGGCGGCCGGCTTCACCCTCGGCGAAATTTCCGAACTGCTCGCGCTGGAGGAAAGCGACGATCGCGTCCGCGTCCGCACGCTTGCCCGCCAGCGAATCGCGGTGCTCGACAAGAAGATCGATGAGATGTCCAAAGCCCGCGACGCGCTCGCAAGGCTCGCCGATCAATGCGCAGTGAGCGACACGGGACCCTGCCCAATATTGGCCGCGTTCGAGAGGTAAGGCGACGGCGCTGCGTGCAGCCAGAGCCTTGCTCCCTATGGCAACATGGGCGCGCGGCGCTAGCTGTGCAGGAAGTGCATCACGTCGCCGTCCTGCACCACATATGCCTTGCCCTCGGCGCGCAGCTTGCCGGCCTCGCGCGCCTTTGCTTCGCCGCCGAGCGTTACATAGTCGTCGAAGGCGATCGTCTCGGCGCGGATGAAGCCCTTCTGGAAATCACTATGGATCTCCCCTGCCGCCTCGGGTGCGGTCGCGCCCTTGTGGACGGTCCACGCACGCGCTTCCTTGGGGCCGACGGTGAAGAAGGTCAGAAGGTGGAGCAATTCATAGCCAGCCCGGATCACGCGCGCGAGCCCGGTTTCGTGGAGGCCCATTTCTTCAAGGAAGAGCATCCGTTCGTCGGGGTCCATCCCGACGAGCTCGCTCTCGATCGCCGCGGAAACGATTACCGCCTGCGCGCCTTCGGACTTGGCCCGCGCGAAGACGGCTTCGCTGTGGGCATTGCCCGTGGCAGCACTCGCTTCCTCGACGTTGCAAACATAAAGGACGGGCTTGGTGGTGAGGAGCTGCGCCTGCTTCAGAATCCGCTCTTCTTCGACATCCCTGGGCTCGGTGAGTCGCGCGGGCTTGCCGGCGCGAAGCAGGTCGAGCGCCTGACCGAGCACCGATGCCGCCGCCTTGGCTTCCTTGTCGCCACCCGTTGCCTTCTTCTGAAAGGCGGGAACGCGCTTTTCGAGGCTCTCGAGGTCCGCGAGCAGAAGTTCGGTCTCGACCGTCTCGGCGTCGGCTACCGGGTCGACCTTGTTCTCGACATGCTGGATGTCGTCATCTTCGAAACAGCGCAGCACGTGTACGATCGCATCAACCTCGCGGATATTGCCGAGGAACTGGTTGCCGAGCCCCTCGCCCTTCGACGCGCCGCGCACCAGCCCTGCGATATCGACAAAGGCGAGCTGGGTGGGGATGATCTTTTGGCTGCCTGCGATGGCGGCGAGCTTCTCGAGCCGGTCGTCAGGCACTGCGACATTGCCGATATTGGGCTCGATGGTGCAGAAGGGATAATTGGCCGCCTGTGCCGCCTGCGTCTCTGTCAGCGCGTTAAACAGGGTGGACTTGCCCACGTTGGGCAGCCCGACGATCCCGCATTTGAAACCCATGAAATCATCCGATCGATCTGGAAACAGGCCAGCCCCTTAGCGAGGGGGACCCGTCATTTCCAGATGCGATGAAAATTCGCTCGCCGCCTCCTGCGGCGCGCGTGTCGCCGCGTCGATGCCCGCCGCGTTGCGGTGGGTTCATCCTTGACGGACTAGGGCGTTGCGATGGTCTCGCTCGCCAACTTCGATCGGTTGCGGCCGATCGCCGGCCTCCTGCTGCTGCTCGCGCTCACCGGCGCGTCGCGGTTTGAAGCAGCAGTGCTCGACGAACTCAACGCGATGCGCGCCGACCCGGGCGAATATGGCGAGCGCCTCCTCGACTATCGTGACCGGTTCGACGGATTGATCGTCTATGGCGAGAACGGCGAACCGGACGTCCAGACCCGCGAAGGGGTGGGTCCGGTCGACGAGGCGATCACGGCTCTCCGCCGCGTCGGTCCGCTGCCGGAGCTGTGCGAAGGGCGGCTGCTCGCGCTGGCGGCGGGTGACCATGTCGCTGCCCAATCGCGCTCGGGGGAGGTCGGGCATTATTCGCGCGGTCGCAATCCGCCCGCGCGGCTCGTGGCACGCGGCGGAGGTCGCTATGTCAGCGAAGTCATCACCTACGGCCACAGCGACCCTGAATCCGTGATACGCCAGCTGCTCGTCGACGATGGCGTTCCGGGGCGAGGCCACCGTTTTGAACTTCTGTCGGCGCGCTACCGCTATGCAGGCGTTGCTTGCGGCCCGCATCCCCAATGGCGGGCCATGTGCGTTATCGAGCTTTCCGAAACGCCTGACGGCAGTGCCCCGCCGCCGCCCCGACGCGACAACGCGGGGTCCTAGCCCCCGTCAACGGGGACGGCTAATCGAGCCACCGGGCAAAGACTTTGACCGGCTGCAATTCCCACCCGAGCCCCTCGTAGAAACCGGCTGCGGGATTGGCGTCGCGCACCATCAGCTCGACCTTGGGGCATCCGCATTCACGCAGCCAGTCGCGCGCGGCCCCGAGCAGCTGCTGCGCGATGCCGGCGCCGCGGCGATCGGGCCGCACACCCAGATAATAGAGCCAGCCGCGATGGCCGTCGAAGCCCGCCATCACTGTGCCCATGATCGCCCCTTCCTCTTCGGCGAGCAGGATGGTGGCGGCCTCATGGCCCAGTGCCCGAGCGAAATCGGCGCGCGCGTCGTTCCAGGGACGTGTCAGTTCACATGCTTCCCAGAGGGCGACGGCTGCGCCGGCATCGCCCGCCGACGCGGGGCGTACCAGGATCATGACTGCAGCCTCAACGCGAGATCATTCTGGAACCGCACATCATCGCCTTCGGCGAGCCACGGCGCCTCTGCGGCGATGGCGCCGAGCAGGTCGGTCAGCGGTTCGACCTCGCTCTTGTGGTAGTTGCCGAGTACATGGCCGGTCACCCGGTCCTTGTGCCCCGGGTGGCCGATGCCGATCCGCACGCGGCGGAAATCATCGCCGATATGCGCGATCATGCTGCGGATGCCGTTATGCCCCGCCGCGCCGCCGCCGCGCTTCACCTTGACCTTCATCGGGGCGAGGTCGAGCTCGTCATAGAATGCGGTGACGTCTTGCGGTGTCAGCTTGTAGAAATCCATCGCGGCGCGCACGCTGCGACCGCTTTCGTTCATGAAGGTCGCGGGTTTGAGGATCAGCACCCGATCGCGGCCGATGCGGCCGTCCTGCAGCCAGCCCTGGAATTTCTTCGCAGGCGCGCCAAAGCCGTGCATGTCGGCGATAACGTCGACCGCCATGAAGCCCACATTGTGGCGGTGCATCGCATATTGGGGCCCGGGATTGCCCAGGCCGACCCAGAGCTGCATGATATTGCCTTTCCCGGGGTCCGGAAAAGCCCCTTCCCTTGAGAGGGAAGGGGCTTCGTCCGATTGGATCAGGCTTCGTCGCCGCCTTCGGCTTCGTCTTCACCTGCATCCTTCGTCGTGTCGCCATCGCTCGACTTGAGCGCCGACGGGGCGACGATGGTGGCGATGGTGAAATCGCGATCGGTGATCGCGCTTTCGGCGCCCTGGGGCAGCGTCACGTTACTGATATGGATCGAATCGCCGACGTCGAAGCCGGTAACGTCGATCACGATCTCGTCGGGAATCCTGTCCGCTTCGCAGACGAGTTCGAGTTCATGACGAACGATGTTCAAAACGCCGCCGCGCTTCAGGCCCGGCGAGGCGTCTTCGTTCTGGAAGATGACCGGAACCGCAACCTGAACCTTGGCATCCTTGGCAATGCGCAGGAAGTCAGCGTGGATCGGGCGATCCTTGACCGGGTGGAAAGCGACGTCCTTGGGCAGCGTGCGAATCGTCTTGCCGCCGACCTCGATCATCACGACCGAGTTCATGAAGTGACCCGTCATCAGCTGCTTCATCAGCAGCTTTTCCTCGATGTGGATCATCAGGGGTTCTTCTTTGCCGCCATAGACAACGGCGGGGACCCGGCCCTCACGACGCAGTTCGCGCGAGGCTCCCTTGCCTCCGCGTTCACGCGTCTCGGCCGACAGCACCAGCTGGTCGCTCATCATTTTTCTCCGAAACAGATTGCACAGTCCGCCACGCCTCCAGGGATGACCATGGCGGAAGCGCGGGCGCATAGCGGGCGCCGCGCGAAATTGCAAGGGCGGGCCCGATGACGCGCGCCGGCGGGGGCCTTAGAAACTGAGTTCGCCGTAGATGTTCGACAGGTCCTGCGCCCAGGCTCCCTCGTAGCGATCGAGCAGGTCGTGCGCGGGGGATTTGCCGCTCTTGGCGATGCGTCGGAGCGGTTCGAGAAAGCCCACTTCATTTTCGCCCATCGAGTTGACTTCGCCGCGTGCGGCGAGGCCCGCCGCGGCGATGTCGAGAACCTCGTGCGCAAGGTCGCCGATTGTACCGCCGCCGGGGGCGGGGGCGCAAAGGCCGTCCCTCGGCACCGCATCGCGCAGCGCCTGCTGGTCCTCGATGCTCCAGCCCTTCACGAGGTCCCAGGCGGCGTCGAGCGCGCCCTGGTCGTAGAGCAGTCCGACCCACAGCGCCGGAAGCGCACAGATGCGGTTCCACGGCCCGCCGTCGGCGCCGCGCATTTCGAGGAAGCTCTTGAGCCGCACCTCGGGAAAGGCGGTCGAAAGATGATCGTTCCAGTCGCTGAGCAGCGGCAGTTCGCCGGGGAGCGCAGGCAGTTCGCCCTTCAGGAAATCGCGGAAGCTCTGCCCCGCCGCATCGATATACCGGCCGTCGCGGAAGACGAAATACATCGGAACGTCGAGCATATAGTCGACATAGCGGTCATAGCCGAAGCCGTCCTCGAACACGAAGGGCAGCATGCCGGTGCGTGCGGGGTCGGTGTCGGTCCAGATGTGGCTGCGGTACGACATATAGCCGTTTGGCCGGCCGTCAGTGAACGGCGAGGCGGCAAACAGCGCGGTCGCAAGGGGCTGGAGCGCGAGCGAGACGCGGAATTTTTGCGCCATGTCGGCCTCGCTCGCATAATCGAGATTGGTCTGGATCGTGCAGGTGCGCAGCATCATGTCGAGCCCCATCGTGCCAACACGCGGCATGTGCTCGAGCATGATCTTGTAGCGGCCCTTGGGCATGCGCGGCAGGTCGTCCCGACCCTTGTCCGGCCACATGCCAAGACCCAGAAAGCCGAGACCGAGTTCGGCGCCGACTTCCTTGACCTGCTTGAGATGACGGCCGGTCTCGGCGCACGTCTGGTGAAGATTTTCGAGCGGGGCGCCCGACAACTCCAATTGCCCGGCAGGTTCGAGGCTGATCGCGCCGTCGCTGCCCGAAAGCGCGATCACATTGCCGCCCTCGCAAACGGGTTCCCAGCCGTAGCGCGTGAGCGCCATCAAAAGGTCGCGTATGCCCCCGGGCTCGTCGTAAGACGGGGCGCTGTGGTCGCTGGTGCGATAGACGAATTTCTCGTGCTCGGTGCCGATGCGCCACATCTCGCGAGGCTTTTCGCCCTTCGCCATGGGGGCCGCGAGCTGGTCGCGGCTTTCGATGATGGGATCGTTTCGATCTGAAACCTGCCGCGTGCTCATGCGCGAGCATTTAGGGTGCGTCGAGCGATCTGACCAGTGGGTGATTGCATCAGCCAGACCTACCCTCCGCATCCCAGTCGCCATGGGTCGCCATCCAGATGCCGGTTGCGGCGATGGCAGCGGTTTCTGCGCGCAGAATGCGGGGACCGAGCGCAATACGGCGCACCGCGCGAAGCGCTAGCAGCGCTTCGCGCTCCTGGTCGGTAAAGCCGCCTTCGGGGCCGGTGAGGATCGCGGCGGGGGCGGGGGCATTGGCGCCGGCCAGTGGGATCCCGCCCGCTTCGTCGGCGAAGAGTAGCGCACGCTCTTCAGGCCAGTCCATCAGCAGCTGCGGCAGCTTCACCGGGTCGGCGAGCTCAGGGAGAGCAGTGCGTCCGCATTGCTCGCAAGCCTCGATGATCTGCGCCTCGATTCGCTCGCGCCTGACCCGCTCGACGATGGTGCGCTCGGTGATGACCGGCTGCAGGCGCGCGATGCCGAGTTCGGTTGCCTTTTCGATGATCCAGTCGAGGCGTGCCTTTTTGACAGGCGCGAAACAGAGCCAGAGATCGGGCACGCGTTCAATCGGCCGCGTCTGACACTCGATCCGAACGGTCAGCGTGCGCTTTTGCGTCGCGGCGATACTGCCAAGCCATTCGCCGCTGCGATTGTCGAAAAGGAGCAAGGGGTCCCCCGTCTTCGCCCGCATGACATGCAGCAGATAATGTGCCGCGGACCCATCGATAATCGGCGCGCGTTCGAGACCGAGCGGCTCGTCGACGAACAGGCGGGGCGTGCTGGCCGGCGGCCAGGCAGGTGTGGCGGGCATGGCGCGCGGAATAGCCGATGCGCGCTCTTTTGCCCAGCCGGTGCGGGCATGGCGATTTTCTGTCTCGCCGCGAGGCAGATTCGGGAGGGACGCGGCCCTTTGAGCCCGGTCCGGATTAGCCTTTTGGTAAGCAGTTCGGGCTTAGGTGCACGATACCAGCCACGCATCTGAGTGGGCCGCGTGCCTGGCCTTGGGGGGTGTAGAGACCATGCGAGGGACCATCATCCGTCGTTTCCATCAGGGCGCGAGCAAGCTGCTTCGCGACCAGCGCGGCAACACCATGTTCCTGACCGCTGCTGCAGTTGTGCCGCTGATCGGCCTCGTCGGTTCCGGCGTGGACATCGGCCGCGCCTATATGGCCGAACTGCGGCTCCAGCAGGCCTGTGACGCTGGCGTGCTCGCCGGGCGACGCGCGATGGCGGGCAGCACCTACACTTCGGCCGCGGAAGCGGAAGCGAACAAGATGTTCGCCTATAATTTCCCGAACGACATGTATGGCAGCAGCAATGTTACCTTCACCTCGAGGGCGCAGGGCACGTCCGACGTCACCGGCACGGCGACCGCCAGACTGCCCACCGCCTTGATGCAGATTTTCAACTTCACCGAGTTCAATCTATCGGTAAGCTGCACGGCGAAGCTGGAAATTTCCAACACTGACGTGATGATGGTGCTCGATGTTACGGGGTCGATGACGACGGTCAATTCGGGTGATTCGGTGTCGCGCATGGACGCGCTCAAAGAAGCGACGATGGATTTTTTCGACACGCTGACGACTGCTGATCTCGGGGACGGCCGCCTGAGGTTCGGCGTGATTCCCTACAGCTCAAGCGCGAACGTCGGACAGATCCTGTACGACAAGAACCCGGCATGGCTATCGGATACGACGCGTCTGCCCTCGCGCGAGGCGGAGCCGCCGACCTGGATCAACCCGGTAACGAACAACTATGGCTCGGCCTATAACACCGCGGCCTATGCCGTCGAGAATTGGGCGAACACCGGCACGACAATTTCCGGCAAGAACAGCACGACCTGTCCGCGAACGACGAAGGCCAATTCGAGCGCGACGACCTACGGCACGGCGTCGAAAGTCGAGACGGGACAAACCGTCGGCGACGACAAGCGCGTCACGAACCAGAATTCCAACCAGGCGTATCGTTACTATGAGTATAAATATGTCTGGGCGTCGAACAGATGCAACGAACAGCGGCGGACAATGGAATATATCCGCACGCAGCCCCAGACGGTGACCGAGTATCGCAAGCAAAACTATATCTACAAGGATTATGATTTTGATGTAACGCTGGCGAAGGCAGGTAATGTCCTCTCGACCACGACTGGTGATTTCGGTAATACCTATACTGCAACGTGGGGCGGCTGCGTCATCGAGCGCCAGACCACCGCGTTCGGAACGACGACAACGGCGCCCTCTTCGGCCTATGACATGGATGTCGATAGCGCACCGACGAGCGACGATGCCACCAAGTGGAAGCTGCTGATTCCCGAAATCGCATTTCCGCGGGCCAGCGGGCCCGGCAACACGCCATCCTCGACGGGCTCAAGCGGCGTCACGGTCAATTACAAGAATGTGACCAAGGACAGCGCCGGCTCCAATGGCAGCTGGCAACGCTATTCCAAATATTGGAGCAACGGTTGGGGCGTATGCCCGGTACCGGCGATGAAGCTGACCACGATGACCAAGGACGACCGGTCGACGTTCAACAGCTATGTCACATCATTGCAGGCGGTCGGAGGCACCTATCACGATTCGGGGCTGGTATGGGGCATCCGCCTCCTGTCGCCCGATGGGATGTTTGCGGACGAGAATGGCGCGGCACCGAACGGACGGCCGATCGGCCGCCATATCGTGTTCATGACCGACGGCGACATGTCGGCGAACATGGGCAATCTGGGTTTCCAGGGCTATGAGTGGACGATGAAGCGCGTCGGCGGGACGAGCGACAGCGACCTGACTGCACGCCACAACAATCGCTTCTTGCAGCTGTGCGAAAAGGCGAAGGCCAAGAATATCACTGTCTGGGTGGTCAGCTTCGGGACCGCGCTGAACTCGCAGATGACGACCTGCGCGACACCGGGCAAGGCGTATCAGGCAAACAATGCCGCGCAACTCAGCGAAAATTTTCAGGCGATCGCCCGCCAGATCTCGAAACTGCGGTTGTCGCAATGATGATGCGGCGCGATACCCTCCTCCGTCGGCTGCGGAAGCAGCAAAGGGGCGCGGCCGCCGTCGAGTTTGCGCTCGCCGCGCCGGTCTTCCTCCTCCTGCTCATGGGGATCTTCGACTATTCGTGGCAGATGTACGCCAGGCAGGTGCTGCAGGGCGCGGTGAGCCACGCCGGGCGCGATGCGACACTGGAGACCAATGCGGCGAGCCAGACGGATCTCGACGCTGCCGTCCGCAAAAAGGTTACCGACGTGTTCCACGACGCGACGCTAACATTCGATCGCAAGGCCTATGAGAGCTACGACGACATTGGCGACCCCGAAGCCTTCACCGACAAGAATGGCAACGGCAGCTACGACAGCGGCGAATGTTTCGAGGATGTCAATGGGAACGGAAACTGGGACGCTGACCGCGGCGCGGCAGGCAATGGCGGTGCCGAGGATGTCGTTCTCTACACCGCGTCCATGAAGGTCACGCGCATCCTGCCAGTGTGGCGGATGCTGGGGCAGTCGCAGGAAACGACGCTGACAGCGACCACCGTGCTGCGCAACCAGCCGTATAACACCGCGACCTCCACGACTCAGGTGATATGCAAATGACGAGGCTCCTTCACCGTGTCCGGGCAACCGCGACTCGTCTCGCGCGCGAGACGGGCGGCGCCGTCTTCGTCGAAATGGCGTTCACTGTTCCCTTTCTCGTGCTCATCGGTTTCGCGGGGCTCGAGATTGCCAATCTGACGCTCGTGAACACACGGATCAGTCAGATCGGGCTGAGCGCCGCCGATAACGCCTCGCGCATCGCCTTCGGCAGCAACCTGTCGCTGCCGCGCGTACGCGAACTCGACATCAACGAGGTGTTTACCGGGGTTGAGGAACAGGCGCGCCAACTGAATTTTCGCAGCAACGGCCGCATCATCCTCTCCAGCCTTGAACGCAACAGCGACGGCGGGCAGTGGATCCACTGGCAGCGCTGCTACGGCAATCTCAACGTCTCCTCAAGTTATGGCGCTGAGGGTACGGGCAAGACCGGAACGGACTTTCCTGGCATGGGGCCGAGCGGCCGCGAGGTTACCGCAGCGGCGGGGACGGCCGTGATGTTCGTTGAGGTCGTCTACGAATATCAGCCGCTGCTCTACGGAAAATGGCTGGGTCCGAAGACGATCCGCTCGACTGCGGCGTTCAACATTCGCGAAGGGCGCGACTTGAGCCAAATTTACAACCCCTCGCCGGCGGCGACCAAGTCGAGCTGTTCCTGACGCCCGCCGTCTGGCGCCAATCAGGCATTTAACACGAGCGCGTCGGCTGCTATCGCCCGCCACGATGACCGCGGCGCATCCTCCCGACAGCCAGCACCTGGGCTTTCTCGTCCTGCTCCCCGCCGCGATGCGCCCCTATGCCTTGCTTGCGCGGTTCGACAGGCCGATCGGCTGGTGGCTCCTCTATTGGCCTTGCGCCTGGGGACTCGCGCTCGGCGGCGGCGCGCGGAGCCATTGGCCGCTGTTCTTCTGGATGCTGCTCGGCGCGATCGTCATGCGCGGTGCTGGCTGCGTCTATAACGACATCGTCGACCGCGACCTCGACGCAAAGGTCGCGCGAACGGCCTCGCGCCCGGTCGCGAGCGGCGCGGTGTCGGTCCGAAATGCCCTCTTGTGGACGCTCTTGCTGTCGCTTGTCGGACTGGTTGTACTGCTGCAACTGCCCCGGCCCGCGCAGATTGTTGCAATCATGAGCCTTGCGCTGGTCGCCGCCTACCCTTTCATGAAGCGGATCACCTGGTGGCCCCAGGCGTGGCTGGGCCTCGTGTTCAGCTGGGGTGCGCTGGTCGGCTGGATTGCGGTCGGCGGGGGCGATGGTCTCGCGCTTCCCTTGCTCTACGCGGGATCAATCGCGTGGGTGATCGGCTATGATACCATCTACGCACTGCAGGATATCGAAGATGACGCGCTCGTCGGCGTGAAGTCGAGCGCACGCGCGATGGGAACGCAGGTACGCTCCGGGGTCGCGCTTTGCTACGCGACTGCACTGCTCTTGTGGGCAGGGGCGCTGTGGAGTGTGCGTCCCGACCCGCTTGTATTCGTCGCGCTGGTGCCCGCTGCGCTGCACCTGACGGGGCAGGTTGCGACGCTCGAGCCCGCCAGCGGCGCCGACGCACTTGCAAAGTTCCGCAGTAACCGCTTCGCAGGGCTGCTCATATTCGCGGCGATGCTGGTGGTGGGAAGCGCAGGCTAGCCTATTCGGCCGCAAGCAATTCCTCAGCGCCGCCGAGGTCGACCGAGACAAGGCGGCTGACGCCCCGTTCGATCATCGTAACCCCGAACAAGCGGTGCATTCGCGCCATCGTCACCGCATTGTGGGTGACGATCAGATAGCGGGTGTTGGTCTCGCGGCTCATTCGGTCGAGGAGGTCGCAGAAACGCTCGATATTCGCATCGTCGAGTGGCGCATCCACCTCGTCGAGGACACAGATCGGCGCGGGGTTGGTAAGGAAAAGGCCGAAGATCAGTGCCACCGCGGTCAGCGCCTGTTCGCCGCCTGAAAGCAGGGTGAGCGTGCCGAGACGCTTGCCTGGCGGCTGGGCCATGATTTCGAGCCCGGCCTCGAGCGGATCGTCCGAATCGACGAGTTCGAGGTGCGCCTGTCCTCCATTGAACAATGTGGTGAAGAGGCGCTGGAAATGGGCGTTCACTGCCTCGAATGCGGCGAGCAGGCGGACGCGGCCTTCGCGGTTCAGATTGCCGATCGAACCGCGGAGGCGATTCACGGCCTGCTGCAGTTCCTCGATTTCGGCGGCATTCTTCTCGCGTTCAGTATCGAGTTCGGCAAGCTCATCGGCGGCGACCAGATTGACCGGACCCAGCCGCTCGCGGTCGGCGATCAGCCGGTCGTGCTGAGCCGATTCGGTCCCCGGATCCCCGACGCCGTCGCTTTCAAAACCCGCCTTTTGGGGCAAGAGCGGCGGGGGACATTCGAAGCGCTCGCCCGACAGTCGGCCCATTTCGACGCGGCGGAGTTCGGCGTTCTCGGACCGCGCGACCGCCCCGGCGCGGGTCTCGCGCGCCGCGGCGACGCGCTCGCGAATGGTGGTGAGCGCGGCCTCGGCCTCGCGCAGTGCCGCTTCGGCCTCGCGCTCGCGCAACTCGGCTTCGGCGACCTTTTCGCGCAACGCCGACTGCTGCGCCTCTGCGGCACAGCGGTCCGCGGCAAGCTTGTCGGGAAGGTTGGCAAGCTTTTCGGCCTCGGCCGCAAGCGCGCCTGCACGCTTGTCCATGTCGGCGACGCGGCGCGCGGCCTCGCCTGCGCGGGCCTTCCAGCTCTTGATCTCGGCGCTCACGACTGCCTGACGTTCGCTGAGCGCTGCGAGCGCGCGGTCGTGATCGGCAAGCGCTCCCTGCGCCGCGTTGGCGTCGCTTCGTGCCCGTTCGGCATCGGCCTCGGCGCCGTCAAGCGCTGCCCGAGCGATCGTCTCGTCGGGGAGCGCGGCGAGCGCCGCCTCATGCGCTGCGAGCTGCTCTTCCGCCTCCTTGGCGGCCGCCGCGATTTCGGCGAGACGACCAGCGAACAATGCGGCGGCATCGCGGTGGCGGTCGAGCGCCGCCTGTGCCTGATCTGCCGCGCGCAGCGCGCCGCGCCGCGTCTCGTCAGCGTCGGCGAGCGCCTTGCGCGCCGCGGCTGCCGCCTCGGTGCGTGCTGCGAGCGTCGCGGCGGCCTTCTCGCGCCGGGTACGCAGTTCCTCGACGCCAAGTTCGACCTCCGGCCGCTGCGCGGCGAGGGCATCGAGGCGGTTCTGCCGCTGCAACCTTTCGCTCGCGGTCGCGCCGTCGCCGCGGGTCACGAAGCCGTCCCAGCGGCGCATCACGCCGCCGAGGGTCACGAGCCGCTGGCCGACGGCGAGCGGCTGACCCGTGTCGCCTTCGGCGACCGCCACCTGGGAAAGACGGCGCGCGAGCGCCAGCGGTGCATCGACGAACTCGGCGAGCGCGCGAGTCCCGGTTGCAAGGGGCGGATCATTCTTGCTGGGCTCGGCACCGCGCCAGCTGCGCGCCGCATCGGCGTCGGTCCCGGCGTCGAGGTCGTCGCCCAGCGCGGCGGCGAGCGCGGCTTCGTAGCCCGGCTTTACCTTGATCCGGTCGAGGATGCGGTCGGCGTCGCTGCGCGCGGCGGCGAGCGCGCGCTGCAGCGTAGCGGCCTCGCCTTCGAGCGCGGCGAGCGCGGCGCGTGCCTCGGCAAGACCAGCGTCGACCGCTGCGAGGTCGGTGGTGGCAGCTTCCCGGTCCGCCTCGGCCTCGGCGAGCGCGGTTTCGGCCTCTGCGATCGCGGACTCGGCGCGGGCCGCCGCGCGAGCGCTCTCCTCGACGTTGGCGGCGAGTGCAGCGCTATCCCCGAGGGCCGCGACGTCCGCCTCGACGCGCGCGCTTTCGCTCGCAATCCGCCGCACTGCCGCTTCGGCGTTGTCGCGGGCGCCCAGCGCGACGCGCCGGTCAGCGGCCTCGCTCGCGGCCTTGGCGCGCGCCTGCGCGAGGGCGACCTCGGCATCGCGCAGCCGCGCCTGCGCCGCCTGATGCGCCTCGACAAGCGCGGTCCTGTCGGCATCGTGCACGGCAATACGCTGCGCGAGCTCCTTGCTCTCGGCATCAAATGTGGTCAGTGCATGATGCGCGTCTCGTGCAAGTTCGCCCTCCCGCGCGCGATCATCGGCGAGCCGCGCCTGCTGCGCGGCCAGATCGTCGATCCTCTGGCGCGCCGCGCGTTCCTCGCCGGCCAGGCGAACCTGCGTCGCGGTGGCCTCGGCGAGGGCATCGCGCTGAGCCTGCGCGTCGGCGCGGGCAGATCCTACCCGTGTCGCGACCTCGGTCTGCGCGCGCGAAAGCGTTTCCAGCTCTTCCTGCGCCACCCTCACCGCCGCTTCGGCGGCGTCGGCGTCCCGTCGCGCCTGATCGGCGGCGGCGGCGGCGTCGCGCCAACGCGCGTAGATCAGCCGTGCTTCGGCGATGCGGATCTCGTCGCTCAGCTTGCGATAGCGTTCAGCAGCGCGAGCCTGGCGACGGAGCGCGTTTGCGCGCACCTCCATGTCTGCGACGATCTCCGACAGGCGCGACAAGTTGGTTTCGGTGGCGCGCAGCTTCTGCTCGGCGTCCTTGCGGCGCACGTGGAGACCGGCGATACCAGCAGCCTCTTCCAGCATCGCGCGGCGCTCGGTCGGCTTGGCGGCGATAACGTTGGCAATCTTGCCCTGACTGACGAGCGCAGGGCTGTGCGCGCCGGTCGCTGCGTCGGCAAAGATAAGCGCGACATCCTTGGCCCGCACGTCGCGGCCATTGGCGCGATAGGCGCTACCCGCGCCGCGTTCGATCCGGCGAATGATCTCGAGCTCGCGCCCCTCGCTCGCGTCGGAGAGACCGGCGACAAGCGCGCCTTCGGTATCGCAATGGATCGCAACCTCGGCAAAGTCGCGCGCCGGGCGCGACGAGGTGCCGGCGAAGATCACATCTTCCATGCCGCCGCCGCGCATCGACTTGGGGCTCGATTCGCCCATCACCCAGCGGATCGCTTCCAGAAGGTTCGACTTGCCGCAGCCATTGGGGCCAACGACGCCTGTCAGCCCGGGCTCGATGCGCAATTCGGTGGGTTCGACGAAGCTCTTGAACCCCGTCAGGCGCAGCCGCTTTATCTGCACGAAGAGCTCCCGTGCAGATCACCGAATCGCAGGCTGTGCAACGATCGCGTCACATATCCCCCTAAAGCGCCGTCATGCCGTGCAGGCGGGGGAGTCGCAAGGGGCTTGAGGTGGGAAAGCCCCTCCCCCTCTGGGGAGGGGGAGAGCGGCTCAGCGCGCACCCATGATGCGCAGGCGGTCGCGCAGCAGGGGCCAGGAGGTGATGCCCTCGGCGACCTGGCCGTTGATCACGAAGGTTGGCGTACCCTGAAGGTTGTACTGCTGCTGCGCGGCGCTCGTGCCGTCCTCCAGCTTCTTGATGCCGTCGAGGTTGGCAAGGCAGGCGTTCACCTGTTCACCGGTCATGCCGCGCGACTGGAAGAACTCGTCGAGCTTCACGGCCTTGGCGATCTGCTGGAAACGCACCGCAGGCGCCGATTTCATCGCCGCCTCGAAGCCTTGCGGATTAGCCTGTGCGGCTTCAAAAATCTGCGCCTGCGAGGCGAAGGTACTTTGAGTCAAAGGAAAATAGCGTTCGGGCGGCGCGCAATGGGTGATTGCGGCAGCGGTGAGGTCGACGCCGTCGCGTACGAAGTTGCGCAGTTCAAGGCTGACGCGGCCCGTGTCGATGAAATCGCGCTTCAGTTCGTCATGGCTCTCCGCCGCGAAATCGGCGCAGTGCGGGCAGGTCAGCGACGCGAATTCGATGATTTTGATCGGCGCATCGGGGTTGCCCATCACATGCCCGCCCTCCGGGCTGACGGCCACGACGTCAGACCAGCTCTTGCCTTCAGGAGCAGAGACCTTTGCGATCACCTCCTGTTCCTTGACCGGGTCGGTCTTGCTGTCGCCGCAAGCGGCGAGCGCGAAGGCGCCGAGCGAGGCGAGGAGCGCAATGCGCAGCGTGGGCAAGGTCTTGGGCACGGTCTTCTCCGTCTGATTGTATTGGGGTGTCTTACTTCTGCTTGAGCGCGGCGTCGAGGATCGGTTTGAGATCGGCCCAGTGGCCGACTTCGACCCTGCGGCCGTTGACGAAAAAGGTCGGCGTACCTTCAACTTTGTCGGCGTTCGCCCCGATGGCGGTCATCCCCATCAGCTCGGCTTCGGCGACGCCGCTCGCGAGGCAGCTATTGAGCTGCGCGGGCGTATAGCCGCGCGCGCGCATCAGCACGTCGAGCCCGGTGTCGGCCGCCATCCGCCGCGTCCGCTCGCCCAGCGTGCCTTGATACCAGGGCGCCTGCTGCGCCTGCGTCATTTTCGCTGCCTTGCCCAGCCATGCAGCCTGCGCCGCGAGGATCGCCTGGTGATCGGCGGCGAACGCCTTGGGTCCGCCGCAGCGGGCGAGCATTGCCGCGGTCATGTCGAGCGGGTCGCGAATGAAGTTGCGGTATTCGAACAGAACAAGCCCCGTGTCGATATATTGTGCCTTGAGAGGAACCCCCGCTTCCTTTGCAAATTCGGCGCAATGCGAGCAGGTGTAGCTGAAATATTCGACCAGCTTCACCTTCGCCTGCGGATTGCCGACGCTATAGGAGCCGATCCCGCTTTCGGTGACCGTTGCCGACCAGCGCGGGCCCGTGGGTTTGGCAGGCGCGGCACCGACAAGCAGCGCTAGCGCGGCGGCCGAGAGCGCCGCGACGGCGGCGCGGCGGGGCAGCGATGCGATGGAAATGGCGAACATGGTCGAGCCGGTCTTTCTGTCAACTGATCCGCGGCAGCTTCGGCGGCGCGGCGAGCCCCGCGGCCATGCGTTCGAGCACGGTTCGAAGCTCGGGATCGCCGATGTCGCGAAGGCTGTCCCCAAGTTCGGCGGGTACGGGCTTCAGCATTGCGGGCGGCTGAACGGGCACCCGCGGCACTATCTGGCCATGCGTCATGCGCACATGCGCGATGGCGGCATAACCGAAGAAGCGATTGACGGCGGAGATGATGTCGGGCGCGACATGCTGGAGCATCGGCGCATGCGCACCGCTGATCGTCAGATGGAGGGTGCCGCCCGCCTTTTGCCCGGCAGGAAAGCGAATCATCGCAGGCTGGGTAACGTCGGCCAGCTTTGCGCCGACGATCTCGCGCCAGCGGCTGACCACCGACGACTGGATAAATCCGAATTTGCGAAACGCTGTGCGTCCAATTTCGGGGACGAGGTCGGAAATCGCGCGAGCCTCGCCGCCGCGCGGTCGCTCATAGGGGCGCGCGGTCGCCTTCGCCTTCGCGCTCCTTTTCGCCTTCGCCGCCTTGGCGGGGGGGTCTTCGCTGCCAGCATTCGCCATGGGCGCCAGCATGCCACAGCCGGGGGGTGAGCGTCCAGATGAGGCGGCAAGAATGAAAGGTCCAGAAGAAGCGAATAGGGTTGCCTCCGGTGCTGGGCCCTCCCCCTGAAAAATCGCTTTCCTCGATTGGAACCCCGTGCCAGCCTCGCGGCATGACTCCCCCGCTCCCCCCGGTTTCGCATGCACCTCTTCTTCAGCCCTCGTCCCCGCATTTGGCGAGGGATATCATTGCACCGGCCGTGCAGGACCAGCTTGGCACCCGGGCGCGCACGAGAGGCGACGGCGATCATGCACACCCGGGCAGAGCCGTTCCGCACGCGTGCTCGGTGGGTCTGCTCATTGAAGGACGGAGCGGCGGGCGATGACCAATGGCGCCGCATCCGCGGCGCGCGACTTCGCGCCGCGCCTGCTCGCCTGGTATGATCGCGCGGCAAGGCGCCTGCCGTGGCGCGTGCCACCGGGTAGCAGCGCGATGCCCGATCCCTACCGCGTCTGGATGGCGGAAATCATGCTCCAGCAGACGACGGTCGCCGCGGTCGCGGGTTACTTCGAGCGCTTTACCGCTCGCTGGCCCACCGTGGCCGACTTGGCAGCCGCCGACGATGCTGACGTCATGGCGGCGTGGGCGGGGCTCGGCTATTATGCCCGCGCGCGCAATCTGCTTGCCTGCGCGCGTGCAGTTGTGGCTGAGCATCGCGGGCGGTTTCCCCAGACCGAGGCCGGCCTTCGCGCGCTGCCCGGGGTCGGCGATTATACCGCGGCGGCGGTTGCAGCGATTGCCTTCGGCCGTCCGGCGGTGGTGGTCGATGCCAATATCGAGCGCGTGATCGCGCGCCACAGCCTCATCGAAACGCCGCTCCCCGCTGCAAAGCGCGAGATCAAGTCCGCGCTTGCGCCGCTGGTTCCGAACGATCGCCCAGGCGACTTCGCCCAGGGCCTGATGGACCTTGGTGCGACCATCTGCACGCCGCGAAGCCCTGCCTGCTCGCTCTGCCCGGTGATGGACGATTGCCGCGCGCGTGGCTGCGCCGACCTCGAGCGGCTGCCGGTAAAGCCGCCGAAAAAGGCGAAGCCGCAGCGTTACGGCGTTGCGCTTTGGATCGAGCGCGACGAGCGCATCTGGCTCGTTCGGCGCCCGGCAAAGGGCATGCTAGGCGGAATGCGCGCGCTCCCGGGCGGAGAATGGTGCGCGACCCCGCCTCGCGAGTCGGGCATTGCGCGGGTCGACCATAGCTTTACCCATTTCGAGTTGCGCCTCACCCTGGTGCGCGGCGAACGGCCAGGCGAAGCCACCGATGCCGCAGCGGAAGGCGAATGGTGGCCGCTCTCGGCGCTTGACGCGGCGGGCTTGCCCACGCTCTATCGCAAGCTGATCGACAGGCTGCGGGAGATGGACGAATGAACATGATGGTGACGCGCCGCGCGCTGCTCGGCGGAATGGCCCTGGGCGGCGCCGCCGCGCTCCTGCCCGGTACGGCGTGGGGCTTTCGGGCCGACGGGGCGAGTCTCTACCCCGCGACCAATGCCTTCATCAAAGGCTTTGTCGACCGCCGCGAACTTGCGAGCACACTCGCCTGCATCGGCAAGGGGCAAGAGGAGGCGCTGAGTTTCGGCTACGGCACGCAGGCGATGGATTCGGCCAGGCCGGTAGGCCCCGACACGCTGTGGCGGCTCTATTCGATGACCAAACCCGTTACCGCGATCGCGGCGATGCTGCTGATCGAGGACGGCAAGATGGGACTCGACCAGCCGATCGCCGACTTCCTCCCCGCCTTCAAGGCAATGAAGGTGCAGAATGTGCCCGACGGCTCAATCACCGAGGTGCATCCGGCGAAGACGCAGATCACCGTTCGCCACCTTCTTACCCACACCGCCGGGCTCGGCTACAACATCATCCAGAAGGGGCCGATCAAGGCCGCCTATGACGCCGCGGGCATCGTGGGCGGCCAGGTGAGCCGCCTGCCGATCCCCGGCCTCGCGCCCGTCACCGCGGCGCCCAGCCTTGCCGTCTTTGCCGACCGGCTTGCCGAGCTTCCCTTGGTCTACGAACCCGGCACGCGCTGGAGCTATTCGGTCAGCCTTGACCTTACAGGGCGGCTGATCGAGGTCGTGTCGGGCCAGCCTTTCGACGCCTTCCTCAAGACACGCATCTTCGATCCGCTCGACATGAAGAGCACCTGGTTCCAGGTGCCAGCGAGCGAGGTGCACCGGCTGACAACCAACTATGCGCCGGTCGGGGGCGTGCTGATCCCTATGGATCCCGCGACGAGCTCGATCTACCTCGACAAGCCGCCCTATCCATTCGGCGGCGGTGGGCTGGTGTCGAGCGCGCGCGACTATGACCGCTTCCTTGCGATGCTGCTTGGCGAAGGCGAGACAGGCGGGGTGCGGATCATGAAGACGGAGACCGCGCGGCTGGCGATGTCGAACCTCATCGATGACGCGGTCGACCGCAAGGGCACCTTCATCGAGGGCGAAGGTTTCGGCGCCGGCGGGCGCGTGTCGCTGCCGACCTCGGCTACCGGCGAGGGGCTTTACGGCTGGGCGGGCGCGGCGGGCACCGTTGGATTCGTCGACCGCGTGCGCGGTTACCGTGTTGGCGGCTACACCCAATATATGCCCTCCGACGCCCTCCCCTTCCAGTCCGGCTTTGCCAAGGCCTTCTACGAGGATGCACTGCGCTGATGGCCATGCCGCTCGGATTCACAGGGGCAAGGCTCGATCGCGCCGACCAGGTGCGCGTCGATGCGGAACGCTTTGCAGCCGCGATGGCGGATCCGCGCGCCTTGTGCCTCGCACTTGACGGTATTGATCCGATTCCCGGCGAGCGCGGAGGCCTTCGATGGGAGCCCTTCGATCCTGCCGATGATCGGGCGGTGATCCTGCTCGGCCTCGACGAGGCCGGGGTCCCGCATTTCGTGCGCGAGCCCGGGCCCGGGCAGCGCATCGATGCGCGCTCGCGCACCGTGATGCGGCTGCTGCCACTCCTTTCGCCCGAGGAAGCGGCGCTCTATGGCGGCGCGCGTAGCCTCGTAGACTGGCACGCGCGGCACCGCTTCTGCGCGGTTTGCGGCACGCCGACCTCCTTGTTCCGGGGCGGTTGGGGGCGGCAATGCAGTGCCTGCGGGGCCGAACATTTTCCCCGCGTCGACCCGGTTGTGATCATGCTCGCCGAGTTTGAAGAGCGCGTGCTCGTCGGCCGCCAGCCGGGCTTCCAACCCGGTTTCTTCTCCGCGCTCGCCGGTTTCGTGGAGCCGGGAGAATCGCTCGAAGAAGCGGTTGCCCGCGAATTGTTCGAAGAAGCGGGGATCCGCGTGACCGACGTCTCTTACGTCGCAAGTCAGCCCTGGCCCTTCCCTTCCTCGCTGATGATCGGTTGCCGGGCCCGGGCGCTCGGACCCGCGTTGACGCTCGACACGACCGAGATCGAGGCTGCGATGTGGGTAGACCGCGCCGAGGTTCGCGCGGCGCTCGCGGGCGACATGGGTGCCCCCTTCATGGCCCCGCCGCCGCTCGCCATTGCGCGGCATTTGCTGGAGGAATGGGCGGGGTAGAGCAGGTCACTTCAAGCCCGGCACAATGGTGCGCGCAGAGCGTCTCGAAGCCCTGTCCATCATCCGTTCCCGCCGGGAAAAAGGCGCCATTCGCCAAGCTCAGGGCGAACAGGCCTCAAAAGCGGCGCGCGCCTAAAGCCGCCGCCCGGTAATCCGGCTGATTTCCTTTGCCACCATCGACTCGACCATGGCCGGCAAATGGGTGTCGAGCCATTGTTTGAGCATCGGGCGTAGCGCCTCCAGCACCACTTCTTCCACGGTGCGGCCACCCGGGGCGGTCGCGGCGGGCGCGGTCGCGGCGGGAGCGGGCGCAGTAATTGCGGCGCTCAGGGCGCTGAGCGACTGGCGTGCGGCGTCGGCGCTTTCGGAAGAAACGAGTTCCTCGTCAGCCACCGGGGTGGCGGCCGCGGCCTCATCGGCTTCTTCCTCGGCGAGATCGAGGATGTCGTCGGCGGGGCTGGGCGCGCGCGCGGATCCGGGCGCCTCGTCCCGCGCTATCACGCGCCGGATCGACGACAAAATATCCTCCATCGACGGTTCTCGCGACAGGTCGCCCATATATGTCCCTTCCGGCGCGCCCCTCACGGGCGGTTAACCATCTCTTACCGGGCGGGGAGGAACCTTGCCAAGCCCTATTGTTGGAGCGCGGGGTCAACCGGGCCGATCAGGGGATTGGTGCCCTCGGGCACGCTGGCGTCAGCCGCGGCGACGCTGCGCGTGTCGGTTGCCTGCTGCTGCGGCGCAGGATCGTCAGCCCAGTCCCAGATCTGACCCTTCACGCGCGCATAATTGGCGGCAGGGTCATAGAGCGGGCCGCCCTCGATGCCGAGGTCGCGTGCCTCGGCCTTGCCCATCGCCGCGAGAACAGAGAAGGCGGCAACATAGCTATTGCGCTTCGCCGAGACGAGCTGGACCTGTGTGTTGAGATATTCCTGCTCGGCATTGAGGATGTCGAGAATCGAGCGCGTGCCGACGCTGTTTTCTGCGCGCACGCCTTCAAGCGACAGCGCATTGGCGCTCACCGCCTGCTGCGTGGCTGCAATCACTCGCTCGTTCGCCTGCCACGCGGCATAGGCGCCGCGGGTCTGGGCAATGACGTCGCGTTCGGTCGCAACATAGGTCTCGATCGCCTGGCTCGAGCGCGACTGCGCTTGGCGGACCTGTGCCGAGGGACGCCCGCCCTGGAAGACCGGGATGGTCAGTGAGACGCCCGCCGCCGCACTCGACGTTTCCTGCGACACGCCGACCCCGGGAACCCCGCTCGACAGCGAGCCGAGGAAATTGTTGTAGCCTCCGCCGAGCGTCGCTGACAATTTGGGCGCCCGGGTGGCCTTCGCGGTGCCGATGTCGGCGCGCGATGCATTGACCAGCTGATTTGCCGCCTCGATGTCAGGGTTGTTGGCGAGCGCGATTGCGACCGCATCCTCCGCGGTCGCCGGCAGGTTCGGGAGCGGCGGAGGCGGCTGAAGGTCGACCGGTGCCTCGCCGACGAGCCGTATATAGGCCTCGCGGCTGGCGATGAGATTCGCCTCGGCGGTACGCAAATCGCTTTCTGCAAGCGCAAGCCGTGCTTCCGACTGAGCAACGTCGGTGCGCGTCAGGTCACCGATTTCGAACCGGTCGCTTGTCGCCTGCAAATTGGTCCGCAGGACGGAGACATTGTTCTGGTTGAGCTGGACGATCGCCATATCGCGCAGCACGTCCATATAAGCGCCGACGACCTGCGCGAAGACGCTCGCCTCGGTCGCGCGCAGATCAGCCTGGCCCGCCTCGACGCGATATTTGGCTGCCCTCACCGCATTGCGGACCGCGCCGCCCTGATAGATGGGGACCGACAGCTGGGCGCCCGCACTGATCGAGCGGGCGGGCGAGGAGAAACTGTTGCCCGGGATAACGATATTCTCGGTATAGTCGGTGCTCGTGCCGATGCTCGGGAGACCGAAGCTCTTCTCGATGGGCACATTTTCGTCGTTCGCCCGCTGCCCCGCACGGGCCGCGGTCAGCGTTGGGTTATTCTCATATGCCTTTGCGAGCGCCCCCTGCAGCGTTTCGGCCTGGGCCGCGGACGCCATCATCAGAGCGCTGACCGCCAGGCCGGCGAGCCAGCGGCTGCGGGGCAATCTGTGGTCTGGATCGTACATGATCGTTTCAGCCTGATGAGAAGGGAGAGAAAGGTTTTTAGAACTGGAACCCGGCAGGCGCCTCGAAGCCGGGCAAGGGCGCGACGTCCATGTCGGCAAACGGGCGCAGCGCGACGATGCCGCCCGCCTTCACGCCTTGAACCAGGCGGACAACCGCGCCTTCGCGCCGGGCAGCGACCAGCTTGCCGCCTTCGGCAAGTTGGTCGGCGATCGCATCGGGAAGAACCTCGATTGCGCCGTCGATGATGATGCGGTCGAACGGGGCGCCATCGGGAGCTCCCCCCGAAAGCGGACCTTCGATCCAGCGAATAGCATCCGAAGCCGTCGCTTGGCGTCCCGCTGCGATCAGCGCGGCATCCTCTTCGAGCGCGTGAACTTCAGCGCCGAGGCGGGCGAGCAGGGCCGCGCTATAGCCTGTCGCGGCGCCGATGAGCAGAACGCGGGCGCCGGGGCGGATCGCTGCCTCGACGAGCATCCGGCCGGTGACGAGCGGAGCATTCAGGTAGCGCCCGCCGCCAAGGTCGATCGCGCGGTCGATATAGGCAACGCTCGCGAGCGCGGCGGGCACATGCGCCTCGCGCGGCTCGGCGGCCATCGCAGCCACGACGGCGGGGTCGATGACGTCGTTGGTCCGAAGTTGGCTGTCGATCATGGCCGAGCGCATCTCGGCCGCGCTGATATCGCTCAATTGGGTTGCCATGCCTGCCATCCGATTCCTGGAGTTTCAACCTCGCGGCGCAGCTCTAGCCGAAGCCGCGCTGTATTGCAATAGTAATACAGCCCTGCTGCCCGCGTTGCCGCCGCGCATAGCGGCGCAGAGGAACGCCGCCAACCCCGGATCGCGATAATCGCGGCGGGTCAGGCGAATCCTTGACAAGGCGGCGAAAGCCCCCCACTAGCGCAACCCGTCCAACACCCGGCCGTCCGCTCGTGCGGCAACGGCAGTTCGGCGCGAGGCCCGATGGCGGAGTGGTGACGCAGCGGACTGCAAATCCGTATACGCCGGTTCGATTCCGGCTCGGGCCTCCAACGAATGACGATTTTCCCTGATCGACGCAGGCCAACACAGGCGCCTCGCCGGGCCGCCTCGGGCCTGCCCTTCGGGTTAGCGGTTACGGATACGATTGACCACCATGCGATCATGAAGGCGTGCGATGATTCCACTGCCGGTTCGGGTGAAGGCCATTGGTATGACGGCGTGGACGAGGCAGGCGAGCGCACCAAGGAACATTGCGGCGGAAAAGCCAAGAGCGTGACGAAAATGCTCGCCATAGCTTTCGCCAACCGAGGCGGGATGCGCAATAAACAGGTGCTTTATCACCTCATTTCTCCTTCGCCGGGACTTTTAGCGCCGTGGCGGGAGAATGTTCTTCCAAATATTCCACCTTTCGTGTAAAACTCCGCAAATTATTTCACAAATTTTGGACGAGGTGGCAAAGTTTGCTCGACTTGATCGACCGAAAGATATTGCGCGCGTTGCAGGCTGACGCATCGCGTTCGCTTGGCGACATCGCCAGCGAAGTGGGCCTGTCTTCCAGTCCCTGCTGGAAGCGCATCAAGCGGCTCGAAGCTGAGGGATATATCGTCGAACGCGTCACCATCCTCGATCGAGAACGGCTGGATCTGGGGGTGACCGTATTCGCCGCGGTCAAGACCAACCAGCATCATGAAACATGGCTAGCTGATTTCGCCAGAACGGTTGCAGCGATCCCCGAAGTGGTCGAATTCTATCGAATGAGCGGGGACGTCGATTATCTGCTCAAGATCGTGTGCAAGGATATTGCCGACTATGACCGCATCTATCGAGCGCTGATCAAAAGCACCGCGATCTATGATGTCAGCTCTTCCTTTGCGATGGAGCAGATCAAGTGCACGACGCAATTGCCGATATGAGGGGCGGGCGATTGTTCCAGGACCCTGACAAGCCGTAAAGCGGCATTCGGTTCGTCTCCCGGCGCCGGTTTGCAGCAACTGGGTCGCCGCTGAGCACAAGCTGTCCGCAGGCCCTAGCGCGCGACGTCGCTTGGTCCGCCGGCTGCGCTGGCGACGGCTGCGGGTGAGAAGGGTGCGAAATCCCCCCGCAGGCCATGCTTGAGCGACGCGAGTGCCAGGCCCCGCGCTGCAGCATCTTCGATACTGGCGCCTTTGAACAGACCGTCCAGCACTCCGGCGGCAAAGGCGTCGCCCGTGCCAATCCGGTCGACGATCGGCGCGACCACGCGCGCCTCGGTCTGACAACTGGCATCGCGGCAGTCGATGCGGGCGGCAAGTTCGTGCCGATCGGACCCCACGATGTGGCGCGCGGTCGAGGCGATATGCTCGAGGTTCGGGAAGGCGCTGAGCAATGTGAGCGCCGCCTCGCGCCGCCGTTCGCCGCCTTCGCCCGAAAAATCGCGGCCTAGAAGAAGGGCGGCGTCGCGGTGATTGCCGAACAGCAGGCTCGCTTCGCTGATGATGGCGCGCAGGGTCGCGGCCGGATCGGCCTCCCAGCGCTCCCAGAGACGGCCGCGCCAATTCCCGTCGAACGAAAGGCCGAGCCCGGCAGCGCGCGCCGTTCGCGCGGCGGCGAGCGCAGCGTCGGCGCTCTGCCGGCCGAGCGCGGGGGTGACGCCCGAGAGGTGAAGCCAGCTCGCATCGGCGAGAAGCGCGTCCCAGTTCCATTCATCGGCTTCGGCGGTGGCGAAGGCCGAGTCGTCTCGGTCGTAGACGACCTCGCTCGTGCGTGCAGGCCCGCCCGGCAGATGATAATAGAGGCCGACGCGCCCCGGCCGGCGCAGAATGGCGCTGGTGTCGACTCCGTGGCGACGCAGCTCGGCGATTGCGGCATCGCCGATCGGACCTTCAGGAAGCGCGCTGACCATCCGCACCCGGTGGCCGAGCGCAGCGAGCGCGACCGCAACATTTGCCTCGGCGCCGCCGACGTGGACGTCGAAACGCGGCGACTGGAGCGGCTGCTCGCCGACGGGAACGGCTAGTCGAAGAACGATCTCGCCGAAACAGACGATGGTCTTGGCAGGTTCGATCATGACGCAAATCCGGGGTCGGGGCGGGCGGTGCAGGCGATACGCACCGTTTCGCCGAAATGCGCAGCTGCGGTCTGGCCGGGCGCTATCGGATGCACGCCGGTGACGGCGCCTGCCGAAATCCATTGCCCCGCTTCCAATGCAATCACGCCGTCCATATGGAGGTCGACGAGAAAGCGCAGCGAGCCGAGCGGGCCATCGAGAATGTCGCAGGGGCGGCCCGAGCCAACGCGCGATCCCTCGATCTCGGTGATGACCTTGATCCGCTCGAAGCTCTCGGCTTCAAGGCGCGGGCCGAGAAGGAGACCATTGTTGATGCCGATATCGGCAATGATCGCGTAGGGCGCGTGATCGTGAACGTCGGGGGCGGGCGAACTTGCAACCTCGAAGCCCGCACGGATTTCGCCTACGAAGTTCAATGCGTCCTGATCGCTTGCGACGCGGCGGGTGGGGACAGCGGACAGGCGGAGCATGACTTCGGCCTCGATCGCCCCCACGCCGCCGGCAAAGACGCGGGCGGCGCCGGGCACTTCGCCATCAAGTTCCGCCACCCGGAGCACCGGCCCGGCGAGACGCTCGGCTCCCAGCGTCTCGATCAGCGCTTGCGGAATGCGACCGACTTTCCATCCGAGCACCGGTACGCCGAGCGCAGCGCAAATGTCCCGCTGGACTCTATAAGCGTCCGCGAGGGTCGCAGGGACGGGCGCGGGAAAGGCCGCCAGTGCCCGGCCCGAGCGGCGTGCATGAAGCAGCGCGGCAGCTGCGCCCGTTCCGGCGCTCATGGGAGAGAAGCGCGGCGCATCAGGCGAGCTTGGCGCTCAGGAGATAACGTTCGCGACTTTCGGCGGCACGCTGGCGCAGTTCGACCATGGCGCGTTCCTCGGTCTCGTCGAGCATCGATTCGAGCAGGCGATTGAAATGGCGCCGCATCGCAAGCCGCGCTCCGCCGGCGTCGCGCTTCCTGAGCGCCTCGACCACCCCGGCATGTTCGGCCTGGCGCGCCGCACCGTCCTTGCGGCAGATCATCGAATGGCTGGTGCGCACCTCGGGCAGTTCAAGGCGCATTCGCCACAGGCTTTCGATGACATGAATGATCGCCTTGTTGTTCGACGCAGCGGCGATCGTCATGTGAAACTCGCGATCGATCACGCTGATCTCGTCCTCGCTCGCGTCTTCGTTCGCCATCGCCTCGAGCAGGCCTTCCAGTTTCGCGAGCGTTTCAGCCGAGATGGTCGGAGCGGCGAGCGCCGCCGCCTCGGCCTCGAACAGCGAGCGTGCTTCGGTGAGCTCGAAGGCACTCACCTGAGGCAAGATGCCGCCATCGCCAGGCAGCTTTGCCTGGACATAGGCGCCGGCGCCGGTGCGGATATGGATCCACCCGGTTGCCTGCAGTGCGATCTCCGCCTCGCGGATCGTCACGCGGCTCACCTCGAAGCGTTCGGAAAGTTCACGCTCCCCGGGCAGCCGCGTTCCCGGCGGATAGACTCCATCGAGAATCAGCCGGCGAATCGCATCGGCAACATCTTCAAAAAGGCGGCGTTCGGCCATGACTTAATCGTCTCCCCACATAGGCGTCAGCCCCTGCATACAATCAGGTATGACAATTTTGAAGCCATGACCGAACGTCCTTATCTCCCCGTCAGATCCGCGCGCGAATACCGATGAAATATTTAGAGCCGTAATAATGATATTGGCGGCTGCTGCCGTAGACCGGCATGTACGTTGTCTTGGGCTCGTTGAAGATATTGAGCGCCTCGAACCGCAGCGACACCCCCTTCATCAGGGCCAGCGAGGCTCGGAAATCGAAGGTTTCGTTCGGTGCGACAAAGCGCAGCTGGCTGTTGCCTCCGACAAAGTCCTGATAATAGTTCGACCGGTAATTGTAGATAGCCTGCAAGGAAACCGGCCCGATCTCATAATAGGCCTGCGCCGAGAGGACGTGCTTGGAATAGCCCGACAGGCCAGCAGGGGCGATCAGGCCGGGCGACACGGTTTCCGTCTCCGGATCGTAAATGTCGCCGAGGCGAATATCCTCATTCTCGAAATTGGCGTCGGCATAGTTGTAACTGACTTTCGCGCCCAGCCCGTCGAGGGGCTTTGGCAGAAAGCTGAAGCGCGTTGCCGCCGTCAGTTCGAGGCCGTAGACCCGTGACTTGTCGGGGCTGTTGCGCGTCTGGGTGACCGGAACGGTGACCTGCTGACCATCGATCGTGAAAGTCTCGTCGTAGACGACTGGCTGAAATCCGCCGGTGAACTGCTTGTAATAGACCGTCGCGGCAAGCATCGTGTCCTTGTTGGGATACCATTCGAGCGCGGCGTCGGCGTTCCACGACATCAGTGGCTTCAGGCGCGGACTGCCATTGGCGCGGACATTGTCGATCGCATTTTCGATCGAGGTGAAGCTGCCTCCGTCCTCCAGCGTAATGGTCCGGCCCGCGCCCAGCGCACTGGGGTTGGGACGCGACATGGCGCGATATCCCGCCACGCGCAGCAGCGTATTCGGCGCGACCTCGAAGATGGCGTTGACGCTCGGCAGGATGCGCGTGGTGCTGGCCTTGATCGTTTCGGTTTCGAAATCACCCGTCTCGTCAAGGTGGAAGGTTCCATCGCCATTGTCGACGAGGACAAGATCGCTTCGGAGCCCTTTTGAGGTCACGTCGGTCTTGACGACACGGACGCCGAAATTGCCGCGAACCGGCGTCGACCCGATCTCGCTGTCATAATCGGCCATCAGATAGCCCGCATAGGTGCGCTCGGTGACGTCGCGGTTGGAAACCGAGCGCAGGTCGTCGGGAAGACCCGGATCTTCGGTCCCCAGATATTCGCGGAAGAGGCAATCAACGTCGAACGTCGCCCAGCTGTGGATGCTATTGCCCGGCGCGTCGCTCAGATAATCGGTTTGCGGAAAAGCCTGGCGGCAGATGTTGTTGATCCGCCGATCTTCCTCAATTGCAGGGTTTTCGTTGAAGTCGCCGTTGCGCACGTCATAGTCGCTGAACTTGAGCTGCGCGACGCGGACGCCAGCGGACAGCGCGCTCAGGAAGCCGTCGAGCTCATATTTGGCGTCGAAGCGTCCCGCGACGATCTTGTTGTAGCGGCGGCTCTCGTCGCGGCGGAAGCGGGCGTCGTCCCAGAAAAGGTCGTGGTTGTTGAGGTCGAAGCGCGGGTCGATCGTAATCGTCGGGATAAAGCTGCCCGGCGCGATATCGTAGATATAGGGAATGCGCTGATCGTCGATCTCGGTGCGGACTCCGTTAACGTCCATCCGGTCGGTGCGCAGGCGGAAATTGCGCTCGGTTTCGGAACGGATCGTGCGCGAGTATGACGCATCCGCCGTGAGGGTCAGCCGGTCGGATGGCGTCCATTCGACCGAAAGGCCGCCGCCCAGATATTCCTCCGAGCGTGTCAGCGTCGAGCCGTTCGATTCGAGCGAACTTGACCCTTCCAGGTGCGAGACGATGCCATTTTCGTCGAACTCGACGTTGGTCAGGCTGCGCCGCGCCTCCGAGATAGTCAGGTCGCGCCGGTTTTCGACAAAGGTGCGGTCCGAATATTGAAGGTCGAGGTTGATGTTGAACTGGTCCGAGGGACGCCACTGGATCGCACCGAAAACAGCGTCACGCTGGTCGGTCTCGCTGATCTGGCGGAATATGTAGCTGTTGGGGACGAGATAATAGGGTATCCCGTCACCATAATTGTCGCGGCTGAGTTCCGTGCAATTATTGTTGATGACCGTGACGTCGGCGCGGCACGCGGTCCAGGTGGTGCTCGCGGCGTAGGTTTCCTCGGGATTGTTCGTGTCGTTGCGCTGGAAGCCGATCGAGATGCCGATGGTGTCGTTCGCGAACTGGTCGACATAGCTCAGCGTGCCGCGCCAGCCGACCCCGCCGCTGCCGCCAACGATGCGGTCCCCATAGGGATTATATTGGGCCTTGAGCTCGCCCTGAATGCGTGTTTTGCCATAATCGAGCGGACGCAAAGTGCCGATCTCGATCGTGCCGGCGACACCGCCCTCGACGAGGTTTGCCTGCTGCGTCTTGTAGATTTTGATCTGGTTGACCAGTTCGGAAGGGAACTGGTTGAAATTGACCGAGCGATCGCCGCTTCCGTTGGTCGCGTCGCGGCCGTTGAACGTCGAGTTTGAAAGGAAGGGCCCAAGGCCGCGCAGGGCGATTTCGGACGCATCCCCCTTTTCACGGTGAGTCGTGGCGCCCGTGATTGTCTGGATTGCCTGTCCGACCGAGATGGCGGGGATGTCGCCGATATCATCGGCCGCCAACGTGTCGACAATCGCGGTCTCGCGGCGCTTTGCCTCGATCGAGCTCTGGATTGTTTCGCGGATGCCCGAGACGACGATCGCATCACTATCATCCTGAGCCGCAGCACCCGCGTCCTGCGCCGCTGCAGGCATTGCAACAATGAGCATTGGGCCGGTCCCTGCGAGAAGCGCGGCGCGCAGCGCGCGGGTCGGATTGCGAGAATTCACTGTATCTCTCCCCTTGGTAAATCGAGTCTTTTCGGAACCGGCTAGTCGAATATCTATACCAGTTTGTCAACCACTGTGTCAGTCAAACTGGACAGTCCAGAACAGCCGGGCGCTAACGGACGAGTTGGCTGCGCAGGTCGGGAACGGCCTGGGCGAGCGCCTGCGTGACAAGCTTGGCAACGACTTCCGCCCCGACGTCGCCGAGGTGCGTATAGTCGAACTTGCGGGTCACTTGGCCGCGGGGTCCTTTCCCCTCGATCCGAGGCGGCGGCGGCGGCGCAGGCCGCGCCTTGAGCGTCGTTCCGGATTTCGCGGCCGCGAGCTCCTCCGCCGTCGGCGGTTCTTGCGCGAGCTGGGTTGCGGTTTCCGCCCCCATCTGCTGCGTCTGCGCAGCGCTCAGCGCGTTGAGGTCGACGAGGGGCACGCCCTCAGCCTTTGCGACCGCGCGCACCTGATCCGACCAGCTCTCGAGCGTGTTCTGGAGCTTGCCATCGCGAAACTCGCGGCGGGTTAGCGGCGTGAGAAGCACCGGAGTCGCGCCGGCCGCGCGCACCTCGGCGACGAATCGTTTCAAGTTTGCGGGGAACTCGGTGGTTTCATCAGTCCAGCGTTCAGCCTTGCTCGACTGGTCGTTGTGCCCGAACTGGATCAGCACAAAAGTGCCCCGATATCCAGCGACCTTCGCCTCCGCGAGCGCGATGGCCCACGAGCCTTCCTGACGATAGCTGCGCGTGCTGCGCCCGCCGCGGCCGGTGTTAAGACAGGCGACCGACGATTTGACGTGCTTGGCGCAAAAGGCGCCGCCCCAGCCGCTATGCGGCGCCATCGTCGAATCCCCGACAAGAATGATCTTGTAGGGCTCGAGCGGGGGCGCGTCGGTGCGCTCGCGCTCGGTGGCCTGCGCCCCGCCGGCGAGAACCGTGGCAGCGATGAGGCTCGTGATCAGTCGGCGCATTTAGGATCTCCCGCTTAAGAGAAGGCGAGGCCGCCGTTGATGTCGAGGCACACGCCGGTGAGGAAGCTTGCGGCCGGCGATGCAAGGTAGGTGATGCTGTCGGCAACTTCGTCGGGATGGCCTTCACGGCGCAGCGGCGTGTTGCCCGCGGTCGCGGCGCGCCCTTCGGGCTTTGAGAAGATATCGTGGAAGCTGGTGCCAATGAGGCCGGGGCAGACCGCGTTGACGCGGATGCCCTGCGGACCGAGCTCCTTCGCCATCGACCGCGTCCAGGTCATCATCGCTCCCTTCGCGGTCGCATAGACCGACGCGCCGGGTCCGCCGCCGTCGCGGCCGGCGAGACTCGACACGTTCACAACCGCAGAACCTTCCCCGAGGAAGGGCAGCGCCCCTTTCAGGACAAGAAAGGCCGATTTGAGATTGAGCGTCATCACCTGGTCAAAGAAGGCTTCGTCCATCTCGCCGAGCGTCTTGCGCGCGACCATGCCCCCCGCGAGATTGACGAGAATGTCGAGGCGGCCGCTGAATGCGATCCCGACTTCGTCAAGCATCGCCCTCACGGCGCTGCTGTCGGTGACGTCGGCCTGGATAAGGAAGGCTTCGCCGCCCGCGGCCTTGATCGCGGCGAGCGTCTCTTCAGCCGCTTCGCGGCCGCTGTTGTAGTTGATCGCAACGCGCGCGCCCGCGCGGGCAAGGGCAATCGAGACCGATCGGCCGATATCGCGGCCGCCACCGGTGACAAGGGCGGTTTTCCCCTGGAGGTTCATGTGATGCAATTCCTTATTCTTGGGTGGGTTGGGATGGGGTGGCGACCGGTTCGACGCGGCCGCCGATCAGTCGGAAGGCAAGAAATGATAGCGGGACGATTGCGGCCGACAGCGCGAAAATCGGCGCGTAGCTGGTCTTCGTCAGCACCGGAACAAGCCAGGTGGTTATCAGCGTTCCCGCGACCGCGGCGGTGCCGCTGATCCCGGCAAGGCTGCCGACTGCGCCGCCGCCGAACCAGTCGCTCGGCAGCGTCTGGATATTGCCGATCGCCGTCTGGAATCCGAAGAGGATGCACGCGATCAGCAGCACCGCGGTCAATGGGTCAGCGGCGCGGATCGTGAAGAGCAGGGCGGGCAGCATGATGGCACAGCCGATCCCGATGGAGAGTGTGCGCGCCTTGTGGACGCTGCCGCCGCGGTCGATGATCCGCCCCGCGAAAAAGCCCCCAAACAGACTGCCAAGCATTGCGCCGACGAAAGGAACCCAGGCAAAGAGCCCGATCTGCTTGACGTCGAAGCCGAAGGTTTCGGCAAGATAGATCGGCAACCATGACACGAACAGCCACCAGACCGGATCGAGGAAGAAGCGCGACAGGATGACCGCCCAGCTTTGACGGTAGCGTAGCAGTTCTCCAAGCGGCATGCGCCGGTCGTCGGTGCGGCCAGCTTCGCTGCGGCCGGAGAGTATATAGGCGCGTTCCTCGGCGCTGAGACGCGGGTTGGTATCGGGATCGGCCTTGTAGAACCAGAGCCACGGCACGAGCCAGATCAGCCCAAGGATGCCGACGAACATGAAGGTACCGCGCCACCCGAACTGCACGAAGAGCAAGGCGACGAGCGGCGCCGATACGATGCCGCCAAGAGAGGCTCCGGCATTGAAGATGCCCTGCGCGAGCGCGCGCTCACGCGAGGGGAACCAGAGCGCATTCGCCTTGGCCGCGCCAGGCCAGTTGCCTGCCTCGCTTACGCCCAGTGTTGCGCGCAGGACGCCGAGCAGCGGCATCGAGCGGACCAGGGCATGCGCGGCGATCGATAGCGACCAGAAAAGGATCGAGACCGTGAAGCCGAGCCGCGTGCCGATTGCGTCGAAGACCCGACCGAAGAGCGACTGGCCGAAGGCATAGGCGATCATGAAGATCGTCACCAGGAGCGCATAATCTTCCTTGGTCGCGCCGATGTCCTTCGAGACCTCGGGCCACATCACCGCGAGCGCATTGCGGTCGATATAGTTGATCACGGTGGCAAGGCCGATCAGGCCGATCACGCACCAGCGCAAATGCCCCTTCATTGAGCGTCTCCCTTGGCGAGGTCGAGGCGGCCGACGGGGCCGGTCCAGGCGAAGCTGCGACCGGCGACGGTCGCGTGATGGCTTGCACGCGCCGAGGTATCGTGCGCGATTGCTATGGCAAGGCGATGGCCATCGACGAAGGTCACGAGCACGATGTCGGCGCCGTCCTCGCGCCGGTGCGCGAGCGAGCCGATGCGCGAACTGCTTGCCACCACCGCCTCGGACGAGGCGTCATAGCGCCCGTGCGGTTCGAGCAGGCTGACGAAGGTCGTCTCGGCGGCGCCGTCGACGCGCTGGATCAGCGCGGGTTCGCGGCGAAGATTAAATTCGGGATCATTCGCGCCGCTTTCGGCGAGGATAAAGCGGGCGCCCTTGGGGGGCGCCATGTGGTAAGAGTAGAAACGGCTGCCCTGCATGAAGGTGAGGCGCGCCGCGCCGTTGCGGGTCCCTTCGCCGTCGACCCATAGATGCTGATAACCGTTGACGCTCCCGAGCACTGGCCGCTCGGCCAGATGCTGGTCGAACGCAATGTCGCTGTCGATGATATGTCCCGAAAAATGCAGCGGCAGGTCATAGCGATGCCTGCCGCTGCCAGTCCCGTGGAGGATGTCGAGGATCAGCGGATTTGAAAGGCCGTCGACGTCGAGCATGACGAGCGCGCGGCGGATGGTGACGCCGGGATATGCGCCTTCAATTTCGGCGATCGACCAGCGGGTCGGGGCGTCGAGGCCGGCTGAAAGCTGACGGGTCGGGACCTTTTCGCCAGCCTTCCATTGGCCGCCGAACTGGCTTTGTTCATCGACGACGAGCGTGTTGTGCGCGACGGTCGCGCTCGCCCAGCTGTCATTTTCGGGAAGGTAGCGCCCGCCGCGCTTCGCCTCGACGTTGAGGAAGCGCGCGGCGCCATAGTCGGTCACGACCGCACCTGTCTCGTCATAATAGAGCCAGTTGAGGCGGTCGAAATGGCCGTGCCCCATGCCCTGCACGCCGTTCTTGGCGACCAGAAGCGGCCCATTGCTTGCGCGGCCCTCGCGCAGGAGAACGAGTGCGCCCTGCTTGCCGTCGGGACCGTCCCCCAGCAGACGCGAAGTGAACGGCCAGGGCTTTGCCTTTCCCGCAGCGACATCGGCGGCAAGCATCTGCCCGGCCGGCGTGAGCACCGTGTGCCCCTGCCACTCGGCGATCGACAGGAAGGCGGGGTCGTGCGTCGCGGCGTAGGCAATCGCAACGCCATGATAAAGTTCTTCGGTACGCAGGCTTTTGTCGGGCATCGCGTCGTTGATCGGAATGAAATATCCCGAATGGGTGAGGTCGATGGCGGTGCGGACCGCCTTCAGCACGATGCCGTCCCGGTAGTCGAAGATCTTGCGCTGCGGTTCATTCGCCTCGATCGCGGCGGCGAAGACGACGAAAGGCTGGAGCGCGTAACGCTGGTAGTAGGGCCCCTCGGCATAATAGCCGTCGGGCGAAAACAGCAGATCGAGCTGGCGCAGGAAGCCCGCCTTTCCGCTCTTGTCGAGCCCCATCAGCGCCTTGTCGACAAGATCGCGGTCGCCGAGGAGATAACCAGCGAGACCGACCCCGGCGCACGCCCAGGTCGCATGATTGTGGATGCGATTGATGACCTCAGGCGAACCGTCGGACAGGAAGCGTGCCATCGGGCGAATGACGCCCTCGTCAATCCGGCGGCGGTCGTCGGGGGAAAGCGCCTTGCGGATTTCGGCATAGCCTTGAACCGCGTTGACGAGGAAGACGCTGTCGTTGAGGCTCTGCCAGAACAGACGCCCGGGCACCTGGTTTGCCGCGGCGGGGTGCGGCCCGAGCGCCGGATAGAGGTCGGCATAGGCGAGCAGCATGTCGCGGACATGATCGAGATAGCGCCGGTCGCCGGTGAGCCGGTAAAGCTGGCCACCCTCGAAGATGATCCGGTAATTGCGCTTGTGCTGTTCGTGGGTAAAGCCGCCCCCCGCATCCTTGGGGACCGGCACGTTGATCCCCGCCCCGATCGAGGCGTCAAGGTCGCGCTTTGCACCGGTAACTTCGGCAGCGAAGAGCGGAGCATAGGCCGGCTGCGCGGATGAAGGCTGCCCGGATGCCGGCGCTGCCGCAAGCGGCAGCGCGCTTGCTGCGAGGAGTAGCGCGAGTGCACGGGTCATGGGCGGCTATCCATGAGATTGCCCGCGAGTTCGGCCCGTAGCGGCCCCTTGTAGACCAGTTCCTCGATGCGCGGCGCGGGGGTGGCGCGAAAGGCGTTACCGCTAATGCGTGTGTGAGGTTTGCCGACTGAATGGATGACGACAAGCGGCGCCGACGTCTCGAAGCTGTTGCCGAGAATTTCGCTGTGCTGCGCGCCCGACAGGCGAAGCGAGGCATCGCCCGCCCCGCTGTCTGAAACGCTCGATCCTGTCATCGAAAAATAAGGGCCGAAGGTGCTTTCGTCGGTGCCCTTGCGCAGAAGGTCGGCCACGAGTCCGACGCGCGCAAAGCTGCTCCCCGCAATTTCGAGGCGTTCGACCGGGTACCAGCCCTTGGGTTCCTGCTCGCCCGTGCCGAGGACGACCGCGCCGCTCATGTCGGAAAAGCTGCTGCCGAGAAGCGCGATCGCGTTCGCGAACGTGCCCGGGGCCATCACAATGCCGTCGAGCCGCGCCGCCTTGCCAGGGCCGCGGACCGACACGCCCTTCATCTCGATTTCGTAATTGGGCGCCACCCCGGGGGCGACCGCGATCAGCGCCGCGTCGGCGCTGGCACCGCGCGCATCGAGCGTCAGGTCGGCCAGGCGCAGACCTCCGCCCGCCTCGATACGGGCAAAGGCGCCGCTCGCGACATGGACGACCGGCGCGGCGCCCGCCTGTCCCGCGATGGTCAGCCTGTGTCGGACCACAACCGGCGAGGCCACCTCATAGACGCCCCCGGCAAGCGCGAGCGTATCTCCTGCGCGCGAGGCGCCGACTGCGTCGGCGAGCGACGCGCCTGCCGCCAGTTCGACGGTGCGACCGGAGCCGAAGTCCGCTTCGGCGGTGTCGGGGCGATACCAGGAGGCGCCTACCTCTTCGCGCTTTACGGGAACCAGATCGCGCGGCGCACCGACCTTGGCGAGCGCGGGATCGGTGGGGTAGAGAAGGCCGTTGGCAGCGCGTTCGAACCGGAGTTCGCGCTGTTCGACACCGCGCGTCACGAGCGGCTGCGCGACGGCTGCCTCGACATTGCCCGCAAATGTGATGCCAGCGATATCGTCCTCGGCGCGGAAGGGGTCGGTGTTCTTGGTGCCGCTGACGAGATTGCCCCTGAACTGGCTTTCGACCGGCGGCGCCGAGCGTTCGGCATCTGCGCCCGCGGCGAGAGTGATGCGCGCGCTGTCGAGGATCGAGTTACGCTCGATCAGGGCATTGGAAACCTGATGGTAGCGGTTGATCACCGAATTGGGCACGCCGTTCATCACGGTGAGGGCGCTTCTGAAATCCTTGCCCGCGAGCCCTTCCATATAGTTGAAGCGTATGATCTGGTCGCGATTGATTACGCGGACGCCGCCGCTGTCGGGCACATGGTTGCCAAGGAAGATGTTGCGCTCGACAAGATTGCCGTTGCCGTGGCGCAGCACGAAGGCGCCCTGCGATGAAAGCACCAGATTCTCGCGAAGGATATTGCCGCCGGACTTGACCGAGACGATCTCGACCTCGCCGCTGGTGCGGTCGAAAATGTTACGCTCGACGACCGTGTGGCTGTCGGACAGCGATTCCTCGCTGGTGCCGATGCGGATCGTCTCGCCGCCGTTCGAGCCCAGGGGCGGACGGGGGCCGAAATAATTATGGTCGATGCGGTGTCGGTTATCGAGCGGGTCGCCGGACTTGCGGATCACCGCCAGCGTGACCCCGCTATTGGTCTTGCCCTCGAAATGCGAGTGGTCGACGCGGTTGTAGGTGCCGTATATCGCGACCCAGATATCCTCGGAGCGCCGGTCGGGCTTGCTGAAACCGTCGATGACGACCTCGGTAATGCGTGTGTTGCTCGCGAGCATTTTCGAATCGCGGCGGAAACTGATGACTTCGCGCGTCGGGCTGGCGCCGCGCTTGAAAACGAGCCCGGAAACCACAAGGTGGCGGCCGCCGAGGCGAAGGTTCGAAGCGCCAGTGAGCAGCACTTTGCCCTTGGTCTGTGCGGTGAGGGTGATTGGCGCCTCGGCCGTGCCTGCGCCGGTGAATACAAGCTGCGCGTCGCGCCATTCGCCATCGCGCAGGACGATCGAATCGCCGGGCTTCGCGCTCTTTACCGCGGCCTTATACTCGATCTGGTCGGCCACCAGTATCTCGCGGGCCTCCGCCGCCTCCATTGCAAAGGCGCAAATCGCCCCCATCAAAACAGCCCGCAGCAGCATCGCGTCCTCTCTCCCGGTTCATCTCTTGTGCCCACATTGGACTATACAACTGGTATGACGATTTCAACCCTCTTTGGCTGTCAATCTGTCAAACCAGCCTGGACCTTTGAAAACGGGGTGCAGACCCGAGGGAGCAAGATATTCACGCACATGATAGTGAATGTTGACTCGCGAGCGAATCTGACTCATACAAGGGGTCGAAGGCGGTGCCGGAGAGTGCCGCCCGGGAGGGAGAGTCATATGAAGGTTCAGCTTCTCGCGACCGCATCGGCGGCCGCCCTGTTCGCGCTACCCGTTTCCGCTCTCGCGCAAACGAGCGAGGCCGATTCACCGGCCGAAACCACCGCACAAAATGCGCCCCGCGGCGGCAAAGATATTATCGTCACCGCGACGCGCCGTACCGCCCGGCTGCAGGATGTGCCGCTCAGCGTCACCGCCTTCGGTCAGGAGCAGCTCGATGACCTCGGCATCGTCGGCTATGAGGGGATCGCCCAGAACACCCCGGGCATCGTCGTCAACCGGCCGACGCAGAACTTCAACAATTTCACCAGCCGCGGGATCAATACCAACGGTTACAGCGCCGGCCTGCAGAGTGCGGTTGCCATCTATGTCGACGAGCTGCCGATCTCGGCGAACGGCAATTCGACCATTCTCGACCCCAATCTCTATGACGTCGAACGCGTCGAATTTCTGCGGGGGCCTCAAGGGACCCTGTTCGGATCGAACTCCCTTGCGGGGGCGATGCGGATCATCACCAAAAGCCCCGACCTCGACGATTTCGAGGCCTCGGCGAGCGCTGATATCGGTCTCACGGGATCGAGTTCGGTGCGCCAGCGCTACAACGCGATGATCAATATGCCGATCATGACCGACCAGCTGGGGCTGCGCGTCACCGGCTATTACCGCAACGAGGACGGCTGGATCGACAACATCGGGACCGGCATCAAGGATTCGAACAGCCTCGAGGCCTATGGCGGCCGCGCGATCCTGCTGATGCGTCCGAGCGACCGGATGACGGTGAAATTGCTCGCCTCCTACGAGAACAGCAAGCCCGCCGATTCGGCGCTGACCAACCCGGCGCTCGGCAAGTTCGTGCGCCGTTCGGACCGCCCCGACCTGTTCCAGGGCAAGCTCACCAACTATAATGTCACGGTCAATTACGAGTTCGACTTCGCCGAACTGATCAGCTCGACGACCTTGTCGGACTATGACGCTTCATTCTACGTCGATCTTGCGGGAACCTTCGCGCAGGCCTTTCCGTTTGCGCTCGACGCATACGCTTATGACGATCTGTTCGTTCAGGAGACGCGGCTTGTCTCGCGCACCTCAGGACCAATCGACTGGGTCGCCGGCTTCTTCTATTACGACAAGCGGCGCACCGTCGATTTCGCCTATCGCTCAACGCAGGAATTCCTCGACGCGCGCGGTCTGACCGGCCTGCCCGACGAATATTATCAGCGTTTCAACAGTTACACCGATCAGAAGGAAATCGCGGGCTTCGGCGAAGTGACCGCGCATCTCAGCGACCGCTTCTGGGTCACCGGCGGCCTGCGCTACGGTAGCACGGAAGTGCAGAGCTTCACGCGCGGTGGCGGCTACAACAGCAATTACCTGACGCTCGCGCTGCTCGGGCTTTCCAATCTGCCGGTGACGATCGTTCCGATCAACTATGCCGAAGGCTTGAAGGTCAAGGCCAACCGGCTCTCATGGAAGGCCAGCGTGTCGTGGAAACCGGTCGACAGCCTTACCACCTATGCGACGGTGTCCACGGGCTTCCGCACCCCGGTGGTCAACGCGCGCGCCGGGCTTGCTAGCGTTGTCGACCCCGGCGACCTCATCATCCCTGACGGCGCCAAGTCCGACAGCGTGACCAATTACGAAGTCGGGTTGAAGGGCCGCTGGTTCGATGGCGACCTCACCGCCAATCTCGCGGCTTATTATATCGACTGGAAGGACATCCAGGTACAGGCGAACCGCGTCTCGGATTCGGTCCAGTTCGCGACCAACATCGGTGCGGCGGAAAGCTATGGCCTCGAATTCGAATTCGTCGCCCGGCCGGTCGCGGGACTCAGCCTTTCGCTCAACGGCTCGTTCAACCGCGCCAAGGTGACCAAGCTGACCGATACCGAAGCTGCGATTTCGGGCGCCGAACTCGGAACGCGGCTCGCCTCGCCGCACTTCCAGGGCTCGGGGACGCTGCGCTATGATTTCGCGATCGGCGGCGGCAAGACCGCGTTCGCATCGGTCAATGTGTCGCACGCCGGTTCCTTCCCGAACCAGTTCCCCAATGTTCCCGGCAATCCCAACGCGGCGAGCCCGACCTATGATTATACGCAGGCCTGGACCAACACGAACCTCTATGCCGGGACGAAGCTCGGGGCGCTGAACCTCACCGCTTATGTCGAGAATCTCTTCGATGCGAGCAGGATCACCTATGTGCACCCCGAGGCATTCCTGGACGGGCGTTATGCCCGGATGCGGCCTCGGACGGTCGGCCTGCGCGCCGATTATCGCTTCTGACCGGCAAGCCTGCACAAATGACCGCTCGCCCCCTGTCGCTTGTCCTGCTTCTTACAGCGCTTCTCGCGGCCCCGGCTGCTGCGGCGCCGGGACCCGTTGTCGCGGCGCCAGCGGGCGAGGTGCGAGGAGGGACGGCGGACGGCATCCGCGCATTCAAGGGCATTCCCTATGCAGCGCCGCCGGTCGGAGCGGCGCGCTGGAAGCCGCCGCAGCCGGCGCCCCGGTGGCAGGGCGTGCGCGATGCGAGCGAGTTCGGCCCGGCGTGCATGCAGCCGAAGGCGCGCGCGGGCAGCATATACAGCTGGGATCTGCCGGCGATGAGCGAGGATTGCCTGTCGCTCAACATCTGGGCACCTGAGGGGGCGAAGGATCTGCCGGTCTTCGTCTGGATCCATGGCGGCTCGCTCGTCACCGGATCGGGCGGCGATCCAATCTACGACGGAAGCGCGCTCGCGAAACGCGGGATGATCGTCGTGTCGGTCAACTACCGGCTCGGTATGTTCGGCTGGTTCGCCCATCCGGGGCTGAGCGCCGAGTCTCCCGATCATCTGTCGGGCAATTATGGACTGCTCGACCAGATTGCGGCGCTCGAATGGGTGCAGCGCAACATCGGAGCCTTTGGCGGCGATGCGAAGAATGTGACGATTGCAGGCGAGTCGGCGGGCGCGCTCAGCGTCATGTACCTGATGGCGGCACCGCAAGCGCGCGGGCTGTTCGCGAAGGCGATTGCCGAGAGCGCTTACATGGTCTCCGCCCCCGGCCTTCGCGAGCCGATCAACGGCATGGTGCCCGCTGAAGAGCAGGGCGTGGCGCTCGCCGCAAAGCTCGGCGCGCCCAATCTCGCGGCGCTGCGGGCGCTCTCTTCCGAGGAGATTGCGAGCAAGCCGCCGACTTTGGGCTATTTCCCTTTCCCGGCGGTCGATGGCCAGGTCGTGCCGCGCCAGCTCGTCGAGACCTTCGACCGCGGCGAGCAGGCACCGGTGCCGATCCTTGCCGGTTTCAACAGCGGTGAAATCCGGTCGCTGCGTTTCTTGCTCCCGACACCTCCGGCCGACGCAGCCGCCTATGAAAAGGCGATACGCGCCCGGTATGGCGAGCTCGCCGAGGCGTTCCTCGCGCGCTATCCCGCCAAACATGTCGAGGACTCGATGCTCGCTGCGACGCGCGACGCCATGTATGGCTGGACCGCCGAGCGGCTGGTGTCGGACCAGGCGGCGCTTGGCCAGCCTTCCTATTTCTATATCTTCGATCATGGTTATCCCGCCATGGAGCAATGGGAGCTCCATGGCTTTCACGCAGCCGAGCTGCCTTATGTGTTCGGGACAGCTGGCAAGACCCCGCCCATGTGGCCGAAGATCCCCGACACGCTGGCCGAGCGCAAACTGAGCCAGGCGATGGGCGATTATTGGGCAAGCTTTGCCCGTAGCGCAAAGCCCAGGGCCGGGGGAGCGCCCGACTGGCCCGACTATGCCGACGACCGGGGTTTCGTTCATTTCGCGGAGGAGCCGCGCGCCGCGCACAATCTCTTTCCCGGAACCGCCGCGCTGCACGAAGCCGTGGTGTGCCGCCGCCGCGCCGCCGGCGATATTCCCTGGAACTGGAACGTCGGCCTCGCCTCGCCGCCGCTGCCGCCGAAGGCCGAGGGGTGCCAATGATCGACGGATCGATGCAATCCTACGGACTGACGCTCGACAAATTTCTCTCCCACGCCGCCAAATGGCACCCTGACGCCGAAATCGTGTCGGGCGGGGCAGACGGAAGCATCCAGCGCATCTCTTATGCCGCGCTCCATGATCGGGCGCGGGGCGTCTCGGGAGCGCTCGCCGCGCTCGGCATCGCGCCGGGTGACCGCGTCGCGACGCTCGCGTGGAACACGCAGGGGCATGTCGAGGCATGGTACGGTATCATGGGAATGGGCGCGGTGTGCCACACGCTGAACCCGCGTCTGACCGCGGCGCAGCTCGGCTCGATGCTCGCGCAGTCGGAGGCGCGGGTCCTGCTGGCGAGCCCCGATCTCGTGCCGCTCGCGCGCGATGCGAGCGCCAACCTGCCCGCGCTGGCCCATATCCTGCTGCTCGACAGCGAAGCGGGGCAGGGGGATGCCGCGGCGCTCAATCCGCTGATCGATGCCGCGCCGCGCGACAGCCGATGGGGCGATTTCGACGAGACGGCACCCTCGGGTCTCTGCTTTACCTCGGGAAGCACCGGCGCGCCGAAGGGCGTGACCTACACGCACCGCGGCTGCTACCTCCACACGATGCGTCAGCTTCAGGCCGACGTCCTCGGCCCCACGGCGCGCGATGCGATCCTCGCGGTGGTGCCGATGTTCCACGCCAACGCATGGGGCCTACCCTTCGCAGCGCCCGCGGTCGGCGCGAAGCTGGTGCTGCCGGGCCGTCACAGCGATGGCGCGCATCTGGCGCGGCTGATACGCTCCGAAGGTGTCACCGCTGCGGCAGGTGTGCCGACCGTGTGGCTCGGCCTTCTCGAGCATCTCGAGGCCGAGGGCGGTGAGGTGCCGACCCTCCAGCGCATTCTGGTCGGGGGGGCGTCGATGCCCCCGGCGCTGATGGAACGGATCGAGACACGGCTCGGTGCCGAAGTGCAGACGAGCTGGGGAATGACGGAATTGTCGCCGCTCGGCACCGCGGCGATGCCGGGAGACCCGGCGCGCCGGGCGTCGCTGTCGGGCAAGCCGGCGATGGGGATCGACCTGCTGATCACCGATGCTCATGGGCGGCCGTTGCCCGAGCAACGCGGTGCCGAAGGCCATTTGCGCGTGCGCGGCGGCACGGTCGTTGAACGCTATTTCGGGCAGAGCGAGCCGGCGACGGACGCTGAGGGCTGGTTCGATACCGGCGACCTTGCGCGGATCGACGCGAAGGGCAACCTGACGATCACCGGCCGCGCCAAGGATCTCATCAAGTCCGGGGGTGAGTGGATCAACCCGGCGGAGATCGAAGCGCTCGTGGGAGCGCTGCCGCAGGTCTCGCTGGCGGCAGTGATCGGACGTGCCGACCCCAAATGGGGCGAACGTCCGGTGCTGCTCGTCGAAACGTGCGACCCCTCGGTCAGCGACGCCGAACTGCTCGAACCCCTCGCCGGGCGCGTTGCGCCCTGGTGGGTTCCCGACGCCGTAATCCGCCTTGAGGCGATGCCCCTCGCACCCACAGGGAAGATCGACAAAATGCAATTGCGAGCGGAATATGGAGAGGTGTAGGCCGGGGGCGGCCGCACACCCTATCGAGCGGTCCGGAAGGGAAAAGAATTTGGTGTCCAAGGCGAAGACCGCGACAAGGCAGACCGCGACCAAAAGGCCGACTAAAGCGGAACAGCGCGCCGAAACGATGGAGCAGATTCTCGACACTGCCGAGCGTCTCTTTTCAAAGCACGGCTTTTACGGGGTGACCTTGAAGGACGTCGCCAAAGAGGTCGGCGTCCACCACACGCTCCTCAACTATTATTTCGATGACAAGAAGACCCTGTTCGATGCGGTGTTCGCGCGGCGCGCGGTGGTCACCATCGAAAAGCGCATGAAGGCGCTCGACGATTATGATCGCGCTGCAGCGGGAAAGCCAACGGTCGAGGGCGCGCTCCACGCCTTTCTGGACACCGATCTTGATCTGTATATCCAGGGCGGTGAGGGCTGGAAAAATTATGGTGCCTTCAGTGCGCAGGCGTCGAACAGCCCCGAGGGCGCCGAATTCATGGACAAATATTTCGATCCCGTGGTGCTGCGGTTGATTGAAATACTGAAGAAGGCGCTGCCCGACGCCGACGAGGCAGACATCTTCTGGGGTTATCATTTCGTCACCGGCGCGCTGATGCTCACCCTCGCGCGCACGGGGCGCATCGACAAATTGTCGCAAGGCCTTTGCCATTCGGACGATTATGCCGCGGTCAAGGCACGGATGGCCCGCTTCATGGCGGCCGGCTTCCGCGACATCTGCGAACAGCGCAAACGCGAGAGAGAATAAGGAAGAAGCGGAGGACTTCAGCACCTTTCCCGCATCTCCGCACGCCATTCATTTTATTCACTCACAAGTGAGTTATAATCGTTCGAGGAGAAAAGGCATGTCGCGAGAGTTGCAGGATCGGGTAGCCATCGTGACGGGTGCGGGCGGCGGGCTGGGCCGCTCACACGCGCTGCTGCTCGCGCGGTACGGCGCGCGCGTGGTCGTCAACGATAGCAATGCAGGTGCCGCGGAACGGGTCGCTGCCGAAATCGAGGCAAGGGGCGGACAGGCGCTGGCGGCGCCAGCCTCCGTTACCGATGAGGAACAGGTCGCGACCATGGTTCGTGCGGCGACGCGCACCTGGGGCGGCGTGGACATATTGATCAACAATGCGGGCATTCTGCGCGACAAGAGCTTCGCAAAGATGGATCTCGCCGACTTTCGCCTCGTCCTGGACGTGCATCTGATGGGGGCAGCTATCTGCGCGAAGGCTGTGTGGGATCAGATGCGTGAGCGCCGTTTCGGCCGCATCGTGATGACGACCTCTTCCTCGGGGCTCTACGGCAATTTCGGCCAGGCCAATTATGGCGCGGCCAAGATGGCGCTCGTCGGACTGATGCAGACGCTCGCGCTCGAGGGCGAGAAATATAATGTCAGGGTCAACTGTCTCGCGCCCACTGCGGCGACGGCGATGACCGAAGGCGTGCTGGCGCCCGATGCGCTGGCGCGGCTGTCGCCCGAAGCTGTAAGTCCCAGCCTCCTCGCGCTCGTGGGCGATGAGGCGCCGACGCGCACGATCCTCTGCGCAGGCGCGGGGCATTTCGCGAGCGCCCATGTCACGCTGACCGACGGGGTCTTCATCGGCGAGGGTGGCGACGCCGCCGAGCGGCTGATCGCTGCCTGGGATCGCGTGGTGGACCGGGCGGGAGAGGTGGTGCCGGCGTACGGCTTCACGCAGGCCGAACGCGAACTGGCGAGCGCGGGCTTCGACGCGCCGACCATGGCGGCCGCGCGCTGACATTCCCCGAGCGTGGCGGACGGACCGGAGAAAGTGCCCGCCGCCGCACCGGGACGAACGGGAGAGAGAGTGATGGCTAGGAAGAGCGAAGCGCCGGCCGGCGCCCCCAAGGCGCGCAGCGAAACGCTGGTGATCGCCGCATCGTCGCTGGGCACGGTCTTCGAATGGTATGATTTTTACCTTTACGGACTGCTCGCCAGCGCGATCTCGGTCCACTTCTTCGCCGGAGTCAACGAGACGACCGGCTTCATCCTTGCGCTGATGGCCTTTGCCGCGGGCTTTGCCGTCCGCCCCTTCGGCGCGCTGGTCTTCGGGCGCGTCGGTGATATCGTGGGGCGCAAGAACACTTTCCTCGTCACCATGGCGATCATGGGGCTTTCGACCTTCGCCGTCGGCTTCCTCCCGGGCTATGACAGCATCGGTATAGCGGCACCGATCATCCTCATGCTGCTGCGGCTGCTGCAGGGGCTGGCGATCGGCGGCGAATATGGCGGCGCGGCCGTCTATATCGCCGAACATGCGCCGCCGGGAAAGCGCGGCTTTTATACCAGCTTCATCCAGACCACCGCGATGATCGGGCTGATCCTCGCCTCGACCTTCGTCGTGTCGCTGCGCCTGTTCATGGATGCAGAGACGTTCGAGGCGTGGGGCTGGCGGCTGCCCTTCATTTTCTCGATCGTTCTCCTCTCGGTCGCGCTCTGGATCCGCTTGCAGCTGGAGGAGAGCCCGGTGTTCCAGCGGATGAAGGCCGCCGGCGCGACGTCGAAGGCGCCGCTCAAGGAAGCGTTCGGCGAATGGCGCAACCTGAAGATCGTGCTGCTCGCGCTGTTCGGCGCCGTCGCGGGGCAGGCAGTGATCGGCTTTGCCGCGCATCTCTATCCGCTCTTCTATCTCGAGCGCATCGCGCGGGTCGACGGGGCGACCGCCAATTTCCTCGTCGCCACCGCGCTGACCATCATCATCCCGAGCTTCGTCTTCTTCGGCTGGCTCAGCGACAAGATCGGGCGCAAGCCGATCATGATGACTGCCTGCGTCATCGCCGTCTTCGCCTATTTCCCGCTCTACAAGGCGCTGGTGATGGCCGCCAACCCGGCGATGGCGGCGGCGGTCGAGCAGGCGCCGGTCACGGTCGTCGCCGACGCCGGCGAATGCTCGTTCCAGTTCGACCCGATCGGCCGTAACAAGTTCGACGGCACGAGCTGCGACATCGTGAAAGCCTATCTGGCGCGCAGCGGGGTCAATTACTCGAATGCCGATGCCGCTCCCGGGACCGTGGCCTCGGTGCAGATCGGCGAGGACGTTCACCGCGCACCGGACCCGGCGACCCTGACGGGCGAAGCGAAGGCGAGCGCGATCGCCGCCTTTCAGCAGGAGCTCCACGCCGCGCTCACCCGGGCGGGCTATCCCCCCGCCGCCGATCCGGCGCAGGTCAACAAGGTGAAGGTCATCGCGATCCTCTGCATTTTCGGCCTGCTTGCGACGATGGTCTACGGTCCGCTCGCCGCGCTGCTTGTCGAGCTGTTCCCGGCGCGCATCCGCTATAGTTCGCTGTCGCTGCCCTATCATATCGGCAATGGCTGGATCGGCGGTTTCATGCCGACGATCGGCTTCGCGATGGTCGCCGCGACGGGAAATATCTATCAGGGGCTCTGGTATGCGGTCGCCTTTGCGGCGATTACCGCAGTCGTCGGCATCCTGTTTCTGCCCGAAACCTACAAGCGCGATATCGAGGCATAGCGGGGGCTCAGGTTCGCGCTGCTTCCGCCAGCAGCTTGCCGAACGCCGCCGTGGTCGCGGCGACGTGCGCCGGATCAATGCAGCGCGCGTCGTCGTCCTCTACGTGATGGAACCGGTGGAGCCCGAACACGCCCGCGACCGACGAATAGCCGGCGGCAATGATCGCGCTCAGTTCGCCGGCTGCCAGCCTGTCGCTCGAATAGGGGCTTTCCAGGCCCGCGAGACCTGCGAACAGCCGCCGCGCCGCGGTTAGCAGCGGCGGGCTGACGACCAGATAGCGCTGCGAATCTGTCCCGGCGAGCGGGGCAAGCCCGAACAGCCCTTCGTGCCAGTCGCGCGCGGCGAGATTGGCGCCGAGGTGGAGCCAGAAATGCGTCTCGTCCGGTTTGGGTGCTGCGGCCTTCAGGGATTCCTCGGCGCCCAGATTCTCATATTCATGGCCGCTGTTGCAAAGGAAGGCGAGGTTATGATCGGGCAACATCGTCGGCGCCCGGCGCGCGAGGTCGAGCCACGCCGCAATGCCGCCGCCGCGTTCGCCCGCGCAGCCGAACCAGCCCGAGCGCGGGGTCGACACGACGATCCAGCGCCGCTTGCCCCTCTCGAGCCGCCCGATGACGTTGAAAGCCGCCCGGCGCCCCCCTTCGCCGCTGAGCGTGACCGTCGCTCGCGCATGCTCCATCGCGGCGGAAAGGAAGGGCGCGGCGTCGGCCGGAGCGAGGAGCCCGACTGGGCCCGCGAACATCGGCTCACGCCCGTCGGCATTGAGCGCGATGACCTGTCCGGTCGGGCCGTTGGTCACGACCACCGCCGCTCGTGCGCCGGCCGAAAAGGCGGCGTCGATGGGGCCGCGGACGGACTTGGCGAGCGCCGACGACCAGCGGCCATATGGAAGCTCGACGAGCGCGATGGCCTCGTCGAGCGGCGCGCCCGCGCGCCCTGCGCCGTCGATGCGCACGAGCGGGCCAGAGAGGCCGCCCGCGGGTGTGGGCACCACGATCGGCTGCGGCCACAGCGCTGCGCGCGCGTCCCCCGTGACGATCGCGCAGTCGCCGGGCGTGAACGATGGCACCGAAATGGCGGGCTTTTCGACGACGAAGCCCGCGCGTTCGAGCTCGCCGGCAAGCCAATGACCGCAAGCGATATCACCCTCGCCGCCTGACTGCTTGTTCCCGAAGCCCAGATAACGATCGAGATCGCGCACCATCGAGGCGAAGGTGTCCGCCTCGGCCGCCCCCGCTGCGGTGGCCAGCGGCAGCGCCGCGCTCCGCGCCAGAAATCCGCGCCGCGTTGGTTGCCGCATTCCCAAAGTCCGCCTCCCGCTCATCGCGCTTGATATTCACTCGCGTGTGAGTTTAGGTCGAGCCGATGGCGCTGACAACCGCGCCGCGGCGGGAGAGACGATATGATGCGCGTCGGCGTCTGGCTATGGGTGCTGCTCCTCGCGCTTGCGCCCGCCTCTCCAGGACAGGCGGCGGATCGCCCACAGGTGCGCGTCGCCGAGGGCCGGCTTGCGGGCGAATGGCGGGGCGATCTTCGCGTCTTTCGCGGCATTCCCTATGCCGCGCCTCCGGTCGGTGCGCGGCGCTGGCGCCCGCCCGCACCGCCCGAGGCGTGGCGGGGTGTTCGTAAGGCGGCAGCGTTCGGCGCGGCGTGCGTCCAGCCCGCTTATCCCGACGACAGTGTCTATTTCGAACCACCGGCGCCGATGAGCGAGGATTGTCTGACGCTCAACATCTGGACACCGAAGGCGGCGGCGAAGGCGCCGGTGATCGTCTGGATTCATGGCGGCGCGTTGCTCCGCGGCACAAGCGCGCGCCCGCTCTATGACGGCGGCGGATATGCGAAGCGCGGGATCGTCTTTGTCTCGATCAACTATCGACTCGGCGTCCTCGGCTGGTTCACGCACCCCGCACTGAGTGCCGAATCGCCCGAGGGGGTGTCGGGCAACTACGGACTGCTCGACCAGATCGCAGCGCTTCGCTGGGTCAGGCGCAACATCGCGGCGTTCGGCGGCGATCCCGCCAATGTTACCATCATGGGCGAATCTGCCGGCGCGCTGAGCGTCGCCTATCTGCTTGGCGTGCCGCGCGCGCGGGGGCTGTTTGCGAAAGCAATTGCGCAAAGCCCTAATATCCGTGCGGTGCCGAGGCTTCGCGAACCGGCCTTCGGACTTGCTGCGGCCGAGGCGATGGGAGCGCTATTCGCCGACGCGGTGGGGGCAAAGGATCTGCCGGCGCTCCGCGCGGTCGATGCAGAGCGGCTGACGCGGGCGGCGCTCGCCGCGCGCTTTGTGCCGCAGCCGACGGTCGACGGCGCGTTGCTGCCCGGCCAGCTCGCCGATATTCTTGATCGCGGCGAGCAGGCGCCGGTGCCGCTGCTTGCCGGCTTCAACAGCGGTGAGGTGCGCTCGCAGCGCGGGCTGGTGCCGAAGGCCCCCGCCGACGCCGCGGCCTATGAGGCCGGGATCGAGCGGAGCTATGGCGACCTCGCGCGCGCCTGGCTTCGGCTCTATCCGGCGGCGGACATGGAGGGCAGCCTGATCGCCGCGACGCGTGATGCCGTCTATGGCTGGGCGAGCGAACGGCTGGTGCGTGCGCAGGCCGCGGCGGGGCTGCCCGCCTATCTCTATCTGTTCGACCATTGCTATGCTGCGGCGCGGGCGCGCGATCTTTGCGCCTTTCACGCGAGCGAGCTGCCGTTCGTCTTCGGCCGCGCCGATACCGGGCTTCCCCCGAATTGGCCCGCGCCCGGCGGCCCCGTGGACAGCGCGCTGGCCGGGGTCATGATCGACTATTGGGTGAGCTTTGCACGCGAGGGGGTGCCCAGCGTCGCCGGCTCGCCGATCTGGGCTTCCTATGGGAGCGATGAGGCCTATATGCGCTTTGCCGCACGGCCCGTCGCCGGCCGCGATCCGCTGCCCGGCATGTTCGAGTTGCACGAAGCGGTGATGCGGCGCCGCCGCGCGGCGGGTGAGCAGTGGTTCCTCAATCTGGGCCCCGCGAGTGACCCGCTTGCCGGCCCGCCTGTCGCCGGCGTCCGCCCCTAGACAAACGGCGCGCGCGAACATATATACCGGACGTTATGGAAGTCGAAGCTCCTCCCGCTGCCAAGGGCCGCCCGCGCGAATTTTGCGTCGACGCTGCACTGGCGGCGGCGCTGCGCGTCTTCTGGAGCAAAGGCTATGAGGGCGCCTCAATGGCCGACCTCACCGAGGCGATGGGGATCACCAAGCCCAGTCTCTACGCCGCATTCGGCAACAAGGAGGCGCTCTTCAACAAGGCGCTAGACCTTTATGAGCGCGAAAAGCTCGATTATATGCGCGAGGCGCTGAAGGCGCCCACCGCCCGCGGGGTCGCAGAGCGGCTGATGCGCGGCGCGCTCGAAATGCAGACCTGTCCCGACAACCCCCACGGCTGCCTCGGCGTCATCAGTTCGGTCGCCTGCGGGTCGGAGGCCGAGGGCATTCGCGAAGCGGTGCTCGAACGGAGCGCTGCGGCCAAGCGCGCGATGCTCGAGCGCTTCGAGCGCGCGAAGGCGGAAGGCGACCTGCCGTCCGACGTCGATCCTGAAGGTCTCGCTGCGCTGCTGACGGCGATCAACCAGGGGCTCGCCGTGCAGGCGGGCGCAGGCGCGACGCGCGCCGAGCTCGAACGGCTGGTCGAGACCAGCCTAAAGCTCTGGCCGGGACGCTGACAAAAAATCTTTACCATACGGTACAGAATAGCCTTGACGTGGCGCATTCTCACTTATATACCGTCTAGTATATAAAACATTCCCTCCTCCCCGTTCGGCAGCCGCTGTGCGTTTGCCGAAGGAGTGTCGCCATGTCTCAACGAAACAGACTTCTCCCCCCGGCCGGCCGCCGCATGTCCCCTCTGCGGCGGCCGCGCCCCCTGACCGCGCTAACCCAGCGCATACAATAGACCAGATCCGCGCGGTGGGCGCGGCACTTCCAGGGAGGGCAGCCTCGGCTGCTCTCTGACCACCCTTTCGCGACTCCCTAGGGCCGGCGGCCATGTCCCCGGCGCCGGCCCCCTTTTGCGCTCTCGGCGCAGCGACCGACCAGAGAAAAGGCCCTGCCATGACTGTCCATACTCCGATCGAGAAGACCGACCCCTCCGACGCTCGCGTCCGGCGCGAGCTTGCCGAACTCCTCCGTCCGCGCCGGCGAAGCCGCATTGTCTGGATCGCCGCCCTGCTGGTGATCGTCGTGGGGGCGTGGTGGGTGCTCCGCGATGGCGCGCCGCAGGCGGCCGCCGCCCCGCCGCCTGTGCTGACCGTGGCGACGCCGCTGTCGCGCGAGGTAACGCTATGGGATGATTATATCGGCCGCTTCGAGGCAATCCAGTCGGTCGAGGTGCGCCCGCGCGTCTCGGGCGCGATCACCGCGGTGCATTTCACCGACGGTCAGATCGTCCGCAAGGGCCAGCCGCTCTTCACCATCGACCCGCGTCCCTATCGCGCCGCACTCGCCGAGGCACGCGCCGCTGCCGAAAGCGCGCGCAGCGACCTGGCGCTCGCCAGGCTGGAACTCGAACGCGCCGGCCGGCTCGTCGATGTGGAGGCAGTGTCGGAAAGCGAGATCGACCGGCTGCGCGCCCGCGTCCGTGCAGCGTCGGCGGCGCTCGCCGGAGCCGAAGCGCGCATCGCCGCCCGCGCGCTCGACGTCGAATTCACCACCGTCCGCGCGCCGCAGAGCGGGCGCATCTCCGACCGGATGATCGACCCCGGAAACCTCGTGTCGGCGGGCGATGCCGGCGGAACCCTGCTCACCACGATCAACGCGCTCGACCCGATTTATTTCACCTTCCAGGGCTCTGAAGCGCTCTTCCTGAAGACCAAGCGCGACGGCACCGGCAAGGGTGCGGCGGTCGAGGTGCGGCTGCAGGACGAAGGCGAGTATCGCTGGAAGGGCCAGCTCGACTTCACCGACAACGGGCTCGACCCGCGCTCGGGGACGATCCGCGCCCGCGCGCGCTTCGCCAATCCGGAAATGTTCCTGACCCCCGGCATGTTCGGTAACATGCGACTGGCCACGGGTGAGACGACCCGCGCGTTGCTCGTTCCGGCTGCCGCGGTGCAGACCGATCAGGCGCGCAAGATCGTCTATGTCGTCGGCAAGGACGGCGTCGTCGCCGCAAGGCCGGTCGAGATCGGCCCCGAGGTCGACGGGCTTCGCGTGATCCGCTCCGGGCTCGCCGCGGCCGACCAGGTGGTGATCACCGGATACCAGTTCGCGCGGCCGGGCGAGAAGGCCTTCACCAAGGCAGGCCGTATCTCGGCCGAGCCCGAGAAGGCCGCCGCGTCGGCGCGCGAACCCCTGTCGGCGCAGGCGACTTTCGCGAAATGACCTTTCTCCCCCTCCCGCCAGCGGGAGGGGACGTTCGAATTCAATCACCAGAACGGGGGCTCTCCCATGCGCCTTTCGCGTTTCTTTATCGACCGGCCGATCTTTGCGGCGGTCCTCGCGGTGATCATCACCATCATCGGGGCGGTGGCCTATGTCGGTCTGCCCGTCTCGCAATATCCCGACATCATTCCCCCGACGGTGACGGTGACGGCAAGTTATCCCGGCGCTTCAGCTGAAACCGTCGCCGACACGGTGGCGGCACCGATCGAGCAGGAAATCAACGGCGTCGAAAACATGCTCTATATGAGCAGCCAGTCGACCGGAGACGGCGCCGTCACGATTACGGTGACCTTCAAGATCGGAACCGATCTCGACGCCGCGCAGGTGCTGGTGCAGAACCGCGTCGCCATCGCGACCCCGCGCCTGCCCGAAACCGTCCAGCGGCTGGGCGTGGTGACGCGCAAGACGTCGCCCGACTTCCTGATGGTGGTGAACCTCGTTTCGCCCGACAAGTCGCTCGATCGCGCCTATATTTCCAACTATGCGCTGACCCAGCTTCGCGACCGCCTCAGCCGCATCGACGGCGTCGGCGACGTGCGCCTGTTCGGCAATCGCGACTATTCGATGCGCGTATGGATCGACCCCGGCCGCGCGGCCGCGCTTGACCTGACCGCGGGCGAGATCGTCGCTGCGCTGCGCCGCGAAAACGTGCAGGTCGCCGCGGGCACGCTCGGCCAGCCGCCTTATGCGAACGGCAGCGATTTCCAATTGAATGTGGAAACGCAGGGCCGCCTGACCGACCCCAGCGACTTTGCCAACATCGTCATCCGCAGTGACGCCGACGGGCGGCAGGTGCGCGTGTCGGATGTCGCGCGCGTCGAGCTCGGCGCGTCGGATTACAACAGCAACACCTATCTGTCGGGCGATCCGACGGTGATCATGGCGGTCTTCCAGCGCCCCGGATCGAACGCGCTCGCCGCCGCGCAGGCGGTCGAGGCCGAGATGGAAACGGCGTCAAAGAGCTTCCCCAAGGGGCTCGAATATCGCGTCATCTATAATCCCACCGAATTCATCTCCCAGTCGATCGACGCGGTGATGGACACCTTGTTCGAAGCGGTGGTGCTCGTCGTGATCGTCATTCTGGTATTCCTCCAGAAATGGCGCGCGGCGATCATTCCGGTGCTTGCCATTCCCGTATCGCTGGTCGGCACTTTCACGGTGCTTGCGGCGTTCGGATACAGCCTCAACAATCTGTCGCTGTTCGGCATGGTGCTCGCGATCGGGATCGTCGTCGACGACGCGATCGTCGTGGTCGAGAATGTCGAGCGCAACCTCGAAAAGGGGATGAGCGCGCTGGAGGCCGCGCGAACGTCGATGGACGAGGTGTCGGCCGCGCTGGTGGCGATCGTGCTGGTGCTCTGCGCGGTGTTCGTGCCGACCCTGTTTCTCACCGGGCTGTCGGGCGCTTTCTATCAGCAGTTCGCGGTGACCATCTCGACCGCCACGATCATCTCGCTGATCCTCTCGCTCACCCTGTCGCCCGCGCTCGCCGCGATACTGCTGCGTCCGCATGCGGCCCCCACGAACGAAGGGCGCGGTATGCAGATGCTGCGCCGCGCCGGCGATGCCTTCAACCGCGCCTTCGAGCGGCTGGGCGGCGCCTATGCGGCGCTCACGGCGCGGCTCGTGCGCGCGCCGAAGAAGGTCATGGCGACCTATGCGGGGCTGATCGCGGCGACCGTCGCGCTGTTCTGGGCGACGCCCACGGGCTTCATCCCGGCGCAGGATCAGGGCTATTTCCTCGTCGTCGCCAAGCTTCCCTCCGGGGCGTCGGTCGAACGCACCGACGCCGTGCTGCAGAAGGTCGCGCAGCGCGTGCTGCCGGTCGAGGGCATATTGGGTTCGGTGATGCTAGCGGGCTTCGACGGCCCGTCGCAGACCCTCGCGCCCAATTCGGCGGCCGCCTATTTCCCTCTCAAATCCTTTGAGGAGCGCAAGAAGCTCGGCGTCAAGCTCGACGACATCATCAACGAGGCGCGCAAGCGCACCGCCGACATCACCGAAGCGCAAATCGTGATCATTCCCCCGCCACTGATCCAGGGGATCGGTTCGGCGGGCGGCTACCGGATGATCGTGCAGGATCGCGGCGGGCACGGCTATGCCCAACTGGCGAAGGAATCGAACAATCTGATCGGTAAGGCGAACCAGGCGCAAGGCCTTGCAAATGTCTTCACCTTCTTCGATCCGACCAATCCGCGCGTCTTCGCGGACATCGACCGGGCGAAGGCGAACGCTCTCGGCGTTCCGCCCGACCGCGTTTTCGAAGCGCTGCAGGTCTACCTGGGCTCGGCTTTCGTCAACGATTTCAACCTGCTCGGGCGCACCTACCGTGTGACCGCGCAGGCCGATGCGCCCTATCGCCAGACGGTCGCCGACATTGCCAACCTTCGTACCCGGTCCAACTCGGGGGCGATGGTGCCGATCGGGTCGGTCGCCAATTTCGAGGACCGCACCGGGCCGTACCGTGTCACGCGCTACAATCTCTTCCCTGCGGTCGAGGTCGATGGCGACACGGCACCGGGATCGTCCTCGGGCGCCTCGCTGACCACGATGGAGAAGCTGGCGAGCGAAACGCTGCCCGCGGGCTATGGCACCGAATGGACGGGCATCGCCTTCCAGCAGAAGGCGGCGGCGAACACAGCCGGCATCGTCTTCGCGCTCGCGGTGGTCTTCGTCTTTCTGGTGCTCGCGGCGCAGTATGAAAGCCTGACGCTGCCGCTGGCGATCATTCTGATCGTCCCGATGTGCCTGCTCGCGGCGATGGTGGGCGTCAATCTTCGCGGGATGGACAATAATGTCCTCACGCAGATCGGCCTCGTCGTCCTGATCGCGCTCGCGGCGAAGAACGCCATCCTGATCGTCGAATTCGCCCGCCAGGCCGAGGAACAGGACGGGCTGTCGCCGGTCGAGGCCGCCGTGCGAGCCGCGCGCGACCGCCTGCGCCCCATCCTTATGACGAGCTTTGCCTTCATCCTCGGCGCCGTGCCGCTGCTGATCGCGAGCGGCGCGGGGGCGGAGTTGCGTCAGGCGCTTGGCACCGCGGTATTCTTCGGGATGCTCGGCGTCACCGCGTTCGGCCTCATCTTCACCCCCACCTTCTACGTCGTTTGCCGCGCACTCGGCGAGTGGTTCGCGCACCGGCGGGGCGGGACGGGCGGCCACGGCGCGCTGGCGCCGGTTCCGGCGGAATAGGAGAAAAGACGATGATACTCCGCACCACCCTCACCGCCGCGTCGGTGCTGGCGCTCGCTGCCTGCGCGGTTGGCCCCGACTATAAGGCGCCGCAATCGGCGTCGACGCCTGCCGCGGCCGGCGCGTTCGTTGCGGCGGATAGCTCCGCCGTCAGTCTCGATCCGGTCGCGCCGGACTGGTGGCGTCTCTATGACGATCCCGTGCTCGACGGTCTCGTCGCCGATGCGCTGCAGGCCAATACCGACGTTCGCGTAGCCGTCGCCAACATCGCCAAGGCCCGCGCGGCGCTGCGCGGTGCGCGTAGCGACCGGCTGCCGCAGACCGGGATTTCGGCCGGCGCGGACTATGGCCGTCTGCCCGAAGGCCAGCGTGCGCCCGGCGCGTCCCGCGAAGACTGGACGGTCGATGCCGGGCTGAACGTCGCCTACGAGGTCGACCTGTTCGGCCGCGTTGCGCGCTCGGTCGAGGCGGCACGCGGCGACGTCGCGGCGGCGCAAGCCGATGCCGAGGCGGTACGCGTGATGGTCGTGTCGGACACGACGCTCGCCTATGCTGACGCGGCCTCGGGCGCGGCGAGGCTCGACGTCGCGCGCCATATCGTCGACCTGCTCGACCGGCAGGTGATGCTGACCGGGCGGCGCAAGGAGGCGGGGCTCGCGACCGGGCTCGACCTCGCGCGGATCACGACGCTGCGCGATCAGCGCGCCGCCGATATTCCCGCGCTCGAAGCCGAGCGGCAGGCGGCGCTCTTCCGCCTCGCGACGCTCACCGGCCGCGCGCCTGCGGAGCTCCCTGCCATTGCGGCCGACCGCAACATCAGCCTCGAAATCACCGATCCCATCCCGGTCGGTGACGGGGCGGCGCTTCTGAAGCGTCGCCCCGACATTCGCGCCGCCGAACGCCGCCTTGCCGCCGACACGGCGCGGATCGGAGTTGCGACCGCCGACCTTTATCCGCACATCACGCTGGGCGGATCGGTCGGGTCGACGGGGACGGGTCTCGGCGACATTTTCGGTGGCGGGCCGCTGCGCTGGCTGCTGGGGCCGCTCATTAACTGGGCTTTCCCCAATCAGGAGCCCGCGCGGGCGCGGATCGCGGCGGCCGAGGCCGAAACGCAGGCGTCGCTCGCACGCTTCGACGGCACGGTGCTGCGCGCGCTCGAGGAAACCGAAACCGCGCTTTCGGGCTATGCGCGCGCGCTCGAACAGCGGCAGGCGCTTCGCGCCGCGCGCGAGCAGGCGGCAAAGGCGGCGCGGATCGTGCGCGCCCAGCGCGAGGAAGGCGCCGCGGACTCGCTGGCCTGGCTCGATGCCGAACGCACCGCGGCGGAGGCCGAAGCGGCGCTCGCGGCGCAGGATGCGGCGATTTCGCGCCGGCAGATCGCGCTGTTCCGGGCGCTGGCGGGCGGCTGGTCCTAGGAAGTGCGTTCGCTGGCCGGAACCAGCGGCGTCACCCGCGTCATCGCGGCGGCGGCCATGAGCAGCGTTGCCGCCGCGAAGGCCATCGTCCAGATCGGCTCGTCCGGGAAGAAGGCCTTCATCAGCTGCCCCATCACTGTCGCCACGAGCAACTGCGGGACGACGATGAAGACATTGAACAATCCCATATAGGTGCCAAGCTTCGCCTGCGGCAGGTTGGACGCGAGGATAGCATAAGGCATGGCGAGCACCGAGGCCCAGAAAATGCCGATGAACAGCTCGCTGAGGATGAGCTCGGCCGGGTCGCGCAGGACGAGAAAACTCGCATAGCCAGCGGCGCCGCACAGCAGGGCGATGATATGGGTACGCGCCGCGCCGATCCGCGCCGCGAGCCAAGGCAGTAGTGTCAGCGCCGCGACCGCTGCCACGCCGTTGTAGATCGCGAACAGCTCGCCGACCCAATTGGCGCCGTCCTGATAGGCGGCCGAAGCGGGATCGGTAGCGTGGAAATGATATTGGGTGACGATTGGCGTCGTGTTGATCCACATGATGAAGAGCGCCGACCAGCTGAAGAACTGGACGAGCGCGAGACGCTTCATCAGGGGCGGCATCCCAGCGAAATCGCCGACGATGCTCGACAACATATTCGCCGTATTGCCGCGGCGCGCGAGCGCGATCGCGATCATCGCGGCGAGGCCGTAACCCGCGAGCAACGCGCCGAGCAGCAGAATTTCGCGGAGCAGCGCAAAACGCGTCTGGACGAAGGCGACGAGGATGCCGCTGGCGATCCACGCGAGGCTCGCACCATAGCCGCGCGAGGCGAGCGCACGCTTCGCGGGCGCCGCTGCTTCGGCGCGCGCGGCCTCGAACGCCGTCATCTGTTCAGGGCTGTATTCGCTGGTGGTGACGACGGTCCACAGCACCGCGAGGAAGAGCGCAATCCCGCCGAACCAGAACGCGTAGCGTACCGTGTCGGGAATCTGCCCCGGCGGCGCTACATTGGCGACTCCCATCGCTTCCATCAGCGCGGGAAACAGCGATCCGACGACCGCGCCCGCGCCGATGAACGCGGTCTGCACGGCATAGCCGGCGCTGTGCTGGTCCTTGCGCAGCATGTCGCCGACGAAGGCTCGGAAAGGCTCCATCGAGATATTGAGCGAGGCGTCGAGCAGCCACAGCATCACCGCCGCGAACCAGATCGCGGGGCTTTGGGGCATTACGAACAGCGCCATCGCGGCGAGGATGGCGCCGGCGAGAAAATAGGGGCGCCGGCGGCCAAGGCGGCCGAGCCAGGTGCGGTCGCTCATATGGCCGATCACCGGTTGGACCAGCAGCCCGGTGAGCGGCGCCGCGACCCACAGCCCGGGCAGTTTCTCGATATCCTCCCCCAGCGACTGGAAGATGCGGCTCATATTGGCGTTCTGCAGCGCAAAGCCGATCTGGATACCGAAAAAGCCGAAGCTGATGTTCCACAGGCCGGCAAGGCTCTGCCGCGGCTTGTCCATTGCCTCTCCCTCTTTCTGGCCGCCGATGCGGCTCGCGTTCGGGCGGACTCTGCCGTGCGGCGCGGAAGGGGGCAAGCGGGGCGGGGTGGGTATACGAATGCGTTTGCCTCGCCCTCCCCTTCAGGGGAGGGGCTATCAGTCAAATTGCCGTGCTCTGCCGCCTGATCAGCCGCGCGGGGAGCATGGTGCGGTCGGCCGCCTTGCCGTCGATGCGGCGGAGCAATGCGTCGACGAGCAGTTCGCCCGCGCCCTTCATGTCCTGCATCAGGGTGGTCAGCGTCGGCGAGGTCTGGCTGGCCGCGGGAATGTCGTCGAAGCCGATCAGCGCAACATCCTGCGGGCAGCCCAGCCCAGCTTCGGCGAGCGCGCGCATCGCGCCGATCGCGATCAGGTCGCTACCTGCGAAGATGGCGTCGAATGCCTTGCCACGCGCGAGCAGCGCCTTGGCGGCGGCGTAGCCCGAATCCTCGGACGAAACCGCGTCCTGCTGAAGCGTGGGGTCCGCCGTGAGGCCTGCCGCGGTCAGTGCGCGACAGAGACCGGTGTAGCGGTCCTGAAATTCGGGTGCATGATCCGACGCATCGCCGAGAAAGGCGATACGCCGCCGCCCGATCTCGACCAGATGTTCGCCTGCCAGCTCACCCGCGCCGAGATTGTCCGACCCGACGGTCAGCCCGATACTGTCGTCCGACACTGACCCCCAGCGAACGAACTTGGTCCCCATTTCGACGAGATGCTCAAGCTTCGTGCGGTAGAGCTGATAGTCGCCATAGCCGAGGAGGATGATGCCGTCCGACCGGTGGCTGTCCTGATAGGTGACGTGCCAGTCGTTATGCATCTGTTGGAAACTGATGAGCAGGTCATAGCCTCTCAGCGCGCATTGGCGGGTGATCGACCCCAGCATCGACAGGAAGAAGGGGTTGATCATCGAATCGTCGGGGTTTGGGTCCTCGAAGAAGAGCAGGGCGAGCGTATGGGTGCGCTGCGAGCGCAGGCTCGACGCGTTTTTGTCGACGGTATAGTTGAGCTCGCGCGCGATGCGCTCGATGTTCGCACGGGTCGCGGCGCTCACCGACTTGCTGCCGCGCAGCGCGCGCGACACGGTCGGCTGCGACACGCCCGCCAGATAGGCGATGTCGAACGACGTCGGCTTGGACGAGGGCGGCCTCCCCATGTTCCTCTCCTGCCTCGCAGCCTTTCCCAAGGCGGCGCGCGCCGGAATCTAGCGGGTGGCCGGCGCCGCGCAAGGCTTCGCATCGGGACCTTTGAGGCGCGAAGCAGGCTGTGACATTTTGGTACCAGGCACCGCGGCCGCATAATATGCGTATACGTATACCCTATGGCCGCCGCTCCCGATTGGTTTCAATTGCAGGGTGAAGACGGGAACACCCGCGTGTCGGAGAGGAGCCTGGCGGACGGAGCGCCGTCCCTTAGGCCGATGCGTGGCAAGACTGCCCGTCCGAGCCAGGGGAGCCTTTTCATGACCATGCCGACCACATTCCGTCGCGGTGCTAGCGCGATCGCGCTCGGCCTTGCCTTGATCGCTATCGTGCCGGACAGTGCAATGGCGCAGAACGCAGGAGCCGCGTCGCTCGACGACGCTGCGGCCGCCGTCGAGGGGGAAATCGTCGTCACCGGCATTCGCGGCGCAATCAACAATTCGGTCCAGGCGAAGAAGGAAAATACGTCGATCGTCGAGGTCGTCTCCGCCGAAGACATCGGCAAGCTACCGGACCTGTCGATTGCCGAATCGCTGTCGCGCCTTCCCGGCCTTGCAACGCAGCGGCTCGACGGCCGCGCCAACGTCGTGTCGATCCGCGGTCTAGCGCCCGATTTCACCACCACATTGCTCAACGGCCGCGAACAGGTGTCGGCGAGCAACAATCGCGGGGTCGAACTCGACCAATATCCCTCGGAGCTTCTGAACGGCGCCATCGTCTACAAGACCCCCGACGCCTCGCTGATCGGGCAGGCGCTCGGCGGCACGATCGACATGCGGACGGTGCGCCCCCTTGCCTATGGGAAGCGCGCGATCGCGGTCGGCGCACGTTTCGAGATCAACGACCTCGGCGAGCTCAACCCCGACATCTCGGACAAGGGCTATCGCGCCAATATCTCCTATATCGACCAGAATGCCGACGGGACGCTCGGCTGGGCGATCGGCTACGCCCGCATGCAATCGCCGACCGCCGAGGAGCGATTCAACGCCTGGGGCTATCCCGAGGTGAGCGACGGCACCAACACCGCGTTCCTGATCGGCGGCGCCAAGCCATATGTGAAATCGAACGAGTTGAAGCGCGACGGTGTGATGGCCGTGCTCGAATGGGAGCCGAGCGATAAGGTCCATACGACGCTGGACGGCTATTGGTCGAAGTTCAAGGACGTGCAGCGCCTGCGCGGTATCGAATTGCCGCTGGCCTGGGGCAATTCGACGCTGCTGCCCGGCTTCACCATCGAAAACGGGCTGGTAACGCGGGGCACCTGGTCGGGAACCGAGGCAGTGATGCGCAACGACGTCGTCCACCGCGATTCGACGATCATTGCGGGCGGCTGGAACACCCAGTTCAAGCCCAATGAAAAGCTGACGCTCGAACTCGATCTCGGCTATTCGCGGCTCAGGAAGACCGAGGAGAATCTGGAGATCTATCTCGGTACCGGGCGCGGCGCGGGCGTGGGCGCGCGCGAGACGGCGCTGGGATTCGAGATGCGGCCGAAGGGCGGGATCATCCTCGACCCCTCGCTCGACTATGCCGACCCCAATCTGTTCGTGATCACCGACCCGCAGGGCTGGAACAGCTGCGGCGGCGCGGTGCCCAACTGTCAGGACGGCTTCGTCAACACGCCGAAGATCCGCGACGAGCTCAAGTCGCTGCGCCTGCAGGCGACGCAGGAGCTGGGCGGCGTGTTCAGCAGCCTGCGCGTCGGCGCCAATTATTCGGACCGCGAGAAGAGCCTCGACGACCGCGGCTTCGTGCTGACCAGCACCGACTACCCTGCCGACACCCCGGTGCCTTCGGACTATCTGTTCGACCCGGTCTCGCTCGACTTCATCGGCATTCCCGGCATGGTGGCGTTCGACAGCTGGCGCTATTACAACGACGGCAACTATACGCTGACCGACGAGGCCGGTTGGACCCCCGGGCGCATCTTCAACGACTACAAGGTTCGCGAAAAGGTGCTGACGGGCTTCGTCCAGGCCAATTTCGACGCCGACGCCGGCGGCACGCCGGTTCGGGGCAACGTCGGGGTGCAGATCGTCCACACCGACCAGTCGGCCTCCAGCTTCTATGCCCAGGTCGTGAACGGACAGACCCAGTCGACTCCCGTCACCGACGGCGTCAAATATACCGAGATTCTCCCCAGCCTGAATCTGACGGTCGAGTTTGCCGACAACAGCTTCCTGCGCTTCGGTGCGGCGCGCATGCTGGCGCGGGCGCGGATGGATCAGCTGAAGCCCGGCGGCGGCGTCAATTTCGACGCGTCGAAGCGCAACAACACCGACATCAACGCCTCCCCCTGGTCGCTCGACCTCGGCAACGCGAAGCTGCGGCCGCTGATGGCTGAAGCTGTCGATGTCGCGGTCGAGAAATATTTCGGACAGGGCGCCTATGTTTCGCTGGGCGGATTCTACAAATATCTCGAAAACTACATCTATCGCCAGAGCGACGCGTTCGATTTCACCGGCTTTGAAATTCCCGACGGCGGAACGGTCGCCACCTATCAAGGCATCGCGAACCAGTGGCGGAACGGGAACGGCGGCCACCTGTATGGCGCCGAAGCCTCGCTCTCGCTGCCCTTCGCGACCTTCACCCGCGCGCTCGACGGCTTCGGCGTGCTCGCCAGCGGCTCCTATACGAAGAGCCGCGTCCGCGAAGGCGGAGCCGCGCCGATCGCCATGCCGGGCCTGTCGCGCTGGGTCGTCAACGGAACCGCCTATTTCGAAAAGGCCGGGTTCCAGGCGCGAGTGTCGGGCCGCTATCGCTCCAAATTCCTCGCGGAGGTTTCGGGGCTGAGCCTCGTTCGCGACAAGGTGATGGCGAAGAGCGAATTCGTGGTCGACGCGCAGATCGGCTATACGTTCCAAAGCGGCACACTCGAAGGACTGGGCATCCTGCTCCAGGCATCGAACCTGACGAATGAGCCGTTCGTCACCTATTACAACAACGACCCCCGTCAGATCCGCGACTATCAGAATTACGGCCGCAACTTCATGGCGGGCATCACCTACAGGTTCTGAGTTGAACGGCGGGCCGGACGATATGTCCGGCCCGCCCGTTGCGGGGCGAGCGGTTCCCGGACGGCACGCACGAGAGGGAAGGGGAAGAGTGGGCGACAGTCGCATCACGAAGGTAGTGATCGTCGGCGGCGGAACGGCAGGCTGGATGGCGGCCGCGGCGCTGTCCCGCACGATGGACGGCCTGTCGATCCGGCTGGTCGAGAGCGAGGAGATCGGCACCGTGGGGGTGGGCGAGGCGACGATTCCGTCGATCCGCCTGTTCAACGCGCTGGTCGGCATCGACGAAAATGATTTCATCCGCGAGACCCGCGGATCGTTCAAACTGGGGATCGAGTTTCAGAACTGGGGGCGCATCGGCGATGTCTATATGCACGCCTTCGGGCAGATCGGGCGCAGCCTCGGCATGCTGCCGTTCCAACAATATTGGCTGCGCGGCCGCGCAGAGGGCATCGCGGGTCGCTTCGGCACCTATTCGCTGAACGAGACGGCGGCGCTTCAGAACCGTTTTGCTCGGCTTCCCCATATCCCGAACACCGGCCTCGAGGGCATCGCCTATGCCTTTCACTTCGACGCGGCGCTCTATTCGGCCTATCTGCGCCGGATCGCCGAAGCTGCCGGGGTGGATCGCACGGAAGGCAAGGTCGCCGAGGTCCGGCAGAACGGCGAGAGCGGCCATGTCGAAGCGGTCGTCCTCGAAGACGGAACCGCGATCGACGGCGAGCTTTTCATCGACTGCTCGGGCTTTCGCGCGCTGCTGGTCGGGGACGCTCTCCAAACCGGCTTTGAGGACTGGACGCATTGGCTTCCCTGCGACCGCGCGATTGCGGTGCCCAGCGAAAATGCTGGCCCAGCGCGGCCCTATACACAGGCAATCGCGCACCAGAGCGGCTGGCAATGGCGCATCCCGCTCCAGCACCGCACGGGAAACGGCCACGTCTTTTGCAGCGACTTCATCAGCGAGGACGAGGCGGCCGCGGTGCTGCTCGCCAACATCGAAGGCCGGCCGCTCGCCGAACCGCGGACGCTGCGTTTCCGGACGGGAATGCGCAGCCGGGCCTGGAGCGGCAATGTCGTCGCGCTGGGCCTTGCCTCGGGCTTCCTCGAACCCCTCGAATCGACGAGCATCCATCTGATCCAGAACGGTATCGCCCGTCTGCTCGCGCATTTTCCGGGCCGCGATTTCGACGGTGCCAATGTCGACGCCTACAACCGGCGGGTTCGCTTCGATTATGAGCGCATCCGCGACTTCATCATCCTCCATTATCATGCCAATCAGCGCACCGATTCCGCGTTCTGGGCGCGGTGCCGCGAGATGGCGATCCCCGAGACGCTGACGCTCAAGATCGATCTGTTTCGAAGCCAGGGACAGATCGTTCGCGAGGCCGACGAACTGTTCGTGGAGATCGGCTGGTTCCAGGTGCTCACCGGGCAGAATGTCGCACCGCGCGCCTATCACCCGATGGCTGATCAACTGAGCCGCGACGAGCTGTCGGGCTTTTTCGGGGATATCGAAACGATCGTGGCAGGCACCGCGTCGCGCCTTCCCACGCATGACGATTTCATCGCGCAGCATTGCGCGGCAGGAGTGCCCGCATGAGCCTTCTTACATCGCTCGTGGCGCTGAGCATGGCGGGCGCCACGCCCGCCGCCGCGCCTGCAGAAGATTATCGCCAGCGGCGGCCGGAAGACGAAATCATCTATTTCCTGCTGCCAGACCGGTTTGAAAATGGCGACCCGTCGAACGACCGGGGCGGACTCGAGGGTGACCGGCTGACGACCGGTTACGACCCGGCCGGCAAGGGCTTTTTCCACGGCGGCGACCTCAAGGGCGTGACCCGCCGGCTCGACTATATCCAGTCGCTCGGCGCGACGGCGATCTGGCTGTCGCCGGTGTTCCAGAACAAGGTGGTGCAGGGGCCGAAGGGGCAGGAGAGCGCAGGCTATCACGGCTATTGGGTGACCGATTTCACCCGGGTCGACCCGCATTTGGGCACGAATGCCGATTTCAAGGCGCTGGTCGATGCCGCGCATGCGCGCGGGATGAAGGTCTATATGGACATTCTCATCAACCACACCGCCGACGTGATCGAGATGGCCGAATGCGAAGGCTATGACTGCCCCTACCGTAGCCGTGCTGACTTTCCCTATTCGCGCCGAGCCGCCGACGGGGCCCCGATCAACCACGGCTTCGCCGGCGATGCGGTTCCCTCGGCAGAGAATTTCGGCCGGCTAACCGACCCCAACTTCGCCTATACGGTCAAGATAGATCCGCGCGAAAAGGACATCAAGGTCCCCGCGTGGCTCAACGACCCCATCTATTATCACAATCGCGGCAATTCGACCTTTACCGGCGAAAGCGCGACGATGGGCGATTTCGTGGGACTCGACGATCTGATGACCGAAAATCCCCGTGTCGTTCAGGGGTTCATCGACATCTATGGCGAGTGGATCGACAAATTTAAGATCGACGGGTTTCGCATCGACACCGCCAAGCATGTGAACCCGGAGTTCTGGCGGGTCTTCGCGCCCGCGATGCTCGAACGCGCAGCGAAGAACGGTATCCCTCATTTCCATATCTTCGGCGAATATGCGACGGGCGATATGGATCCGACCATCACGGCGCAGGGCACGCGTTTCGCAGGACTGCCCGCTAGCCTCGACTTCCCTTTCTTCGCGGCGGTCCGCGATGTGGTGGGGGGGGAGAAGGCGCCAGATTTGCTGGAGAAGCTGTTCTCCGCGGATCCGCTCTATGGCGACGACGCCGTGGCGCTTCAGCTTCCCACCTTTACCGGCAACCATGATTTCGGCCGCTTTGCACATTTTGCGCGCAGGTCTTTTCCAGATGCAGGCGACGCGGAATTGTTGCGCCGCGTCGAACTTGCCCATGCGATGCTGCTTGGGCTGCGCGGCGTGCCGGTGCTCTATTCGGGCGATGAACAGGGCTTCTCCGGCGACGGCGGCGATCAGGACGCGCGCGAGGACATGTTCGCATCGAAGGTCGCGGTCTATAACGACAATGATCTGATCGGCACCGATGCGACGACTGCCGAGAGCAATTTCGACCCCCACCATCCCCTGTACCGCGCCATCGCACGTCTGGCGAAACTGAGGCAGGACCATATCGCGCTGCGCCGTGGCCGGCAGATTATCCGCAGCTATGCCGAGAAGCCGGGACTGTTTGCGGTGTCGCGCATCGATGCGGTGTCGGGACAGGAGATTCTGCTTGTCTTCAACACGTCGAGCGCGCCGCTGAGCGCCAACGTTGCCGTCGATCCGGCCAAGAACAGCTACTCGGCGCTCCGCGGCGAATGCCCGGCCGCGGCCGCTGCGCCAGGGCAGCTCGCCATCACCCTCCCGCCGCTCGGATACATGATCTGCGAAACCCGATGAACGAACTCTCTCCCCTCCCATCCTCCACCCAGAAATCGCAGCCTTTGTGGTGGAAGGGCGCGGTCATCTATCAGGTCTATCCGCGCAGCTATGCCGATTCGAACGGCGACGGCGTCGGGGATCTCGCGGGGATCACGGCGCGGCTCGACTATATCGCCTCGCTTGGGGTCGATGCGATCTGGCTCTCGCCATTCTATCCCTCGCCGATGGACGATTTCGGATATGACATCGCCGACTATTGCGATGTCGACCCGATCTTCGGCACCCTCGCAGACTTCGACGGGCTCGTCTCCCGCGCGCATAGCCTGGGGCTAAAGGTAACCACCGACCTTGTCTTTGCGCACACGTCGGACCGGCACATCTGGTTCGCCGAGAGTCGGGAAAGCAGGGACAACGCCAAGGCTGACTGGTATGTCTGGGCTGATGCCAAGGCCGACGGATCGCCTCCGACCAACTGGCAGTCGGTGTTCGGCGGTCCAGCATGGACGTGGGATGCGCGCCGCGGCCAATATTATCTGCATAACTTTCTTGGTTCGCAGCCGCAGCTCAACGTCCACAATCGCGACGTGCAGGACGCGCTGCTTGATGTCGTGCGATTCTGGCTTGAGCGCGGCGTGGACGGGTTTCGGATCGACGCGATAAATTTCGCGATGCACGACCCCCAGCTGCGGGACAATCCGCCCGCGCCGCCGTCGAACAAGCGGCGCACTCGGCCGTTCGATTTTCAGCAGAAGATCTACAACCAGTCGCACCCCGACATACCGCTGTTCCTCGAACGCATCCGAGCGCTGACAGACGAATTTGAGGGCCGCTTCACCGTCGCCGAAGTCGGCGGTGACGATGCGGCGCGCGAGATGAAGCTGTTCACCGCGGGCGACCGGCGGCTGAACAGCGCCTATGGTTTCGATTTCCTCTATGCTGATCGCCTGACACCGCAGTTGGTGCGCGAAGCGGCGGAGGGATGGCCCGACGCCCCGGGAGTCGGCTGGCCGAGCTGGGCGTTCGAGAATCACGACGCGCCACGCGCGCTGTCGCGCTGGACGCCCGAGGGCGTCGATCCCGCGGCCTATGCGCGGATGAAGATGGCGCTGCTCTGCGCGCTGCGCGGCAACGTCATTCTTTATAATGGCGAAGAACTGGGGCTGGGGCAGGTCGAAATCCCCTTTGAACTCGTCAAGGATCCAGAGGCGCGCAAGAATTGGCCGCTGACCCTGTCGCGCGATGGCGCCCGCACTCCGATGCCCTGGTCGGCGGAGGCGATGCACGCGGGTTTTTCCAACGTCGACCCCTGGCTGCCGTTGGGGGCAGATCATGCCGCGCTCGCGGTCGACCGGCAGGAAGCCGACCCCACCTCGATGCTCGCGCTGACCCGCCGCCTCGTTGCGCTGCGTGCCGCGCATCCGGCGCTGCGCTGCGGACGCAATGCGCATTGGATTGCCGAGGGCGAACTGCTGGCGTTCGATCGCGTCGCCGACAGGGAGACGATCCGCTGTCTCTTCAACCTCGGCGGCGCTACGATCGACATTGCTGCGCTGGCTGCGGCCGGCACACCGCTTGTGGCGCTGAACGGCGCCAGCCCCGCCCTGCTGCCACCTTGCGGCGCGCTCTGGCTCAAGATGGAAGGATGATTTCGATGTTCCGCCCTGTACCTCCCGCGATTCTGATGTCCTTCGCGCTTCTGGCCGCCGCTCCCGCGCTCGCGCAGGACGCACGAGAGCAGCAGACGCTCACCTCGCCCGACGGCAGCATCGTCCTGACAGTGTCGACCGACAATGACGCCCGCCCGACCTGGTCGCTTTCGCGCAAGGGTAAGCTGTTGATCGCGCCGTCGAAACTCGGCTTTCTCTTGACCGACGGGGTTGGGCTCCAGCGCGGTTTCGCGATCGAAGGCGCGGAGCGCGCGAGCGGGGACGATACATGGGAGCAGCCGTGGGGCGAACGGCGATATGTTCGCGACAACTATAATGAGCTGCTCGTTCGCTTTCGCCAGGATGAAAGCTGGGGCGGGCATGCCATGAACCTGCGCTTTCGCCTGTTCGATAACGGCATCGGTTTTCGCTACGAACTGCCCGCGCAGGCGGGGTTAAAGACGGTGAGGATCGCCGACGAGATCACCGAATTCGACATCGCGCCCGCGGGCACCGCCTGGTGGATCGCGGGGGGCGAGTGGAACCGCTACGAGCAGATGTATCAAAAGACGCCGATCGATGCGGTCGCGACCGCGCATACGCCGCTGACGATGCGTCTCGAAGACGGCACGCACCTGGCGTTTCACGAGGCCGCGCTGGTCGATTATTCGGGGATGTGGCTGAAGCGCATCGAGGGACGCAAGTTTCGCGCGACCCTCGCGCCCTCGTCGCGCGGGCCGCGCGTCGTGCGCGACCTTCCCTTTCATACGCCATGGCGGACCCTCCGCATTGCTGGCGATGCGGCGGGGCTGGTCGAGAATGACCTCGAGCTCAACCTCAACGAACCGAACAGGCTGGGCGACATCAGCTGGTTCAAGCCGATGAAATATATCGGCATCTGGTGGGGAATGATTCGTGGGCCCTGGAGCTGGGCCGAGGGGCCGAACCACGGCGCGACGACCGAGCGGACCAAGCAATATATCGATTTCGCGGCGAAGAACGGTTTTGGGGGCGTGCTCGTCGAGGGGTGGAACAAGGGCTGGAACAGCAATTGGTTCGGTCACGGCGAAGCATATCGTTTCACCGAGCCCACTCCCGATTTCGACCTCAAGGCGGTTACAGATTATGCGCGCAAAAAAGGCGTGACGCTGATCGGTCACCATGAGACCGGCGGTAATATCGTGAACTACGAAGCGCAGCTTGACGATGCGATGGCACTTTACGGCAAGCTTGGGGTTGCGGCGGTGAAGACCGGCTATGTCGCGGATGCGGGCGGGATCATCGCGCCGGGGGTCGCGCCCGGGACGTTCGCGATGGAGTGGCACGACGGGCAGCGCCAGGTCGAGCACCATCTGAAAGTCGTCGAAGTTGCCGCAAAGCATCATATTGCGGTCAACCCCCACGAGCCGGTGAAGGACACGGGACTGCGCCGTACCTACCCGAATTGGGTTTCGCGCGAGGGGGCGCGGGGGATGGAATATAATGCGTGGAGCGATTTCGGAAGCGGTCCAGACCATGAACCGACGCTGGTCTATACGCGCATGTTGTCGGGCCCGATGGATTACACCCCCGGCGTTCTGAGCCTCGAAGGGTCAGGCAAGGCGCCTTTCGCATCGACGCTCGCCAAGCAGCTCGGCCTCTATCTCGCCATTTATTCGCCAATCCAGATGGCAGCCGATTTCATCGAAAATCTGGAAGCGCACCCGCGCGAGCTCGAGTTCATCAAGGCGGTGCCCGCCGACTGGGCGGAAAGCCACCTGATCGCGGGTGAAGTTGGCGACTATGCGATCTTTGCGCGCAAGGACCGGAACAGCGCCGACTGGTATGTCGGCGGGGTCAACGACGCGACCGAGCGGACGCTGGCCTTGCGCCTTGATTTCCTAGATCCAGGCAAAGGCTATACCGCGACGGTGTGGAAGGACGGTGCGGGCGCGACCTATCTGACCGAGGCGCGGCACAATATCGCCTATGAAACGATCGAAGTGAAGAAGGGCGATACCTACAATCTATGGCTTGCTCCCGGCGGCGGGGCGGCGATCCGCTTGAAGCCGATACGATAAGCGTGCCCCGAAGAGCCCGGAAACCCCATCGTTTACGCGGCCTTTACCACTCCTGAGGCATGACATTGTCCGATGTTTGCCACTGGGGATGATTGATGGACAGCATGCGCGGGTTGCTTTCGGGCAGCTACGGCCACGATGACGGCGGCATCGACGCTCCCCCGGCGGTCGGCGTCGACGAACGGCGGATGCAGGTCCGGGCCTATAATTACTGGGCCTCGCTGCTCGCCGATCGCGCCTATCCCTCGGTGGAGGATCTCGACCTCGACCGCGCGGGCGACTTCGGCCCGCACTCGGTGCTGCTCGACTTCACCGCGGGAATCGAGAACCCGGCCATAGCCTTCCTCGGAGACCGCCTGCGCGCCGAGTCTCAGATCGACCCGGATGTTCAGTATATCAGTCAGATACCGGGGCGCTCGCTGCTGTCACGGCTGACCGACCATTATCTCCAGATCATCGCGAACCGCACGCCGATCGGCTTCGAGGCCGAGTTCGTGAACGACCGCGCCGTGACGATCATGTACCGTGGTATCCTCCTGCCCTTCTCGTCCGATGACGATACGATCGACTTCATTCTGGGGGTCATCAACTGGAAGGAAGCGGTGCCCGCCGACGAGGAGGAGGAGCTCCAGCTGTCGGTCGATCAGGCTATGCGCAGTGCCGCACCGCTCACCGCGCCGATGCCGCTGTGGGCCGACGGCCCCGACTCGGGGCATATCGTCTCCGATGCTCCGGGCTTTGCGGCGTTCGACCAGCTCGAAGAGCTTGATCCGGCAGACGCCGCGCCGTCCGCTCCGGACGAAGATGCAGACCTCGCCGATTGGCTCGCCGCCGCGCGCGAGACCGCCGAAAGGGCCATCGCCGCCGACAGCCGCAGCCGCAGCGCGCTTTATCAGGCCGTCGGCAAGGCGTGGGACTTCGCGCTGGTTGCCGAAACGCAGCCCGAGGCGTTCGCCGAGCTGCTCGAGGACGCAGGGCTGAGCGCGCAGGCACGCGCGCCGATGACCCCGGTGGTCAAGCTCGTCTTCGGCGCTCATTACGACAAGACGCGGGTCGCAGAATATGCGTGCGTGCTCGGTCACGCGCGCGCGGAAGGAGTCGGGCGCGGAGAGCTCGCCGCCTATCTCGATCGCTATCCGGGCGGCCTCAAGGGCGTGGTCAAGGACGTGCGGGCGCGCCGCAGGCCCGCCGCGCGCGAGGACGCGGCAGGCACGACACTCGATGCGCTGCGCCGCGCGCATCCAGCGGTGATCCTGGAGCATGACGCAGGCGATGCCGAATTCGTCGTGCTGATCGCGCGTACGATGCCGGGCGGGCATATTGGCATTGTGGCCAAGGCCGCCGAAGATGCGGCGCTGGTCGCTCGGCTGGCGAAGAAGGCGATTGCAATCGGTCCCGGCGTTTGACGCATCTTCGCTGCAGCGCAACAGAAAATCCGAAATTTGAAATATTTTTACGCGAAACGCCGCGCGGCTCTTGAGCCCCGCGGGCGGCGGGCGCATATGGGCCGGAGCGAACGGCCCGCCGATCGTCGGTGACAGGCCCGCTTTTTTTGGTTCGGGATGCTGCACCCTATGCCTAGTCAACCGGAATCGGACGCTTCCTCCGCCTCCGTCCCCGCTGTTCCCAGAAAAATCCAGTCCGCTTACCTTGCTGCCCTGCGCGGCAGCGCCCTTCCCGGCGAGGGCGACGACATGGACGAAGCGGCGCTTGCCGACGCGAGCCGGTTCATCGCCGCCGCGGCACTCGATCGCCCCCCCGGCGCCCCCGTCCTCTCGCTCGAACCCATGGCCGCCGACGGGACCGACCGGCGGATGCGTCTTGCCATCGTCAATGACGACATGCCCTTCCTCGTCGATTCGACCTCGCAGGTCGCCGCGGCGCAGGGGCTGGTCGTGCACCGCATCCTGCACCCGGTCGTTTCGGCAACCCGTGATGCCAAGGGCCACCTCACCGATGCGGGCGCGCCGGAGCAAGGCACGCAGAACCGCGAATCGGTCATCTATATGGAACTGGAGCGCGGCGACGCGCGCGCACGTCGCCGTCTGCTCGATGCGATCGAGGCCGCGCTTGCCGACGTGCGCGCTGCGGTTTCCGACTGGAAGGCGATGCGCGCGGCCATGCTCGCCGACGCCGCGATGCGTACTGACGGCGAGGGTGCTGAACTGCTGCGCTGGTTCGAAGGCGGCGCCATGACGCAGCTCGGACACGAATGGCGTGGCCGCGACGGCGCGGCGGACGAGCCGCTCGGCATTTGCGCATCGAGCCAAGGCCAACTGCTCTCGCCCGAAGCCCTCGCGGCTGCGTTTGCGTGGTTCGACGGTGGCGGGTCGAGCCCGCTGCTCATCAAGTCGAACCGGCTCTCGGCGGTGCACCGCCGTGTTCTGCTCGACCTCGTCATCATTCCTGAACTCAAGGGCCGAACGGCCGAGCGGCTGTCGATCCACGCCGGGCTGTGGACCAGCCAGGCACTGTCGATGCCACCCGCGAAAGTCCCGGTACTTCGCGCGCAGCTGTCGGCGCTGATGACGAAATTCGGCTTCGATCCCGCAGGCCACGCGGGCAAGGCTCTCGCACACGCCCTGACCGCGCTGCCCCACGACCTGCTGATTGCCTTCGATGCGGCTTCCCTCGAGAGACTTGCGCTCACCTCCATGTCGATTACCGACCGGCCCCGGCCGAAGCTGGTCACGGTGCGCAGCGCGCTCGGCCGGCACTTGTTTGTCTTTGTCTGGCTGCCGCGCGACGAGGTATCGACCGGCCGCCGACTGGCGATCGAGGGCATGCTGGCGCGCGAAGCCCGGGCGGGTGTCATCGGTTGGACGATGGTGCTCGAGGACGGCGGCGCCGCGCTGCTCCGTTATACGCTCGACCTTCGCAGCGGCGGTGTCATCCCCGACGAAGAGGCACTTGGCACCATGCTTGAACAGATGGTGCGCGGGTGGCAGCCCGAGGTCGAGGCGGCGCTGGCCAGGCGCGGCGACGCCGGCCGGGCTGCGGCGCTCGCCGCGCGCTTTGCGCCGCTCTTCCCCCCCAATTATCGCAATCTCTATGATCCTGAAGAGGCCGCACGCGACATATTGCGGCTGCGCGACCTCGATGCTGCGCATCCGCGCGGGGTGCGCCTTGCACTCAAGAGCCTCGACGGCGACGACCGGCTGCGCCTCAAGGTCTACAGCCTCGCGGGGGCGCTTGCGCTTTCCGACGTGGTTCCCGCCCTCGAGCATTTCGGCTTCGAGGTGCTTGAGGAAATTCCGACGGCACTGAGCTATGGTCGGCCGTCCGCCGACGGCGGGGAGCAGCCCGCCTTCATCCACGATTTCACCTTGCGGGTGCCAACCGCGGTCGACGAGGCGGCGTTGCTCCCGCACGCCGAGGTGATCGAGGGCGCGATTGCTGCGGTGCTCGAAGGATCGGCCGAGGACGACGCATTCAACGAGCTGATGCTCGTGACGCAGACCGATCCGCAGGCGATCGTCTGGCTGCGCGCGTGGTTTCGCTATCTGCGTCAGGGCGGGTCGAGCTATGGCATGGACACGGTTGTGGCCGCGCTGCGACACGCGCCCACGCTGACCCGGGCAATGATCGACCGGTTTCGCGCGCTGCACGACCCGGCGGCGCACGACCCGAAGCGCGCTGCGGAACTCGACGCCGAGATCCAGGCAGGCTTTGCAGGCATCAAGTCGATCGACGATGACCGGATCTTGCGCCGGTTCAATGCGGTGATCGGTGCGACGCTGCGCACCAACGCTTTCGCGTCTGCCGCCGAGGAGGCGCTGGCGTTCAAGATCGACAGCAGCAAGGTCCCGGGTCTGCCCAAGCCGCTGCCGTGGCGCGAGGTGTGGGTCTATTCGCCGCGCGTCGAGGGTATTCACCTTCGCGCCGGCCCCGTCGCGCGGGGCGGGCTGCGCTGGTCGGACCGGCGCGACGACTTCCGCACGGAGATCCTCGGGTTGATGAAGGCGCAGCGCGTCAAGAATGCCGTGATCGTGCCGACGGGCGCGAAGGGCGGCTTCTACCCCAAGGCGCTCCCAAATCCGGCGATCGACCGCGACGCCTGGTTTGCGGAAGGGACCGAATGCTACCGCATCTTCATCCGCTCCTTGCTTTCGATCACCGACAATATCGTCGCGGGGAAGGTCGTGCACCCCCGGGACGTGGTCATCCACGACGGCGAGGATCCCTATTTCGTCGTCGCGGCCGACAAGGGTACCGCGACCTTCTCGGACGTGGCGAACGGCCTCGCAATGGAGCGCGACTTCTGGCTGGGCGATGCCTTTGCGAGCGGTGGATCGAAGGGCTATGATCACAAGGCGATGGGCATCACCGCCAAGGGTGCGTGGGTGTCGGTGCAGCGCCATTTCGCCGAAATGGGCGTCGACGTGCAGACCGACACGATCCGCGTCGCCGGCTGCGGCGACATGTCGGGCGATGTGTTCGGCAATGGCATGCTGCTTTCAAAGGCGATCCAGCTCGTGGCGGCGTTCGATCATCGGCACATCTTCCTCGACCCGCACCCCGACCCGGCGAAGAGCTGGAAGGAGCGCGCACGTTTGTTCAATCTGCCGCGGTCGAGCTGGGACGATTATGACAAGAAGCTGATCTCCAAGGGCGGCGGCGTGTTCCCGCGCAGCCAGAAGAGCATTCCGCTCAGTGCCGAGGTCAAGGCGATGCTGGACCTCAATGTCGACGAGATCGATCCCGCCGGGCTGATCTCGGCGATCCTCAAGGCGCCGGTCGACCTCCTGTGGTTCGGCGGGATCGGCACCTATCTGAAGGCCGCGAGCCAGAATAATGCCGAGGTTGGCGATCCCGCCAACGACGCGCTGCGCGTCGATGCCGAAGACCTGCGCGCCCGGGTGGTCGGCGAAGGTGCGAACCTCGGCGTCACGCAGGCCGCGCGCATTGCCTTTTCGCAGCGCGGCGGCCGCATCAATACCGACTTCATCGACAATAGCGCGGGCGTTGATTGCTCGGACAATGAGGTCAACATCAAGATCGCGCTCAATCGCGAGATGATTGAAGGGCGGCTAGCGCAGGACGACCGCGACGCGTTGCTCCTTCGCATGACCGACGATGTCGCGGGGTTGGTGCTCGAGGACAATCGCCTCCAGGCGCTCGCGCTGTCGATCGCCGAAAAGGGCGGAGCGGGCGCGGTGCCCTCGCTGGTACGGCTGATGGAAACGTTCGAGAGCAGCGGCCGGCTCGACCGCAAGGTGGAGGGGCTTGCCGCCAACGATGAACTGCTGCGCCGCGCGCAGGAAGGGCGCGGCTTGGCGCGTCCCGAACTGGCGGTGCTGCTGTCGACCGCCAAGCTGGCGCTGCAGGACGCAATCGAGGCGAGCAGCCTGCCCGACGATCCTATGCTGGACGGCGATCTCGCCGCGGCCTTCCCAGCCGAAATGCAGCGCGACTATGCGGAGGCAATTGCCGGGCATCAGCTACGCCGCGAAATCATTGCGACCAAGCTCGCCAACCGCATCATCAACCGCATGGGCGTCGTCCATCCGTTCGAGCTGGTCGAGGAAGAAGGCTGTTCGCTCGCCGACGTCGCTGCGGCGTTCGTGACGGTCGAAAAGCTGCTCGACATGCGCGAGATCTGGGAGGCGCTCGACACGGCGAAGATCGACGAAGCGATCCGCCTGTCGCTGTTCGCCCAGGCGGCCTCGGCGATGGCGTCGCAAATGGCCGACCTGCTGCGCATCGCGCCGACGGGAGGGCAGCCGGGCGTGCTCGTCGCGCGGCTCGAGCCCGGCGTCGATCGGCTCACCGCGCGCGTCGACGGCCTGCTCAGCGAATCGGTGCGCCGCCAGTGGGACATGCTGAGTCAGCAGCTGCTCGACGCGGGCGCGCCCGAGGGACTCGCCGCTGCGGTGGTGCGGCTGTTCAAGCTCGACGGCGCGATCGGCATTGTCGATCTTGCTGAGCGGCGCGGCGATGACGAAGTGGCGGTGACTCATGCCTTCACCCATCTCGGCGAGGCCTTGGGGCTCGACTGGGCGCAGACGCTTGCGGCGCATATGAGCCCGACCGACCCCTGGGAGCGGCTTCTGGTGAACAGTCTGGCGCGCGATTTTCAGCAAATGCGGCTGAGCTTTCTCGCCGGGCTGAAGGGTGACGATCTCGACGGCGCGGTGACCCGGTGGCTCGGCGAACAGGCGCCGCGCGTCGCGCAGTTCCGCTCGACCGTCGACCGCGCCCGGACCATCCCGACCCCCAATGGTGCGATGCTCTCGCACCTTGCGGGGCAGGCACGCGGGCTTCTGGGACGGTAGCAAGGGGCGTCACCACGCATGCCCTATCAGCCGCGCGTCGCGCTCCTCGTCCCGGCGCCCGATTATGACGAGCGGTGGCAGCCCGCCTTCGCGCGCAAGGCGGCGGTGCTGGCGGCAGCCGGGCTTGCGGTCGAACAGCGGGCGTGGACCGATCCTGGAGATCTTGCCGGTTTCGACCTGATCCTGCCGCTTTTCGCCTGGGGCTATCAGCGCGACCCGGCGCGCTGGTATGCGCTGCTCGACCGGCTGGAGGCCGAGGCGCTCCCCGCGGTCAATCCGGTGCCGGTGCTGCGCTGGAACAGCGACAAGGCCTATCTCGCCGAACTCGGCGCGGCAGGCGCTGCGGCCGTGCCGACGATCGACGTTGCAGCACTCGACGAGGCGAGCCTCGCCGAGGCGCGCGCAAGGTTCGGGGCCGACGAGCTGGTGATCAAGCCCGCCATCTCGGGCGGCGCCGACGGCACCCACCGCATCGCGCGCGGCGCGCCGCCTCCTGCCGACGCCCTCGGTCAGCGCCGTCTCATCCAGCCGTTGATGGCCGGCATCCTGACCGAAGGCGAAGTCTCGCTCTTCTTCTTCGCCGGCTGCTTCAGCCATGCCATCGTCAAGCGCCCCGCGGCGGGGGACTTTCGCGTTCAGGAGCAGTTCGGTGGACGCGAAATGGCGTGGGAGCCCAATGCCGAAGCCCTGGCTCTTGCGGTCGCTGCCATCGCCGCCGCCCCGGCGCCGCCCGTCTATGCCCGCGTCGACCTCGTTGGCGACGCCGCGGGGCGGCCGCACATCATGGAACTTGAACTGATCGAACCTTCGCTCTTCCTTCACTTCGCACCCGACAGCGGCGCGGGATTCGGGCGGGCCATCTATGCTGCGCTCTCATGGATGACGCAAAGATAGCTCCTCAGTGCTCCCCGCGATCGTGCCACAGCCATTGCCGGATCGCAGAAGTCAGGTTGGGCAGATTGCCCGCTTCCATCCGTTCGACATCGATCCGTGCAACGAGGGCATTGATGGGAAGGTTGAGCCGCGCCGCCGCGGCCTCGAGCGCGTCCCAGAAGACGGGTTCAAGGCTGATCGAGGTCGGGTGACCCGCAATCGTCACCGAGCGTTTGACGGGCGGGCGAAGAGCGAAAGGTGCCATGTCCGCCATTTAGCTCCATGGACCGCGCGAAGTCGAGATGCCCCCCCCGCCCTTGCTCAATACATGTGCTGGCCGCCATTGATCGACATGGTCGACCCGGTGACAAATCCGGCATCCTCGCTGCACAGGAAGGCGACGCCGCGCGCAATCTCATCGGCGTGGCCGAGACGGCCGACAGGGATCTTCGCGACAATTTTTTCGAGCACCGGCGCGGGGACTGCCGCGACCATGTCGGTGTCGATATACCCAGGGGCAATCGCGTTCACGGTCACGCCCTTCTTCGCGCCCTCCTGCGCCAGCGCCTTGGTAAAGCCGTGGATGCCGGACTTGGCAGCGGCGTAGTTGACCTGGCCATATTGCCCGGCCTGTCCGTTGATGGACCCGATGTTGACGATGCGGCCCCAGCCGCGTTCGACCATTCCGGGAAAGCATGCTTTCGCCATGTTGAAGCAACCGCCAAGGTTGATGCGCATGACGTCGTTCCAGTCTTCGAAGGTCATCCGGGCGAGCGTGCCGTCGCGGGTGATGCCGGCATTGTTTACGACGATGTCGATCGGGCCGACTTCTTCGGCGACGCGCGCGCAGCCGTCGAGGCACGCCTGATGGTCGCCCACGTCCCATTTATAGGTCCGAATGCCGGTGCGATCGGTGAAAGCCTTCGCCTTTTCGTCATTCCCGGCGTAGTTGGCGACCACCGTGATGCCATCGGCCTGAAGTCTCAGCGAGATTGCTTCTCCGATGCCGCGGCTGCCGCCGGTGACGATTGCGATACGTGCCATGTCTGCTGCTCCCACATGAGTGCTTCGCGCCATGGTTAGGGTGCGCGGCAGGGCCTCGCAAGTTGACTGTTACGTCAACGGCAAAGCTATTCTGCACTCCGCTGCGGGTCAGTGCATTTGCTGCACGCGAAGCCGCGAGAAGTCGCCGGCAGCAAGGTCGGCCTTGCGGATGATCAGCGCGGCGGTTGGGGCATCGCCGGCGCGGCGGCTCATCAGCCCGCTGGCAGGCAGCTCGATCAGCACTGCGTCGCGTTCCTCGTCAAAGCCCGCAAGATAGCGCGAGGGGATATGACCCATCATGGCGGCTTCCTTTTCGCCAAGCGCCCGCCAGAGCGGCTCGAACCAGGCACGCGCGGGCCCCGACAAACGGTCGGGATCGGCGCACCACGCATGCTTTGCATGATCGAACAGCAGCGCGCGATAATCCTCGACCCACGTTGGAGCGCCAGGATGGTGGCGGGTGAGGGGCAATTCGAGCGCCTCGACGCGATCCTCGCCGGTTTCCGGATCGGGTTGGCAGCCGACATGGACCCAGCGGATGGCGTGGAGTGCCGCCATCACCGCGCTCGCGTCGTTCGCGGTAAAGCCATGCTCCTTTGCGCTCTCGCGGATGATGCCGATGATCTCGATAGCGCGCGCAGCGGCTTCGCGATTGGCCTCGGCAGCGTCGGCGAGGGCGAGCGCCAGTTCGTCGCTGGCGTCGGCGGGAATATCTGCCTGGCCGGCGAGCTGCGCCGCGTGCCGCTCGAGGAGTGTGGCCATCGCCAACATGGCCCCCCAGTCGAAGGGATGGAAGGCCGGGTCGGCAATGTCGTAGTCCTGACCCGCGAGCGGATCGGCAGCGGTTGCCTCGTCGCTCGGGCGCCCGTCCGCGGGAACGAGGTCGACGGGCCACTCGGGAAAGGCGCGCACCGCGAGCGCTGCGAGATTGCCGAGACGCAGCGCCCCATAGGGTGAGAACCACGCCTCTCCGGGGGCGGCCGGCGGCTCGCGCGGTGGACCCGCCTCGGGCAGATGCAGTGCGGTCGCCGCGGTCGTATCGGGATGGCCGAAGATGACAAGCCAGCCTTCGCGGGGGCCGAGCCCGTTCCAAAGGTCTCTCGGCAGGTCAGCGCAGGCGATCTGCGCGAGGAAGTCGGCGCGCACACCCTCGATGCGTGGCCATTGCTCCGTCTGGGGAAGTCTCGGCCGCCCGCCGAGCCAGCTTCGGGTGTGGATCGCGTCACGCGGCGGGATGCGCGGAATCAACTTGATCCCGCCGCCGGCGCGCGGCGCGGCCGCTTGACGCACGGTCGCCGCCGCCATGGCTTCGAGGCTCTCTTCCAGCGATGACGCGGATGGCCGCGCCTCGACGAGCGTCGGGGCCACGACGGGCGCGGCTGTTTCGCTTGCGGCGTGGGCAGGCTCGCTGACGTGATCGTATGCCGGTTTGGCGCTGATCCGCGCGAGGCGCGACGGCGCAATTTCGACCGGCGGCTCGGGATCGCGAGCTTTGCGGGCCCGATTGGGGAGCCTGGGTTCCCAGGGCAGGGATGCCCTTGGCGCGCGGGAGACGGGTTCGGCGCGCGGACGACGCAGCCACCAGACCGCGAAAACCGCGAGCAGGAACAAGGCCGTGGCGCCGGCGAGCGTCAGCGCTGCCGATTGAACCTGGCTCATGGGGCAATCTCCCGAACTCATGCCCGGTGTCACTACCGGGATCGCGCGGAGGCCAGTCTAGGCGAAGGAGCTAAACAGGACGTAAGCGTAACGGCTCATATCCACCCGGCGAGCTCGCGCCGGACCATCGTTTCGATGAGCTTCATCCCCGGCGGATCGGCGTTGAGGCAGGGCAGATAGGCGAAGTCGCGCCCGCCAGCCCCGGCAAACTGCGCCTTCCCGCGGATCGCCAGTTCCTCGAGCGTTTCGAGGCAGTCGGCGGCAAATCCCGGCGCGAATAGCGCGACGCTCTTTTGCGCAGCGCCAAGATCGGCGAGCACTGCATCGGTGGCGGGTTCGAGCCATTTCGCGCGGCCGAAGCGTGACTGGAAGGCGACCTCGACGGGCCGCCCCAGCGCGCTCGACAGGTGGTGGGCGGTGTTGCAGCATTGTTCGTAGTAAGGATCGCCGAGCTCGCGCGTCTGCTCGGGCGTGCCGTGAAAGCTCGCGAGCAGTACATCGGGCTTGAAATCAAGCGCGGCGAGAGCGGTTTCGGCCGATGCCCTGAGGGCCGTTATATAGGCAGGGTCATCGAAATAGGGCGGCAGGAAGCGCAGCGCGGGCTGCCGGCGCAGCGACTTCAGATGATCGCCTACCGCGTCGACCACCGTTGCTGTGGTCGCGGCGCTATATTGGGGGTAGAGCGGCGCGACGAGGATACGCTCGCAACCATCGGCGATCAGCCGGTCAATCGTGGGTCCGATCGCCGGGTTGCCATAACGCATCGCATGGGCGACGCGCACGCTGCTTTTCAGCGCCGACTGGAGCGCGGCCGCCTGCGCCTGCGTAATCGCGGCGAGCGGCGACCCCGCTTCGGTCCAGACCTGCCGATAGGCGTGCGCCGATTTTCGGGGCCGCGTCCGCAGGATGATCCCGCGCAGGATCGGTTGCCAGATCAGCCGCGGAATTTCGACGACCCGGCGGTCGGACAGAAACTCGGCGAGATAGCGGCGCACGGCATCCGGCTCGGGCGCGTCGGGCGTGCCGAGGTTGACGAGAAGCACGCCGATGGAAGAGGGGGCCGTCATGCGGGGTGTGCCGAAAGAGGAAGCCGGCGAATGCGGCGGCCGGTCGCGGCAAACAGGGCATTGGCAACTGCCGGGGCGACGACGGGGACGCCGATCTCGCCCAGCCCGCCCGGCTCGCGATCGCTTTCGAGAAATTCGACCAGGATTTGCGGGGTCTGGGACAATTTCGGGAGGCCGAGCTGGTGCAGCTTGCGCGCAGTCGCGACGCCGCCTTCATAATCGGTTGTCGCGCCGACTGCGGCGGCAAGACCGAAGATCAGCCCGCCCTCGACCTGCTGGCGTGCAATCGCCGGATTGACGAGGCGTCCTGCATCGACGGCCGCGACGAGTTGTTCGACCTGGAGTCCCTTGTCACTCTGGCGCGCGGTCGCGAGCAGCGCGATATAGCTGCCCCGCATCGCATGGCAGGCGAGCCCCTGCGCGCTCCCGGCGATCCCGCCTTCCCAGCTGCCGAGCGTTGCTGCCGTGAGCAGGCAACGTGCGAGGAGGGGTGCATCGCCGAGCATCGCCATGCGATAGGACAGGGCATCTGATCCGGCGCGGGTCGCCATCTCGTCGACGAAGCATTCGGTGAAGAAAGCGGTGTAGCTGTCGGCGTTTCCGCGCCAGCGCGCAGTCGGCAGTCCGATGTCGGCCGGGCAGTGGTCAACCGCGACATGGGGGATTGCATAAAGCGGCTGGGCACCCTCGACCGCGGCGGCGTCGGGCGATCCCGCCGCCGCGCGCTGAGCGACGTCGCTCGGGATATTGTCAAACAGCCGCGCGCGCACCTCATGATTGGTCGGCGGCACCGCGATGCGGCTGACCAGTGCGTCGATACCCCCTGCGGCGTTGAGCGTGGCGACCATCTTCGCCCGCGCCGGCGCGCGCGGCGGGACGCGCATGATCTCTTCGGCGCGCGACCAGGCGAGCTGTACCGGCCGCTTCACCTGCCGCGCAATGATCGCTGCCTGCACGGCGACGCTATGATCGAGACAGGCATCGAAGGAGCCCCCCGCCATCATCGGGAATAGCGTCACCGCGCCGGGCGCGAGCCCGGTTGCGGCAGCAACCGCGTCGCGGCACTGCGCGGGCGCCTGAGTCGCGACCCAGACGCGTAGCCCGTCGCCGTCGATCGCAGCCGTCGCGGTGCGCGTTTCGATACTGGCGTGGAGCGCGGGAGCGACCAGATATTCGGCGGATATCTTCGGGCGGCCTTCCATCGCCCCGGCAACATCGCCCTTCTTTGCGATGCGATAGCCATCGGCGCGGAGTGCGGCCCTGAGCGCGCTGTCGATACTTTTGCTCGATACCGGCGTGCCCTTCGTCTCGAACAGCGGCGCGAAGCGGTCGAGCGCGCGGTTTGCTGCCCACCAGTTGCGAGCGACAGCGGCGACCCAGCGCTCGTGTTCGACGACGTGGAGCACGCCGGGCGAGGCAAGCCCGGCCTTGCGGTTGATGCTTTTGAGCCGCGTTGCGCCGAGCGGACCTTGACGAATTGCAGCGTAGACCATGTCAGGCAGGCGGATGTCGCCGGCGAAATTCGCCGATCCGTCGACCTTCGCAGGCAGGTCGAGGCGTGTCAGCTCCTTGCCGTAGAGCGGGTCGGCGCTCGACGCGCGATAAACGGGGGTCGCGGGCGGTTCGAGACCGGCCGCGCCTGCCGCCAGTTCGCCAAAGCGCAGCCGCTTCTGCCCCAGAATGACGAAACCATCCTGCGTGTCGCAATCTTCCCAGTTCGCGTCCCAGCGGCGCGCGGCCTCCATCATGAGCAGCGCGCGCGCCTGCGCCGCTGCATCTCGGCATGGTCCCTCGAACATCCGCACCGACGAGGAATTGGCCGTCAGCATCACGGCGTGGCGCACCGCCCATTCGCGCCGCGCCCAGCTGCGCACGTCCTGCACGAAATCGGGGACGCCGGCCCGCGGCATGAAGACGCTGCTATCCTCGTCGACCACCAGTGTGTTCGCATAGAGGGGATTGATGGGTGCAGTTTCGACCGCGATCGTCCGCCAGTCGGCGCCGAGTTCGTCGGCCATGATCTGCGGCAGCAGCGTCGTTACGCCCTGCCCCATCTCGCACTGGGGGACGATCGCGCTGATATGGCCGTCGTCGCCGATCTTCAGGAAAGCGTTGAAGATATGCTCGTCGGGGGCAGCGGTCAGGTTGGGACGGTAATCTCGCGGCCACACCGACCAAGCGAGTGCAAGCCCGCCCGCGGCGGTTGCGCCAACGAGCAGCGTGCGGCGCGTGACGAGCGACGCTCGCGTTGATTTGCTCCCCACCGTATCGCGAATGCCGCTCATGCCCGCTGCTGATAGTCGCGGCGATGTACCGAGGCAAAGCCTATATTGCCCCTCGATGCCGCGAAGCACGGCGGCTTCTGGCGCAGCGCGGTTCCCGGACCCCGTCGCTGCCATCGGGGACGAAGAGGCTGCCTAGCGGAGCAAGCCGAGCCGCGGGATTTCCACCTTCGGGCAACGGTCCATCACGACGGTCAGACCGGCGTCGGCGGCGCGCTTTGCCGCGGCCTCGTCGATCACACCGATTTGCAGCCATACGGCCTTTGCGCCGTGGACAATCGCGTCGTCGACCGCACGGCCGGCCTCGGCGCTGTTGCGGAAGATGTCGACGATCTCGGCAGGTGGCTGGACGTCGGCGAGGCTCGCAACGACGGGCGCGCCGTGGATCCTCTTGCCGGCGTGGCCGGGATTGACCGCGATGACGTCATGCCCTTGGCGGACGAGAAAGCCGAGAACCCCGTTCGAGGGGCGAGCGGGGTTGGGCGAGGCGCCGATCACCGCGATGCGGCGCGGCTGGCCGAGCAGCTCGCGAATCTCGCCTTCGTCGTTGATCGCCATTCAGCGCCCCTTTCGTGACTCGAGCCATTCAGCGACCCTTGCCGCTACGGCGTGGAACGGCTCACCTGCGGGGTCGGTTCCCGCCGCGGGGGGCACGCCGCCGTCGCTGGCAAGTCGGATGCCCATCGCCAGCGGCACACGGCCAAGGAAGTCAAGCCCCATCGTCTTCGCCGCCGCCTCTGCGCCGCCACTGCCAAAGGGGTCACTGACTTCGCCGCAGTGCGGGCAGACATAGCCCGCCATATTTTCGACGAGGCCGATGATCGGTACCTCGGCCTGTTCGAACAGGCTGATGGCGCGTGCTGCGTCGATCAAGGCCAGATCCTGCGGGGTGGACACGATCACCGCCCCTGCGGGTTTGTGGCGCTGGATCATGGTGAGCTGAACATCGCCGGTGCCCGGGGGCAGATCGACGACCAGCGTGTCGATGTTGCCCCAGCTTGCATCGATGAGCTGTTCCAGGGCCTTGCCCGCCATCGGGCCGCGCCAGGCGATCGCCTGACCCGGCGCCGCGATCTGCCCCGTCGACAGCATGGGAACGCCATAAGCGTTGGGAACGGGGACAAGCTTGGATCCGCGGGCCTCGGGCTTCACGCCCTCGCTGTCGAGGAGCTTGGGAAGTGAGGGGCCATAAATATCGGCGTCGACCAGCCCGACCTTCACCCCGCGCCGCTGAAGCGCGACGGCGAGATTGGCGGCGAGGGTCGATTTTCCGACCCCGCCCTTGCCGCTGCCGACCGCGATGACGGTCATCGCCCTTTTCTCGGCCGTCATTGCGATGCGAACCTCGACGACCCCCGTCGCGGCGAGCAGGCCGGCGCGCAGGCGATCCTCGAGCGGCTGCCGTTCCTCATCGGCAAGACCGGTGACATCGAGCACGACCGCAAGCGTCCCGGCCTCATCGAGCAGGCGCAGACCGGAGGCACGGCCCTCGCTGAGCTCGGCGGCGGTAGCAGTCAGGCGCGCGATGTCGGGGGCTTTGTCGGTCATGTCCCGGCGAAATAGGCATGATGGGCGCGATTGCCAGCCATTTTCGCGCGAACCCCCCTGTTAATCGCGTCCGCCGCCCCTATAACTGCAGCATGAGCAACGACAATGACGGCATTATGGGGCGCCGCGCTCCAGGGGGATGGCGGCGAATTTTCGATTCGATCAGCCTGATGGCGAACAGCCCGTGGGGCAATGGCCCCAAGGATGGCGAGGACGGGAAGGGCGGCGGCCGCAAGCCAGGCCCGCGCAACCCCTGGGTGACGCCCGATCCTGCCGATGCCGGGCGCGGTCGCCGCCCGCGCGGGCCTTCTGCGTTCGACGAACTGCTGCGCAAGGGGCGGGGCAGCTTCGGCGGCGGCGGATCGGGCGGCGGCGGCGACGGCTTTGACCTGGCGGCGTCGGCGCGACGATGGAAATGGGCGATTTTCGCGCTCGTCGCCGTCATGCTCATCTTTTCGACCGTGCATGTCGTTCCGCCTGAAAAGGAAGGGGTCGTCACGCGCCTCGGCAGCTATTCGCGCACCGTCGGACCGGGCGTCAAGCTCACGCTCCCGCCGCCGTTCGAGCGAATCCGCCTCGAGGACGTGCGCGCGATCCGCACGATGGCGATCGGTTCGCCCAATGCGACCGATGAGAATTTCGTGCTGACCCGCGACCAGAGCATCGTCGACCTTGCCTATGAGGTGCGCTGGTCGATCCGCGATCCGGAACTTTTCATCTTCCAGCTTGCCGATCCTGAAGGCACGATCCGCGAGGTCGCCGAAAGCTCGATGCGCGCGACTGTCGCCAATTTCGACCTCGTGCAGGCGATCGGTCCTGGCCGCGTCGAGATCGAAGCGCAGGTGCAGCAGCGCATGCAGGACCTGCTCGATCAATATCGCGCCGGCGTGTCGATCCAGGGCATTGCAATCCGCCAGGCCGATCCGCCAAAGCAGGTCGACGAGGCGTTCAAGGAAGTGACCGCGGCGCGCCAGGAACGCGAATCCGCGATCAACCTCGCGCGCGCCTATGAGCAGCAGGTGCTCGAACGGGCGCGCGGCGACACGGCCGCGTTCGATAAAATCTATGAGCAATATCAGCTGTCGCCAGCAGTAACGCGGCGACGCCTCTATTACGAGACGATGGAGTCGGTCCTGTCGAAAGCCGACAAGACAATCGTCGAGCCGCGCGGGGTGACTCCCTATCTGCCGCTCCCCGAAGTCCAGCGGCGTGCCGATTCGGCCCTGAAGGGAGGCCAGTGATGTTCGACAATCTGCTCCGCCGGCCCATGCGGTTGCTCATCACGCTGCTCGCGCTGCTCGTGCTCGTCTCGATGACGGTGTCGATTGTCCCCGAGGACAAGCAGGCGCTTATCCTGCGCTTCGGCGAGATCCGGGCGACGGTGAACAAATATAAGGAGGGGGAGAATTTCGGCCGCTCGGGAGCGGGGCTCGTGCTAAGGATGCCCTTTTTCGACAATATCCAGATCATCGACAAGCGCATCCTCGGCATCAACATGGAGCGTCAGCAGGTGCTCTCGACCGACCAGCAGCGGCTGCAGGTCGACGCTTTTGCGCGCTTCCGCATTACCGATCCGGTGCGCATGTATACCGCGATCCGCACCGAGGACCGGTTGCAGCAGCAACTTGCGACGATCCTCGGCTCCTCGCTGCGCAACGAGCTCGGCAAACGCACTTTCGCGACGCTGTTGTCGCCGGAGCGCGGCGCCGTGATGGACAATATCCAGATCGCGCTGAACCGCGAGGCGCGCAAATATGGGGCAGAGATTATCGACGTGCGGATCAAGCGCGCCGACCTTCCCGAAGGCGCCACGCTTGACGCGGCCTACAACAGGATGCGGACCGCGCGCCAGCAGGAGGCAACAGCGATCCGCGCGGAGGGGCAGAAGGAAGCGCAGATCATCCGTGGTAACGCCGATGGCGAGGCGGCGCGCATCTACGCTGCGAGCTATGGCAAGGATCCCGAATTTTATGATTTCTACCGAGCCATGATAAGCTATCGTCAGACCTTCCTCGGCGACGACAGCAGCGGTGCAACGTCGATTATCCTGTCGCCTGACAATGAATATCTGAAGCGGTTCCACGGAGATTGAGGGCTGCGCGGCGGACATGAACGGCTTGTGCAACCGCCGTTCATGTTCAAACGCTGTTCAGCCGTCCCGGGGCAGACAGCCCCGCCGGGAACGCTGGGACCCAGAAACGAAGAGGAAATGCAAACGTGCGTTATGTATATGGCATCACTTCGGCGCTGCTCGTGGGCGGGACGGCGCTGGCGCTTGTCACCCAGTCGCCGGTCGGGGCGCAGGTAGCGCAGAACGAAAAAAGCGAAATCGCCAGGGCCGTCCCGCGCTCGGGAGCACCCGAAAGCTTTGCCGACCTCGTCGAACAGCTCCAGCCCGCGGTGGTCAATATCTCGACCAAGCAGGAGGTCACGCTGGGCGTGCGGCTCAACCCCTTCGCGGGGACGCGGGAGCCGATCACCCAGGAGCAGCAGGGCGGCGGATCGGGCTTCCTGATATCGTCCGATGGCTACATCGTCACCAACAATCATGTCGTCACTGGCGGCCCGCGCGGCGAGCAGGTGAACGAGGTCACCGTGACGATGACCAACCAGAAAGAATATCGCGCAAAGATCGTGGGCCGTGATGCGACGTCGGATCTTGCGCTCCTGAAGATCGACGCGACGGGCCTGCCCTTCGTACGCTTTGGCGAGAGCAGCAAGGCGCGCGTGGGTGACTGGGTTGTCGCGATCGGCAACCCGCTTGGCCTCGGCTCGACCGTCACCGCGGGGATCATTTCGGCGGTGCAGCGCAATATCGGCAGTGGCGGCCCCTATGATCGCTACATCCAGACCGATACCGCGATCAACCGCGGCAACTCGGGCGGCCCGCTGTTCGACCTGCAGGGCAATGTCGTCGGCATCAACAATATGCTGATCTCGCCTGTCGGCGCGAATATCGGCGTCAATTTCGCGATCCCCGCCGACGCAGCAGCGCCGGTGATCGCCGCGCTCAAGGCGGGCGAAAAGCCGCAGCGCGGTTACCTCGGCATCGGTATTGCACCGGTGGGCGAAGACTTCGCCGCCGCACTCGGCCTGCCCAAGGACCGCGGCGAGATCATCCAGCGAATCGAAGACGGCGGCCCGGCAGCAAAGGCCGGACTGAAGCGCGGCGACGTGGTCACGAAGGTCGATGGCAAGGACGTCACGCCGCAGCAGACGTTGTCCTATCTGATCGCCAATGTGAAACCTGGCACCCGCATTCCGCTCGAGATCATTCGCGACGGAAAGCCGATGACGATCAATGCCGTGGTCGGCACCCGCCCGCCCGAGGAGGAGCTGACGGGCAGCAACTTCGACCCCGAAGAAGAGCAGACGATGCCCGACGATCCGAAGGGAAGTGCCGACCAGGCGATCCAGGATAGGCTCGGCATGGCAGTCCAGCCGCTGACCCCCGCGATCGCGGGCAGCATCGGTGTCGAGCGCAACACCAAGGGTCTCGTCATCGCAGCTGTCGGCAGCAGCAGCGATGCCGGCCGAAAGGGCCTGCGCCGCGGTGACGTGATCCTCAGCGCCAACCGTGTGCCCGTAACGACGAGCGAGGCACTGGCAAAGGCGATAGCGGATGCGAAAAAGGCGGGCCGTACGGCGGTTCTGCTCGAAATTCTGCGCCGCGGCCAGCCACCGGCCTTCATCCCGGTCCGCATCGACGGAAAATAGACCGCGCGTGGAGAGATTTCGCCAAGGGCGCCCGATCTTCGGACCGGGCGCCCTTTTCGCTTTGCGCAAACCATGGTTGTTCTTCCTCATTTCCTCTCATGACGTCCGCGACTGGTGAACTCCGAGGGGTTCATCGCCTGGAGCAAGGAGCTGCGGGCCGGGGATTGATCTCACCCGGCCCCTGGATGGCAATGCCGTGCATGCCGGTAATGCCGTAAGGGTTGCGCTCGAGGCGAAGGAGGGGCAGGGGCGCCGCCTTTGCACCATCAGGTTGGCGAACGGCGGCACTGATCAAGGCGTCCCTGGCCCCTTGCGGTGAGCGCTTTCGTGGCCATGTCCGAGATGTCGAGGGGAACAAGCTCGACGCCCTCGTCATGGGGTAGCCGAGCGCGGGCTGCGTCCGGCCGCGGTTCGATAACGGCCGGCCGCCTAAGCGGCCTCGAACCGAATCGGCAGCCGTTTCAGCCCACCCACGAATACCGATTCAACCCGGGCGGGCTCACCGGCGAGCTCAACCGACTTCAGTCTCGGCAGCAATTCCTCCATCAATATCCGCATTTCCATTCGCGCGAGATGCTGGCCGAGGCACACATGGGCCCCGAAGCCGAAGGCAATCTGCTGATTCCTTGCGCGGTCGGGATCGAAGGTGAAGGGGTCGGCGAACACCGCCTCGTCGCGGTTTGCCGAGACATAGTTCAGCATCAACCAGTCGCCTTGGCGGATCGTCTGCCCGCCGATCTCCACATCTTCCTTGGCGCTACGCATGAAATGCTGCACCGGAGTCGACCAGCGGATTGCCTCTTCGATCAACCCCCCCTTGTCGCTCGCCGCATCGCGGAAGCGCGCGAAGAGCGCCGGGCACTTTGCAAGCTCCATCATCGCCCCTGCGGTCGATGCGCTCGTTGTATCGTGCCCTGCGGTCGCGACAATCATATAATAGCCCGCAAGCTCGCGGTCGGGGATCTGACCGCCATCGATCGTCGCATTGGCAATCACCGTCGCAATATCCTCGCGCGGGTTGGCGCGGCGGTCGGCGGTGAGGTTGCGGAAATAATTTTCGAAATCCGCGATCACATAATGAAGCATCGCGATCACCTGTTCGGTGCTCTTGACCGCCTCGCGCCCGCGATTGAGCTCAGGGTCGGTCGAGCCGAAAAGCTGCTGCGTCAGCATCAGCATCCGAGGCTCGTCCTCAGGCGGCACCCCCAGAATGTCCATGATCACGCGCAGCGGATAATGCGCTGCGACATCGCGCGCGAAATCGCACGTGTCGCCGAGCGAGAGCATATGATCGACTGTCTCGCGCGCGATCTCGCGGATCCGCTCTTCCACGATCCGCAGATTCTTGGGCATGAACCAACCTTGCGTCAGGAGGCGGTATTTCATGTGATCCGGTGCGTCCATCTGCACGAGCGAGCGGATGAGGTGCCCGTCGCCCCCCGGCGTCGCGGCGCGCGCGAGCGCTTCGCCGTCGCGGTCGGTCAGCACCGTCGGGCGGATGCCGTTCGCAAAGCGCTGCGGGTCACGGCTGATCGCCATGATGTCGGCGTGCCGCGTGACGAGCCAGAAGGGATCGTGGGTCGGGTTTTCCGCGACCGCCAAGGGCGCGTTGGCGCGCGCCCAGGCCAATTGTTCGTGAAGCGGCTCCCACGCGGCATAGGCGGTGGGGTCGATGACCGCAGCGGCAACCTCTCCAGGCAATATAGGTTTTGTCATGAAACGAAACTGCCGCAAGAATGGCCGTCTGTCGAGCAGGATTGGACGCCCGTCGAATTGAGGCCGTGACGCCCCGGCATGCAGGGCCTAGGTCCCTGCAACATTATTGCCTCATTCTGGAATAACGGGGAAGCCACCATGAAATCTGCCACGCGCAACCTGCTGCTCGCGACGCTGTCGTCGCTGAGCCTCGCCGCCGCTCCGGCGCTTGCCGAGGAGACATTCATGGCAGCTCCTGCGATCGCCGCCGGACCGCTGACTGAAAGCGTACCGAGCCAGCTCCCGCGGATCGCGCGCCCCTCGCATTACGACATTGCGGTCACGCCCGATGCGAGAGCGCTCACCTTTACCGGACGCGTCGCGATCGACCTTGAATTATTCGAACGCTCGAACAGCATCACGATGAACGCGCTCGACCTCGGCTTTTCCGGTGCGAGCCTTTCCAAGGCCGACGGGTCGGACAAGGTGCCGCTTACCGCGACGCTCGATGCTGCGGCGCAGACGGTCACCTTCACGGCGCCTGCCGCACTCGTGCCCGGGAAATATACGTTGGCGGCGGATTACAGCGGGGTCATCAACACCCAGGCGAACGGCCTTTTCGCGCTGGACTATCCCGACAAGGCGACCGGGCAGCCGCGCCGCGGCCTTTTCACCCAGTTCGAGGCGCCAGACGCGCGGCGCTTCGTGCCAAGCTTCGACGAGCCGAGCTACAAGGCGACCTTCACCCTGAGAGCGACGGTTCCCGCGGACCAGCTTGCGGTCAGCAACATGCCGGTTGAACGCGAAACCGCCGCCGCAAACGGTCTTAAGACCGTGCATTTCGGCACCTCGCCCACAATGTCCTCCTACCTCCTCTTTCTCGGCGTCGGCGATTTCGAGCGCTTGTCGAAGCAAAGCGAAAGCGGCGCCGAGGTCGGCATCGTGTCGCCGAAGGGCTCGGGCGAGCAGGCGCGCTTTGCACTCGACAGCCTCGCGCCATTGCTCAGCTACTATAGCGATTATTTCGGCCAGCCCTATCCACTTCCCAAGCTCGACAATATTGCGGGGCCCGGCCAGTCGCAGTTCTTCGGCGCGATGGAGAATTGGGGCGCGATCTTCACTTTCGAGCGTATCCTCCTCGATGACCCCGCGATCACGAGCGAGGCGACACGGCAGGCGATATACGGCGTTCAGGCGCATGAGGTCGCGCACCAATGGTTCGGTGATCTCGTGACGATGGCATGGTGGGACGATCTGTGGCTCAACGAAGGCTTTGCGAGCTGGATGGCGACCAAGGTCACCGACCATTTCCATCCCGAATGGCAGCCGCTTCTTACCCGCGTGCACGGGCGCGAGAGTGCGATGAGCCTCGACGCTTATCGCACGACCCACCCGATCCTGCAGACGATCCGGACGGTCGAGGACACCAACCAGGCCTTCGACGCGATCACCTACAAGAAGGGCGAGGCGGTCATCTCGATGCTTGAGGCCTATGCGGGTGAGGATGTGTGGCGCGGCGGGCTGCGCCGCTACATGGCTGCTCACCAATATGGCAACAGCCGCACCGACGATCTGTGGAACGCAATCGAAGCCGCAGGCGCCAAGGGGCTCACCGCGATCGCGCACGATTTCACCGGCCAGGCTGGTATCCCGCTCATCCGCATGACGAGCAGCCAGTGCAAGGCCGGCGCCACTCTCATCGGCGTGACGCAGGGCGAGTTTTCGCGCGATCGCCGCACAAGCATCGACGACGAGGGGCGGCGCTGGCAGGTACCGATGCTCGTGCGGAGCATCGGCGGCGGGGAACAGCGCGTCATTGTTCGCGACGGCAAGGCCACGGTCAAAGTCGATCATTGCGGTGCCATCATCCTTAACGGCGGCCAACTAGGCTATTTTCGGACCCTTTACACTCCTGAAGCTCTTGCCGCCCTGCGCAGCGCTTTCGCGCAAATCCAGCCGATCGACCAACTCGGCCTCCTCAACGATAATTTTGCCCTCTCGATTGCGGGCTATCAGCCCATGGGGGCCGCGCTCGGTCTGCTTGCCGCGACGCCCCCCAATGCCAATCCCTATGTGCTGACCGAAGCGGCCAGCCGCTATGCGCAGCTCTACGGAGTCTTCAAGGGCGATGCCGCGACGCAGGCGGTGATCGCGGCGCGCGGCGCGGCGGCGCTGCGCCCGGCGCTGACCCGCCTCGGCTTCGATCCTAAGGATGGAGAACCGGCGCTCGACGCGGTGCTTCGCGCTGACGTGATTCGCGAGCTCGGCATGATGGGCGATATTGCGGTGCTCGGCGAAGCGCGCCGCCGCTTTGGACGTCTCGACAGCGATCCCAAGGCGCTTGACGGGCCCGCGAAGGGCCTGTGGCTCGATATCGTTGCAACCAATGCAGGCGCCGCCGACTGGGACAAGCTTCACCGCCTCGCGCAGGCAAGCAAGTCGGCGGTCGAACGCAGCATGCTCTATACGCTACTCGGCGCCGCGAAGGACGCGGCGCTCGCGCAGCAGGCACTCGACCTCTCGCTGACCGCCGAGCCCGGCCAGACGACAAGCGCCGCGATCATTGGCCGCGTCGCGGGTTACCATGCCGACGCTGCTGTCGCCTTCGTCGAGGCGCACCAGGCCGAGGTCGACAAGCTGATCGACGCCTCCGCGCGCGTTCGCTTCCTTGCCAGCCTCGCGATGAACTCGGACGATCCCGCGATGATCGCGGCGCTTGAAGAAAAGGCTGCTGCTCTGCCTGCCGACGTGCGCAAACCCTATGAGCGCACGATCGCGGTGCTCAAGGAGCATGCCGAAAGCAGCCCCCGCATTAGAGCCGAAAGCAAGGCCTGGCTCGCGGGGCAATGAGCGCGGTGCCGCCGCCGCTCAGGCGGGGGTAGCCGCGCGGCCCCCGGGCATCGCGCTCTCCCATTCGGCAAGCGCGCGGCGGATCATGGCTTTCAGGATTTCGCCCTGCCGCCGCCATGCCGCGGCGTGGGCGCCCGTCCATGCTCGTCCCGCGGCGCGGCCGAGCTCATCTATCGCCAGGTCGATGAAGGCGTCATATTCGTCGGTCGGAAGCATGCCGTAATTGCGGTGCGTTGCGACAAGCTCGGCGACGAGAGGCCAGACCCAGCCTTCGTCAGTCGCGAGCCCAAAGAGGATCTGCAGCGTCTCGTCGGTCATGCGCCGTGACGCGGCGTCAAGGTTCAGAAAGGCAGGATGCCGCTCGGGGTAGGCGGAGAAAAAGCGCTCAAACAGCGTGTGGCGGATGTCGATCCCGGTCTCGGCGACGGCCGCGAGGGTCGCCTCCATCAGCGCGGCATCGGACCGCTCCTTCACTTGAACAGGCCGCCCAATATTCCGCGCATCAGCTGACCGCCGAACTTGCCCGCCACCTGACGTCCGATGCTTGTCGCAGCCGAGCGTGCCGCCGACTGGATCATCTTCTCCGCCATGCTGGGCTTCGCGGCTTCGCGCGCAGCCGCCTTTTCGAGGCGCAGCCGTTCCTTCTCTTCTGCCGCCTTGCGCTTCGCCTCTTCTTTTGCAGCGATCGCGGCCTGCTTGTCCGCTTCGGCCTTGGCTTTCGCCTCGGCGGCGGCCGCCTGCGCCTGCTCGGCCTTTACGGCGAGCAATTCTTCGGCGCTTTCGCGGTTGACCGGCGTGTCATATTTGTCGGCTACAGGCGAGATCGACTTGATGATCGCGCGTTCCTTGGCATCGAGGGGGCCTGCCCGCGAGCAGGGTGCCTTGATAAGCGTACGCTCGACCGGTGAAGGCGCGCCGTCCGCCATCAGCAGCGATACCAGTGCCTCGCCGACCTTGAGCTCGGTGATCTCGCGCGCGACATCGACCTTGGGATTGGGACGGAAGGTTTCGGCAGCCGCCCTCACTGCCTTCTGGTCGCGCGGCGTGAAGGCGCGCAGTGCGTGCTGGACGCGGTTGCCAAGTTGGCCTGCGACGTCCTCTGGAATATCGATCGGGTTTTGCGTCACGAAATAGACGCCGACGCCCTTCGAGCGGATCAGCCGCACGACCTGCTCGATCTTGTCGGTCAGGGCCGGCGGCGCGTCGTCGAACAGCAGGTGCGCTTCATCAAAGAAGAAGACGAGCCTTGGCTTGTCGGGGTCGCCCACCTCGGGAAGCGTCTCGAACATCTCGGAGAGCAGCCAGAGCAGAAAGGTCGCATAAAGCTTGGGGCTCGCCATCAGCTTGTCGGCAGCCAGTATGTTGATATAGCCGCGCCCCTGATCGTCGCAGCGTATCATGTCCATGATGTCGAGCGCGGGCTCGCCAAAAAAATGGTCGCCGCCCTGACTTTCGAGGCTGAGAAGCTGACGCTGGATTGTGCCGACTGTCGCTTTCGACACATGACCATATTTGGTGGTTAGCTGGTCGGCATTTTCAGCGCACCAGGCGAGCATTGCCTGCAGATCACCCATGTCGAGGAGCAGCAAATTCTGCTCGTCCGCGACGCGGAAAGCGATCGCAAGCACCCCTTCCTGCACGTCGTTGAGGCCCATCAGTCGCGCAAGCAGCAGCGGACCCATTTCGGATACGGTGGTGCGAACCGGATGGCCCTGTTCGCCGAACAGGTCCCAGAAAATGACCGGATTGTCGCGGTACGCCCAATCGGTGTCGCCAATCTCGGCCGCACGCTTTGCGAAGGCTTCGTGCGTCTTCGCCGTCGGGCTGCCGGCCATCGCGATGCCGGACAGATCGCCTTTTACGTCGGCGACAAAAACCGGCACGCCGACCGCCGAAAAGCTCTCGGCAAGACCCTGCAGTGTTACCGTCTTGCCAGTGCCGGTGGCACCCGCAATGAGCCCGTGGCGGTTTGCGCGCTTCAGGACCAGTGCCTGCCGCGGGCCATCAGCGCCCCCGCCGCCAAGGCCGAGATAGATTTCCGTCGCTTCGCCGCCTTCGCTCACTGTCCATTCCTTCCAAACCGGGCGTTAAGGGAAGGTCTAGAGCGGAGCGTCGCAGCGGGCAATCGGCAAAGCCGCGAAGCGCGGTGTTGGAAATGGGCAGATGAGCGCTGCGTGCTCCCCCATCCCTCGGAAGGCTGCGTCGCTGCCAGGGCTTCGCCGCAACGCGACGGGGAGGCGCGAAAGTTCCGCATAGGCCCTGACCGGGTCCAGACACATTTGAGACGCGAGGCTTGAGAAAGACTCGGGGGTCTTCGAAGCTGAGGTTGCAACACACCAGCTGAAGGAGACCCCCGATGCAAGTATTTCACCTGCCAGGCCGCGTTAGCAGAACCGCCCAGTTGATGTCTCGCCTGATCGGCGCGAAAGCCCCCGATAGCGAAGCGGCGATCAGGCGAGACATTGTTCATCGCTGGCGGCAGGCCATCCGCGAAGGGCTCTGCGCCGCTGCCGCGGCGAGGGCCGTGGGTGTCCCGCGCGCAACCCTCTACCGCTGGGAGAAGCGGCCCGAGCCGCTGAGCCGAAGGCCACTGCGGGTGCGCCAGCCGCGCTGGTCGCCAGCACTCGCCGAAGCGGTCGAGGAACTGCGGCTCGACAACCCCATGTGGGGCAAGCGCAAGATCGCCGTGCTGCTCGCCCGCGAAGGCTTCATGACCTCCGTCTCGACGGTCGGGCGCATCCTTCGAAGACTCGTCGCCAGAGGAGCAGTCGTCCCCGTGCCCCTGCTGCGCAGAAAACCCGGAGGACGCCGCTTCCGCTACAACAACAAGGAACGACACGCCCGTCGCCTGCCCAAAGGCCTCAGGCCATCGCTCCCAGGCCAGCTGGTCCAGATCGACACGCTCTTCATCAACATCCGACCCGGCAAGGCGATCAAGCACTTCACAGCCTATGATCCCGTCGCAAAGTGGACCCTCGGCAAGGTCGCCGCCAGCGCCACCGCCACCAATGCCACCGCCCTCCTCGACAAGCTCATCGCCGAAGCACCCTTCCCGATCACCGGTATCCAGGTCGACGGCGGCTCCGAGTTCAAGGCTGAGTTCGAGACCGCCTGCCAAATCCGCGGCCTCCCGCTCTTCGTCCTCCCTCCCAAAAGCCCCCAACTCAACGGCGCCGTCGAACGAAACCAGGGATGCTGGCGATACGAGTTCTACGAATCCTACGACCTGCCCCATCGCATCGATCAATTACAGCCATTCGTCGATGCCTTCGCACACCGCTTCAACCACGTCAGGCCACACGAGGCTCTCGACATGAAAACCCCCGCCGAGTACCTCCAGTCCATCAGCTGCGGAAATCTCCAGCAGTCTCATATGTACTGAACCCGGACAGGCCCTTTATTCCCCGCCCTTGCACCTCTACGATCGCATCGATGCGGCGGGCTCCGACGATCCGATGGACAAGCATGGGCGTGGCGGCCTTGATGCTGTCGGCCTGTGCCGGTGGAAATTTCAGGCCGGTTAGCGACACCCCCGTGCGCATCGGTCAGCCCTATTCGGTTCGCGGAGTCACCTATGTGCCCGCCGCCGCGCCCGCCTATGACGCACTTGGCTATGCGAGTTGGTACGGCAACGAATCGGGCAATCGCACAGCAAATGGCGAGAAATTTCACGCAGGCTGGATCACCGCCGCGCACACGACACTGCCGCTGCCGACCTATGTCGAGGTAACCGCGCTCGACAGCGGGCGGCGGATCCTGGTGCGGGTGAACGACCGCGGGCCCTTTTTGCGCGGGAGGATTATCGACTTGTCGCGCGGCGCGGCTGAGGAACTTGGCATCCGGGCGCAGGGCCATGCGCCGGTGCGCGTGCGGCGGGTGGAGCCTTCGGAGAAAGACCGCAAGCGCCTGCGCAGTGGAAAGCCCGCGGCGGCGTTACCCCGCGTGCCCGAGCGCGAATTGCAGCAACTTCGAACACAGCTCGCGCAAGGCCGCTGAGCGCGACCGGAATGCTTCTAGATTTTCTCGTTCGGGAAGAAACGCGCGACGACTTCGCTCGCAAGACGGGCGGGGCGGAGCGTCTTGGCGTCGATGCAGCACCAGCTCGACTTGACCTCAGCCAGCACGTCCTCGCCGCGCTTGATCACCGTGTCATAAAAGGCGCGCGCGCCCTGAACCTTTTCAAGAATCACCGTCGCAATCACGCGGTCATCGAGGAAGGCGGGGCGGCGATAGGTGATCTCGTGTTTTAGCGCGACCCACAGATGCTGCGCGACCGCCTCGGGCGGCGCGATCTTGCGCCAGTGGGCGAGTACGGCCTCCTGCACCCAGCTCAGATAATGGGCGTTGTTGACGTGCCCCATGAAGTCGATCTGATCGGGGGCGACGGTGATCTTGTGGTCGTGCGGGGTTGCGGCGGCGGTCATGACGTTGACACTAATGTCAACAGAATGTGACGGAAAGATGAAATTTCAGATTCTTTCGGTGATCGCACGGCAACATCAAAGATCGTCAGGAAGGGCCAGAATCCCGGGGCAGGATGCCCGAGCCTATGCCTGCTCAGCCCCGGCCCCGATAGGGGGGGACGCCCTGGTCAGGGAGCCATAGGCCGGCGGGCGGCGGGCCCGATTGCCAGAAGACGTCGATCGGAATGCCCCCGCGCGGGTACCAATAACCGCCGATGCGCAGCCATTGCGGCCGCATTTCGTCGAACAGGCGTCGGCCGATGCCCACGGTGCAATCCTCGTGGAAGCCTGCATGGTTGCGGAACGAGCCGAGAAAGAGTTTCAGGCTCTTCGATTCGACAATCGTCTCGTCGGGCGCATAGTCGATCACGAGATGCGCGAAATCGGGCTGACCCGTCACCGGGCAGAGTGAGGTGAATTCGGGCGCGGCAAAGCGCACGAGATAGAGCTCGCCGCGGCGGGGATTGGGCACATAGTCGAGAACGGCGGCCTCGGGTGAGGCAGGAAGTTCGCTCGATTGGCCAAGATGTTTGGGCGCAAGGGGGGGATGGCTGGAATCACTCATGGAAACCGTCTAGTGCGGCGCGCGGTCGCTGTCATCCGTCGATGGCCGGCCGGGTTCAGCACCCGTTCAAGGTGCGGACCGAAAGAAATGATCGGGCCCCGGGCTAGAGATGAAGAAGAGGAAATTCGGTCGGAATAAGGGAGCGGCGTCGTTGCCGCTGATCGCGCTGGCGTTTTCGCTCGCTGCGATCGGGACCGCGCGGGCGCAGCAAACGGAGGCGCCCGCCCCGGCCCCCGCGCCGGGCAGCCTCAGCGATTTCCGCCTCCGTCCCGCCGACGACGGGCGCCAGTCCGGCGTGCAGGGTCCCGCCGACAATGGCATCGCGCCGCTTGCACCCGGCGAACGGCGCGGCGTGCCGACCCCTGCGCCGCAGCCCGCCGCACCGCGCGTCGTGCCGACCCAGCCGGTGCCCACCTCGCCCGCGCCGGCTCCCGCTCCCGCTCCCGCGCAGGTGCGCGAAAGTACCGCGCCTGCGCCAACCCAAAGGGCGCCGGCTAGCGCCTCAGCCGCTGCAGGCGCCGCATCGCCCGCGCCGACCGAAACGGCGCCGGCTGGCGCAGCGCCCGTATCCGCGACGTTGGATTCGGCGCCCATCGCGGACCGCGATCCGACGCCTCCGGCAGCCGACGATATGACGCCGGTTCCAGCAGCAGAAGGCGACGAGGGCAACCCTCCGATCTGGGGTTGGCTGCTCGCGGCGTTCGCCGCAGCCGCCGCCGGCTTCTGGTACTGGCGGCGCCGTCCCGTGCTCGCGGACGGTGCGCCCGGCGAGCCCGCGGAGCCGCTAAACCCGCCGCCCGCCCCCCGCGCATCGACCTCCCCCATGCGCCCCGCTCCTCGCCCGCCGCATCCTTCCGGTCCTCCGCAGCCCGCCCCGACCCCTGCTGCTGCGTCGTCGCTCGTTACGCGCCCTGCCGCCGAGCAGCGCGCCGAGGTCGTGATGACCCTCGACGTGCAGGCGATCCGCCTTACGGAAGAAAATCTCGTCGTCGGCTTCGTGCTTGATCTTGCGAATCGCGGGCCGGTCGCCGCAACGGGCCTCATGGTCCGCATTGCGCTCAACCAGGGCTCGGCGATGCAGGAAGGCGTGCTGATGCGTTTCTTCGACGGCGCGGGGGGCAGCGTGCTGCGCGACGACATCGAATTGGCGCCGGGCGCAGGCGAGGCGCTGACGACCGAGGTGATGCTGCCGCGCGCGAGCGTCGAGCCGCTGATGGTCGGCGGCAAACCCATGCTGGTTCCCGTCCTCGCGTTCGATGTCACCTATCACTGGGAAGGAGACGCCGATGCCTTCGGGCAGGTCGCCGGCACCTTCGTTGTCGGCCGCGGGCCGGCGCCGGGGGCGGGCGACAAGCTCGCGCCGCTGCCGCTCGACCGAGCTTCCTATAGTGTCGATCGTCCGGCCGCGCGCGCCACGGCCATGCGGCGCAAGCTCTAGCCCTCGGGGTCGCTTCGATCCCTTTTTTGTTGCGGCGCAGCATCGGGTGAGGCAGAGCAGCCATACGCTTGAAAAAGTGCCGGTGGAGGCATAGGCTGATCATCTTCCCCGGAAAAGAGCAGAGCCGCAGCAGGATGGCCGGCGGAGGGACGGATCAACAAGGTTCCCCGCAGGTTGTAACAGGAGCATGACATGGACGCCTTGGTGTCAACGGAATGGCTGGAACGCGAACTGGGGGCATCCGACCTGCGGGTCGTCGATGCGACGAAATTCATGCCCGACGCAGGCCGCGACCCGCGCGCCGAATATGAGGCGGGCCACATTCCGGGCGCGGTGTTCATGGACCTCGCCGAGCTTGCTGACACGAACAGCGCCATCGACAATATGGCGCCCCCGCCCGAAAAATTCGCAAGCCGTATGCAGTCGCTCGGGCTCGGCGATGGCAGCCGAATCGTGATCTATGACGACAGCCCGCTCAAGAGCGCGGCGCGTGCCTGGTGGCTTCTCAAATTGTTCGGCGCGCACGACGTCGCGTTGCTCGATGGAGGCCTCGCCAAGTGGAAGGCCGAGGGGCGTCCGCTCGAAATGGGCAAGCAGACGCTGCGCCACCGCCACTTCACCGTGTGGCGTGACGCCAAGGCGGTGCGCACGAAGGAGCAGATGCTCGAAAACCTGGCGAACACCGCCGAGCAAGTCGTCGACGCACGCCCAGCGGCGCGCTTCACGGGCGAAGAGCGCGACCCGCGCCCCGGTGTCGCCCCCGGCCATATTCCGGGCTCGCTCAGCCTGCCGCACAGCACGCTCTTCCACGCCGATGGCACCTGGAAGCAGGGTGACGAACTGAAGGCGGCCTTCGACGCCGCCGGGGTCGATCTCGACAAACCCCTCGTCACCACCTGCGGCACGGGCATGACCGCGACCGTGGTAGCGTTCGGCGCGCACCTGCTCGGCAAGGATGATGTGGCGGTCTACGACGGCAGTTGGACCGAATGGGGCGCCGACCCCGCGACTCCCAAGGCGACAGGTACAGCCTGAGGTGCGGGGTGCCGGCGCCCTTGTCCGGGCGCTGCTTTTTTCCGTCTTGCCGCACTCGGCCCTGCTGGACTAATCGTCGCGCACCGGGGCAAGGCAACCTCCCGGTCAGGCGTTCGCCCAAGCGTTGCTTTTTCGCCCGGCTCTGCCGGATGGAGAAGCATGACATATGGCCGCCCTTCCTGACGACGCCCCTGAAAATGCCCTCGTCCAGCCAAACTTTGCCGAAGCGCTGCGCGTCTATGTCCGCATCGGCTGGCTGAGCTTCGGCGGTCCCGCCGGGCAGATCGCGTTGATGCACCGCGAGTTCGTCGAGGAGCGGCGATGGGTCGACGAATCGACCTTCCTGCACGCGCTAAACTTCTGTCACTTGCTGCCCGGCCCTGAAGCGCAGCAACTTGCAACATGGATCGGCTGGCGACAGCACGGACTTCGCGGCGGCCTCGCGGCGGGGCTCCTCTTCGTCCTTCCCGGCGCACTTGTCATGTTCGGCCTGTCGCTGCTTTATGTTGCGGCGGCGGGGCTCGACTGGTTCGTGGCGCTGTTCCTTGGCATCAAGGCTGCGGTGCTCGCTATCGTCGTAGAGGCGCTGATCCGAATCGCCCGGCGCGCGCTCAAGACGATCTTTCTTCGCGCCGTTGCGCTCGCGGCGTTCCTCGCGCTCGCGGCTGCGGGCTTGCCCTTCCCCATCGTGGTCCTTTCGGCGCTGCTGCTCGGCTGGATGGCGGCACGATGGCGTCCTGGCTGGTTGAACATTGGGGCGGGCGGTAAGACGACCCTGCCGCCGGCCGGGTCGGCATGGCGGCAAAGCCTCTCGGCGGTGATGCTTTGGGGCGCGCTCTGGGCGACCCCAATGCTGCTGATCCTCGGTACGCTCGGACGCGGGCATATTCTGTGGGATATCGGCGTCTTCTTCTCTCAGCTCGCGGTGGTGAGTTTTGGCGGCGCTTACGCGGTCCTTGCCTATATGGCGCAGGAGGCGGTAAGCGGCTTCGGCTGGCTGCAGCCAGGCGAGATGGCCGATGGCCTGGGGCTCGCCGAAACGACGCCGGGGCCGCTCATTCTGGTGACGCAGTTCGTCGGATTTCTTGCCGCATGGCGCGACGCTGCGCCCTTCACGCCCCTCGTCGCAGCATTGCTGGGCAGCGCGCTGACTTTATGGGTCACCTTCGCGCCCTGTTTCTTGTGGATATTCTCCTTTGCACCCTGGATTGACCGGCTCGAGCGCGCGGCGGGCCTCAAGGGCGCGCTGGCGGCGGTCACCGCGGCGGTGGTTGGCGTGATTGCCAATCTTTCCTTGTGGTTCGCGCTACATGTGCTGTTCCGCCAGCTGGAGCGGACGGCATGGGGTGTCGACTTGCCGGTACTCGAAAGCATCGACCCTGCGGCCCTGCTGCTCGCAATACTCGCCTTCATCCTGCTGTTTCGCGTCCGGCTCGGGATCATCCCGCTGCTGGCGATTTGTTCTGCGGGCGGCGTGCTACTGGATTTTGGCTAGGGCTCCGCTAACAAGGCGGGCATGAGCACGAGCGACGATCAAGGCCTCCGCCCCGCGACGAAACTGGTGCAGGGTGGGCGGCGGCCCGAGTGGACGGGCGATCCCCGGCTCGGGGGCGCAGTCGTCAATCCTCCGATATGGCGTGCCTCGACCGTTCTTTATGATTCGATCGCGGATCTGAAGGCGCGCGGGCATGCGACCCACGACCGGCTCTATTACGGTCGGCGGGGCACGCCGACCGTGTGGGCGCTCGCCGACGCGCTGACCGAAATGGAGCCGGGTGCGGAGGGGACTTTGCTCTATCCCTCCGGAGTCGCGGCGATATCGGCAGGATTGCTCGCGCTGCTCGCGCCGGGCGATCATCTGCTGATGGTCGACAGCGCCTATGAGCCGACGCGGCTGTTCTGCAACGGGATGCTGAAACGCTATGGCGTAACCACCACTTACTACGACCCGCTTGTCGGTGGCGGGATCGCCGAACTGATCCGACCCGAGACGAAACTCATCTTCCTTGAATCGCCGGGTAGCCTAACCTTCGAGGTGCAGGATATTCCGGCGATCACCGCAATCGCGCGCGAGCGCGGCGTGCTCACGATGCTCGACAATACCTGGGCGACGCCGCTGCTCTTTCCCGCGCTCGCGCACGGGGTCGACGTGACGATGATGAGCCTCACCAAATATGTCGGGGGCCATTCGGACGCGATGATGGGATCGCTCACCGCGACTCGGGCGGTCTGGCCCCGGCTGCGGCAGGCGGCCTATCAGCTGGGACAGGCGGTATCGCCCGACGATTGCGCGCTGATGCTGCGTGGTTTGCGCACGCTCGACGTTCGGATGCGGCGGCACGGGGAGAATGGCCTCGCGATCGCACGCTGGCTCGCTGCCCGGCCCGAGGTTGGGCGCGTTCTCCATCCCGCGCTGCCGGAGGATGCCGGACATGCGACCTGGTCCCGCGATTTCTCGGGCGCGAGCGGGCTGTTCGGCTTCACGCTGAAGGGCGCGGACGACGCCGCGCGCGCGCGTTTCATCGATGCGCTCGCGCATTTCGGCATCGGCTTTAGTTGGGGCGGCTACGAAAGCCTCGTCGTGCCCAGCGATCCGGGGACGATCCGCACGGCGACGACATGGACCGATTCCGATGCGCTTGTTCGCCTGTCGATCGGGCTTGAGGATCCTGCCGACCTGATCGCCGATATCGAGCGCGGCTTCGGGGCGATGGCCGGATGAGCGTCGAGAGCGGGCTGCGCAGCGGCGCCGCCGAGGTGATCGGCACCATGAAGGCGCTCGGTCTCGATGTGGGCGATTATCGACTGTCGCTTTATTCGCTGTTTGCGACATTGGTAGTCGCGGTGCTGCTCTATGCCGGCGTCCGGTTGGTGCTGCGAGCGATCAAATGGCTGCTCCGCCGCAATAAGCAGATCGACGATACGCAGCGAATCCTCACCGAAAAGTTGATCGCTATCGCGCTTTTCATTTTCGCGATCCTGTTCGGCGTCGACCTGCTGGGCATCGACCTCACCGCCCTCGCCGTCTTTTCGGGCGCTGCGGGCCTCGCCATCGGTTTCGGACTCCAGAAGACCGTTGGCAATCTGATCGCGGGGATCATCCTTCTGATGGACCGGTCGATCAAGCCTGGCGACGTGATCGTGGTCGGTGATGCTGCCTCGATGGGGGTGGCGACGCTCGGAGGCGTGCCGAATGTCGGGCGCGTCGCGAAGATCGGGGTGCGCGCGGTCAGCGTCGTCACCCGCGATGGCAAGAAGCATCTGATACCGAACGAACTGCTGATGACGCAGGCAGTCGAGAACTGGAGCTATTCGAGCCGCGAGGTTCGCGTCCGGATGCGCGTTCCCGTGGCCTATGACAGCGATATCAAGCGGGCGCAGCATATCATGCTCGACATTGCAAAGGCGAATCCGCGCATTCTCGATTATCCCGAGCCGGCGGTGTGGATCACGGCTTTCAGTGAACGCGCGGTCGAGCATGAACTGCGCTACTGGATTGCCGATCCCGAATCGGGGCTCGGCAACATCCAGGGCGAGGTGTTTCTGGGGATATGGGATGCATTCCAAGCCGCCGGGATCCGCGTGCCCTATCCGCGGCAGGATGTGCGGCTCCTAGATGCCGGAGGCGATACGAAGGAAGAGCGATAGGCGTCAGCCGGGTGAAAAAGGGCCCTTGCTCGTTCCCCGTAGACGACAGCCGTCCCGGCTTTCGCCGAGACGGCGTTTGTCTCAGATCCCCTTCGCCTTCGCGCGCTCGACCCCTTCGAGGATGATCTTCTTTGCCTCGTCGACATCGCCCCAACCGCCAAGCTTCACCCACTTGCCGGGCTCAAGGTCCTTGTAGTGGGCGAAGAAGTGCTCGATCTGCTGCAGCACGATCTCGGGCATGTCCTTGTAGGTCTTGACCTTGTCGTAATAGGGGAAAGTCGCGCTGACCGGGACGCACAGCAGTTTTTCATCGCCGCCGGCATTATCCTCCATCCGAAGCACGCCGATCGGGCGGCATTTGACCACCGCGCCCGCGACCAGCGAAGAGCGTGCGACGACCAGCGCATCGAGCGGGTCGCCGTCATCGCCCAATGTGTGCGGGATGAAGCCGTAGTTGGCGGGATAGCGCATCGGCGTGTGGAGAAAACGGTCGACGAAGAGGGCACCTGACGCCTTGTCGAATTCATATTTCACCGGCTCGCCGCCGATCGGCACTTCGATCAGCACGTTGAGGCTGTCGGGCGGGCTGTCGCCGGCCGGGATCAGGTCGATGCGCATGGGAGATGTCCTTTAGTATGTTTTGAATCGCGCGCGCCTTTAGCGCCGGATGGCGCAAAAAGTCGAGGGGATCGTGCAAACGCGCCTTGTCTTCGCGAAGCGGGAGCAGGCGTCGCCCCCCTTCTCGTGGCGGTACGATTGTCTGGCGGGTCCGGCCCTGCTGCAGCGAGGCTGACGGCGGTTAAAGCGAGCGTTTCGCCGCAAACAGGCGGTCGAACCAGTCGGGGCCCGTGCCTGTCCGTTCGAGCCAGGGCCAGCGTAGTCCGCCATGATACTCGATCGCGACGTCACGGTAGCGCCCGCCGCGCTCGACGAGAAGGCGCACCGGCGTCTTCCCGTCGGTCGCGGCCTTGATCGCGGCCTCCAGCCGGTCCCTGCTGTAGGCAAATCCGTCGACCGCGACGATCTTCGTCCCATTGACGATATCGGCGCGGAAGGCGGGGCCGTCCCAGAGAATGGCGCCCGCAATTCCGTCCTTGTCGATGGTCAGTCCAAGCGAATGGGTAAGGTCATAGGACTTCGACATCGCCATTCGTGCCTTGTCATAGATGTTGGGAGTGTCGCGCCAGACGAGCCTGTAGCCCGCACGCTCGATCCCGCCCACAGGGGCGGGCTGGGCAGGCGTCTGCAGCCGCTGATGGAGGAAGGTCGCCCAGTCGTAGGGATGGACCGCATTCAACGCCTGGATGACATCGCCGAAGTCATAGGTCACCTCGCCCCAGTCGCCCTCGCGCCCGCCGAAAAAGCTCTTCGCGAAATCGTCGAGGCTCTTCTTGTTATTTGTCGCGGTGCGGATCAGCATGTCGGCGTCAAGCCAGACCAGCGAGCCTTCATTGTAATAATCCTCACCTCTCGACCAGCTCGCGAAAGGTTTGGGTTTGCGCGCGGCGATCACCGGGTCGAGCGTCGTATCCTCGACCGAGCGCCAGCTTCGTCCCGGCATTGCGGCATAATTGGCGGCGGTGGTCGCCCATTGCGCAAGCGCCATGTCCTTGGACTGCATTCCCGACCGCGCCGCGAGGACGATGTCCCAAAAGCTCGTCTGCCCTTCATAGACCCACAGGAGATTGCCCTGCATCGGCGTGCGATAGTCGGGGGTCCAGAGCTTTGCCGGGCGGCGGTATTTGCCATTCCAGCTGTGGGTGAATTCGTGCGGCAGCAGCCCGCGCAGCACTTCGCCATCGCCCCATTTGGTAAAATAGTCGGGGTTGCTGCTATTTTCGCTGCTGCGATGATGCTCAAGCCCGATGCCGCCGAGTTCGTCGGTGAGCGCGAGCAGAAACTCATAGCGGTCGAAATGCCGGATTCCGAAGAGGGCGAGTGCCTCCCCGACGAGCGCCGCGTGGGTTGCGATCTGGTCAGGCCTTGCCTCGAGATATTGCGCCTCATCGGCAACGACGTTCAGCGTGACATTGTGTCCAAGGTCCCATTTGCGGAAATAGCGCCCCGCGAACATCGGGCTGTCGATCAAGGTTTCGTAGGTGGTGGGCGCGTAACTGTAGCGATTGCCGCTGACCTTTAACCCGTCGAGTGCAGCGGCGCCTGTCCACCCCTCAGGCAGCGTCACGTCGAGCTGCACCGGTATGTTGCGGGTGAAGTAGCCGGCGGGATAGAGGCTGACCTGTTCCCATTGCAGGTTCATGATCGCCGGGGTGACGACGACGCGGCCCTCGCTGGTCCGGGTCGGCGACAGGAAGTCGAAGGCGACGTCGATGCTCTTTACCCCCTCGGGAACGTCGATGTCGAAGGCGTAGACATCGGTAGGCTGGCGCGTCCAGGTGAGCGCCTTGCCGCCAGCACTGGGGCGAAAGCCTGCAAGCTCAGCGATCGCACCGCGCGGCGCATGCTTGCCGGGCAGCCATTTGGGGTAAAGAAGGGTGAGCTTGCCACTCTTTGCGACGGGAATTGTCTGGCGGACGCGAAAGATTCCGCGGGCCACGTCGGTTGCATCGACCTTGAGCCCGATCGTGCCGGGATAAGGCTTGTCGGCGGGCAGCGGAACGATGTGCGACGGAACAGCCGGTTGCGGCTGGCTGTTGACCTGCTGCGCGTGGGTGGCGGAAACGAGGGCGAGGGGAGCGGCCAACAGGGTCGCCGCGACGAACGGTGCCTTTTTCATGGCGGGTTTACTGCCGGGAAAAGACCCGAAGGTCCAGCATGGGCTCTGCGAGGGCCCTTTGCGTTTCGACGAAAAGCCAGTAGACGCCGCCGCCATGAGCAAGGATAGAAGCGCGAAAATCCCGACGCCGCAACCGGTGCGCGGCACCCAGGACATGCTCGGCGATTCCGCCGACCGCTTTGCGCATGTCGTCAGCACCTTCGAGCGGGTGCGGCGCCTTTATGGCTTCAAGCGCGTCGAAGTGCCGGTGATCGAACCAACTGCGGTGTTCGCGCGCAGCCTCGGCGAGACGACCGACGTCGTATCGAAGGAAATGTACAGTTTCGAGGACCGCGGCGGCGAATCGATCACGCTGCGCCCCGAATTCACCGCAGGGATCGCGCGCGCCTTCATCACCAATGGCTGGCAGCAGTTCGCGCCCCTCAAGGTCGCGACGCACGGGCCCTTGTTTCGCTACGAGCGGCCGCAAAAGGGCCGCTATCGTCAGTTCCACCAGCTCGACGCCGAAGTTATCGGAAGCGACAGTCCGCTCGCCGATGCCGAATTGCTCGTTTTCGCCGACCAGCTTCTGAAGGATCTGGGAATCGCCGATGGCGTGACCCTGACGCTCAACACGCTCGGCGACGGGGACAGCCGCGAGGCATGGCGTGCAGCGCTGGTCGAACATTTTGAAGGGCATCGCAGCGACCTCTCCGAGGACAGTCTTGCGCGGCTAGAAAAGAACCCTCTGCGCATCCTCGACAGCAAGGACCCGCGCGACCGGCCGATCGCCGACAGTGCGCCCGACATCGACACATTCCTCACCAGCGAAGCGCAGGACTTCTTCGGCGCAGTGACGTCCGCTCTCGACGCTGCGGGGGTTGCCTGGGTGCGCAATGCGCGGCTCGTGCGCGGGCTCGACTATTATCGCCACACCGCCTTTGAATTTGTTACCGATCGTCTGGGCGCGCAGGGGACCGTGATTGGCGGGGGGCGCTATGACGGGCTGATCGAGATGCTGGGCGGCTCCGCGACGGCGGCGGTCGGATGGGCCGGCGGGATCGAGCGGCTGGCGATGCTGCTCGATGCGGGTGCTGTCGACAGCCGGCTCGATGCGGTGATAGCGGTCGAAGACGACGCCCTGTTCGACCTTGCAATGCGCGGGCTCCGGCTGCTGCGCGAGAATCAACTGGCCGCCGACATCGTGGCGACGGGTTCCCCGCGCAAGCGCTTTGACAAGGCTGCGAAGATGGGCGCTCGCGCGTTGCTGTCTGTCAGTTTGCGCAACGGCGCTCCCCACACCAATGCCAAGACGGACGGCGGCGACGTGGCGGCACGGGCTGAAGCGCTGTTCCGTTCGATCGGCTGATGACCTCCGTTTCCGAAAAACAGATCGACGCGATCATCGAGCGCCATGCCGCCCTGCAGGCGCGAATGGCGACGGGCGATATGGCGCCCGCCGATTTCGTCGCGGCATCGAAGGAATTCGCGGAACTCGAGCCCGTCGCGAAAGCGGCGGCCGAAGTCACGCGGCTCCGCGCCGAATTGGTCTCGCTGAACGAGATGCTCGTGGATCCCGAGATGAAGGCGATGGCCGAGGAGGAGATTGCGGCGGTCGAGGCGGCGCTTCCCGTTGCCGAGCACGACCTTGCTATCAAGCTGCTGCCCAAGGATGTCGCCGACGAGCGCGCCGCGATGCTGGAAATCCGTGCGGGCACCGGGGGCGACGAGGCCGCCCTGTTCGCGGGCGATTTGCTTCGCATGTACAGCCGCTACGCCGATACGCAGGGGTGGAAGGTCGAAATCATCTCTGCCAACGAGGCCGAGGTGGGCGGCTACAAGGAAGTCGTCGCCTCGGTCGTGGGGCAGGGTGTCTTTGCCAAGCTGAAGTTCGAAAGCGGCGTGCACCGGGTTCAGCGCGTGCCGGTGACTGAGAGCGGCGGGCGTATCCACACGAGCGCCGCGACCGTTGCGGTGCTGCCCGAGGCCGAAGAAGTCGACGTGGCTATCAACGACAATGACCTCAAGATCGATATCTACAGGGCGAGCGGCGCGGGCGGCCAGCACGTCAACACGACCGACAGCGCGATCCGTATCACCCATATCCCGACGGGACTGGTCGTGATTCAGCAGGATCAGCGTAGCCAGCACAAGAATCGCGCAAAGGCGATGCAGGTGCTGCGCGCGCGCCTCTATGACCTTGAGCGCGAGAAGATCCACAGTGCCGAGGCGTCGGCGCGCAAGTCGATGGTCGGGTCGGGCGACCGATCGGAGCGCATTCGCACCTATAATTTCCCGCAAGGGCGCGTGACCGACCACCGGATCAACCTGACGCTCCACCGCCTGCCCGAGATACTGGAGGGTCAGATGGACGAGCTGATCGACGCACTGATCGCCGAAGACCAGGCGCAAAGGCTGGCGGGGCTGGGTGAATAGCGTTCCGCTGAACTTGGAGGAAGGCGAGGTTCGCGCAGCCCTTCGCGACGCGGCTTCCCGGCTGGCTGAAACCTCCGACACTCCGCGCCTCGATGCCGAACTGCTGATGGCGCATGCGCTGGGGGTCGAGCGCGAGGCGCTGTTGCTTGACCCAACGCGCTTTGCCGTGCCGCAATCCTTCGCGGGATTGATCGAGCGTCGGCTGGCGCACGAGCCGATCGCCTATATTGTCGGTCACCGCGATTTCTGGACGATCCCGCTTCGCGTCGGCCCCGGCGTGCTGATCCCGCGGCCCGACAGCGAAACCCTGATCGAAGCGAGTCTCGATGTCGCGCGGCAGCGGGGAGAAGGCTGGCCGCGAACGGTGCTCGACCTCGGCACCGGGCCAGGCACGCTGCTGCTTGCGGCGCTTTCGGAATGGCGCGATGCGACCGGGCTGGGAGTCGACGCGAGCGAGACGGCGCTGGACTATGCCCGCAGCAATGCGGCGGCGCTTGGCCTTGCCGGGAGGGCGGAGTTCGCTCGCGGGGACTGGGGGGAGGGGCTGACGGACCGCTTCGACCTGATTTTGTGCAACCCGCCCTATGTTGCGGTGTCGGAGGACCTCATGCCCGCTGTCGCCGATCACGAGCCTGCGATGGCGCTATTTGCAGGTGACGATGGTCTCACCGACTACCGCAGGATCATTCCGGGCCTCCCGCGATTGCTCGCGCCGGGCGGGGTTGCGGTTCTTGAAATCGGCGCAACACAACTTACCTTGGTGGGGTCGCTGGCCGAACAAGCGGGTTTCGCGGTTCAATGCCGCAAGGACCTCGCTGGTCGCGATCGGGCCGTGCTGCTCACCCCGGCAGCATAACGACCCGCCAATAAATCGCTTGGTTTTGCGTTCAAAGCGCGTTAGGGGCGGCTCACAGGCCTGATCGGGGTCCCTTTGGCGATGCTCTTGCATCGATACTGGCCCGACTGGTTTGCTTCCCATTTACGGCGCTGGTGCAGGACCCACGGTCCCGCGCAAGCGGTAGAGGGCAAGGGCCGCGCACGAAAGCGCGGGCGCGACGCACATATGTTGCGGTCGGCCAAAAAGGGGTTTGGCATAGCTTTTCGACAGGATGCTTCAGTTGAACATGAACAACCGGCAGAGCGGTCGCCGTCGCGGCCGCAACAACAGCAACAACAACCGGTCGCAGTCGGGTGGGCGCGGTGGCGTCGATCAGGCGAACCGGATCGACAGCCGGGCGCGCGGTAACGCGGTCCAGATGATCGAGAAGTACAAGAATCTTGCGCGCGACGCGCAGCTTGCCGGCGATCGCGTTCAGACCGAATATTATCTGCAGTTCGCGGACCATTATTTCCGCGTCCACAGCGATTTTCGCGCTCGCCAGGAAGAAAAGGCAGCACAGAACGGCCAGGAACGCCACGACCGTGGCCGCGAGGTTCGCGGGGTCGAGGATTTCGACGGTCACGACGACAGCGAGCTCGACACCGAGAGCGAAAGCGATCGCAGCGACGAGCGCGACAGCCGCTCGCAGGGTGGACGCGATCGCCGCGACGATGACGACAATCGCGGCAATCGCCAACAGCAGGGCCGGAGCCGCCGCGAACGCGAGCAGCCGCGCGCCGAGCAAGAAGAGCCGCGCGAGACTGAAGCGAGCGATAGCGAGGAGACCGCCGAAGCAGCGCCCGCACCCAAGGCCCGCCGCCCGCGGCGCGCGCGCCAGCAGGACCAGGGCGACAGCGGTGCCGGCATTGACAGTTCGGTACTGCCGCCGGCAATCGGCCGCAACAGCGACGCCGCCGAACCCGAGGCCGAGGAAGCGGCGCCCGCTCCCAAGACGCGCCGTCCGCGCCGCACGCTTGCGGCGCGGAGCGCTGGTGTTGAAGCGGCCGAATAAGCCCGCGATTTCGCGCTGGTTTTTGGCGCGAACATGACATAGCCTTCCCGCACGGACAGCGGCGGGGAGGGTATGATGCGCGCAGCCACAGGGGCCTGGACCGGGCTTTGCGTCGCGGTGATGCTGGGCGGCACTTTCCCGGCTGCCGCGCAGGAATCGGCCGGCAGCGCGCAGGGCGACGTCGCTGTCACCATCTATAATAATGGTCAGTCGCTTGTGCAGGACGACCGCCAGCTCAGCGTCCGTCCGGGGCGCAATCGAATCGAATTCCCCGATGTGTCGGCCCGCATCCGACCCGAAACAGTGACCTTGTCGGGCCCCGGCCTTTCGATCGTCGAACAGAATTTCGATTTCGATCTGCTCACCCCTGACAAGTTGATGGACAAGGCGGTCGGCCAGACGATCACCCTCGTTCGTACAAACCCCGCAACCGGCGTCGAGCGGACCGAGCGCGCGAAGGTGCTCGCAGCCAATGGCGGCATCGTGCTGCAGATCGGCGAGCGGATTGAAGTGCTGCGCGATGATGGTCTGCCGGTGCGCGCGGTTTTCGACCGGCTGCCACCCAATTTGCGCGCACGCCCGACGCTGTCGGTTACCGTCGACGCGACGAGCGGCGGCACGGTCCCAGCGCGATTGTCCTATCTTACTCCCAACCTTGGCTGGACCGCCGACTATGTTGCGCTGTTCGACGCGGCGAAGGGGGCGATCGACATTCAGGGCTGGGTGACGCTCACCAATTCGACCGGCACGACCTACAGCAACGCGCGCACGCTGCTCGTCGCGGGTAGCCCTGGCGGGGGTGGGGGCTTTCGCCAGCTCAGCGGGGCAATGGACATGGCTGGCACCGAATCGAATAGCCGCGAGCGGCTCGGCGACTATTATCTCTACCCGCTCGCGGCGCGCACGACGATCGCCAATGCGCAGCAGAAACAGGTGAGTTTCCTCGACGTGAAGGGGGCGCCTGCGCGGTCGACCTATGAATATGCCAATCGCTGGCTCGGCAGCAGCACTGACCCCGTCAGCACCGCGAGCGTCTTGCGCTTTTCGACGTCGAGACAGGGGGGACTTGGCGAGCAGCTTCCGGCCGGGACCATCCGCGTCTATATGCGGGATGGACGCGGCGATCCGCAGTTCATCGGCGAGAATCGTATCGATCACACGCCGATGGGATCGGCGATGTCGCTGCGTACCGGCGACGCTTTTGACGTCAAGGTGCAGCCGACCGTGGTGTCGCGCACACGCAAGGGTGATTCGCGCTGGGTGACCAAAATGCGCTACACGCTCAGCAATGCGCGCCCCGAAGCCGTGACGGTCCTGCTCGCACAGGATGGCCTCCATGGGGACGTGCGGATCAGCGACGAAAGCCTGAAGAGCGAACGCATATCGGCCGACCGCGTCGAATGGCAGGTGCCGGTGCCCGCGAATGGCAAGACCGACGTCACCGCCACCTTCGACACGCGCTATTGAGGACGGCGCGTTGCGGGCCCTCCCGCTGCTGCTCGGCATTGCGGCGCTGCTCGCGCCGCTGGCGGCACTTGCGCAGCAGGCGCGGGCGGTCGTTGTCTCGTCGCGAATCGATGATGTCGCGGTCACCGTTTATCGCGCGCCTGCTCGGAGCGGCGGGCCCATCAACCCCAATTGGCCGCAGGGCTTTGCCTTCATCACCGAGACGCGCACGGTCGAGCTGCCCGCGGGACCTTCAGCGCTGCGCTTCGAAGGCGTTGCCGAGGGGCTGCTTCCCGAAACCGCGGTGGTGAACGGTCTGCCCGACGGAGTGCTCGAAAAGAATCGCGACGCGCGCTTGCTGTCGCCCGCAGGACTGGTCGACGCCTATCTGAAGCGGAGCGTCACACTGCAGCGTACCAATGTCAAAACCGGCAGGGTCGTCGAGCAGGAGGCGGTGATCCAGGCTGGACCAAATGGGGGGGTGATAGTCCAAACCGCCGAGGGCTTTGAGGCGCTTGGCTGTTCGGGCCTGCCCGAGCGCATGATCCATGCCCGTGTTCCCCGCGACCTGTCCGCAAAGCCCACGCTGTCGGTGCTGGTCGACAGCAATGCGGCGCGCACCGTGACCGTCCAATTGCTCTACCTTGCCGAAGGATTTGACTGGGCGGCCAATTATGTCGCCGACCGCGCCGCCGATGGCCGGACGATCGGGCTGACCGGGTGGGTCACGGTTGCGAACGGCGGCGTCACCAGCTTTCCGAACGCGCAGCTCAACGTGATCGCCGGGAGGCTGAACAAGGTCTATAGCCCGCCGCTGCCGCGCAGCACCCCGGGATCACTCGTCCTTAAATGCTGGCCGATGGATATAACGAGCACTCACCCCTATTGGGAGCTTCCGCCCGTCATCGAGTTTGACGACGCGGCGCTTGATAGCCTCGAAATGGTCGTCGTGACGGGACAGCGCCGCGCCGGATATGCGATGGCCCCACCACCGCCGCCGCCGCCGCCGCCGGCCCCGGCCCCGGCCGAGGATCTGGGCGATCTCAAATTCTATCGCATTCCCTTTCGCGTCGATGTGTCGGCGAAGGGTCAGAAGCAGGTCGTGCTGCTCGCGAAGGACAATGTGCCGATCGAACAGCTCTATGCCGCAACGCTCTATACCTCCGCCGCCGGCCGCCCGCAGCCGCTGACCTTGCGGCTTCGCGCACGGAACGAAGAGACCGATGGGTTGGGGATGGCCCTTCCGGCGGGGATGGTGAGCGTTTTCGAGATGGCCGGAGACCGCCGCCTGCTCGTCGGCGAGGCAAAGATCGGTGACAAGGCGAAGGGGGAGCGCGTCGATTATGACGTCGCTGCGAGCCCGGCCGTGCAATATAGTGTTCGCAGCCTCCCCGATCCGGATCCCAAGAAGTACCGGCAGTGGGAGGTAACGCTGACCAATGCCCGGTCATCCGACGCCGAAGTCGAGATGCTGATCCCCTTTGCGCTCGACCGCACGCCAGAAGGCTGGGAACGACGCGGCAGCGCGTGGGTCTGGCGCGTGACGGTTCCGGCGAACGACCGGCTTAACCGAATTTTTCGGCAAAAGCTGAAAGGCGACTGAATCGCACGTCGTTGCAGTCAGGCCGGAGGAAGCGGCCTTGGTCGATGATTTGCGTCGAGCGCGACGAAGGTGAACAGGCCTTCGGTCACCTTGACCTCGGTCTCACCTTGGTCGCGCGTCGCGATCACCTCGATGCGAATGCCCATCGACGTGCGGCCACGCCTTTCAAGATGCGCATAGACCGAGATGATGTCGCGCAGCAGGATTGGCGCAATGAACTCCATCGCCTCGATCGCCACGGTCGCCGTCGGACCCTGGGCGATTCGCGCGGCGACGATGCCGCCTGCGATATCCATCTGGCTCAGCACCCAGCCGCCGAAGATATGGCCATTGCTGTTGATGTCGGCCGGCGCCGGGACGACACGCAATATCGGGTCCGGGCGCTGGGGCAGATTATGGATGCCGTCAGTCATGGCTTGAGATCCGGATCGTCCTTGAACGGGTCGTCTATCGCCTCGTCATGGCCGCTTCCGCTCGACAGGAAGACGAGCCCCATCAGCGCGGCGCCGAGCATGACTGACAAACCCACTCCCGCCGCGGTGGCAATGATCATGTGAATGGTCAGCGCATCACCCATTGCCCATCGCAGATATCCAAGCGCCCCGACGACCGCGAGGAGCGAGACGATCGCCATGCCGCGCATCAGCCGGCGATAGCGGGTCCAGGCGATTTTCGACGCGCCATCGTCGTCGAGGGGGGAGGGTTTGACCATGATAGCGCTTCCATGAACCATGCAGAGGCGAAGGCCAAGGGCGAATGCCCGCCCGGCATGTTTCGGCTTCGTCGCGAATCATGGTAGGATGGCACCGATATCAAAGCGACAGGGAAGAGGGAGCCGCAGCTTATGACGATCGCAGCGATCTTGCACGGGCGCACGGGACCGGTGATTTCGGCGCGGCCCACCGATTCGGTTCGGGCGGTGGTCGATTTGCTTGCGCAACATCGTATCGGTGCGGTGCCGGTTGTGGAGGGCGACGCGATCGTCGGCATTTTTTCCGAACGCGATCTTGTCCGACTGATGTCATCCTATGGTCCGGACGCGCTCGACCGTACCCTTGACGAGGTGATGACCCAATCGCCCGTCACCTGCGATTCGGGCATGGCGGTGATCGGCGCCCTGTCCCAGATGACGCAAAAACGCATTCGCCACCTGCCGGTGGTCGACGGTGGCCGGCTCGTGGGTTTTGTGTCGATCGGCGACCTCGTCAAATATCGCATTGACATGATCGAGGCCGAAGCGGCGGCAATGCGCGATTATATCGCATCATGATGCGGCGTTTCGGCGGGTGGGCCCTTCGGCGCAACCGCTATGCTGAGGCCTCGCCCGCAGGTTTCCGCCGCAGCACAAGCCGGGTCACCTCGGCGAGCGCCTCACGCTCGAGCAGCCACAGGAGCGTCCCGTAGAGGAGCGCGCCGAGGGCGACGAGCAGTGCGAGACGAATCGGGGCGGCGAGGCCGTGGCCTGCGATCGCTTCGCCCGTGAGGCCGACCGCAATCGCCATCACCAGCGCGGGTACGAGGCCGGGCAGCATCGCGCGCCCAATGTCCGCGATCGACACACCGTTGAGTGGTGCAGACAGGCTGGCGGTCACCAGCAGGAGCACCGGCGCCGCCCCCAGCCAGGCCCACGCCATGCCGATGAGGCCCCATTGCGCTCCGACGAGGAAGGCGGTGGGAAAGAGAATCGCCCCGCACAGCGACACGCGCATTGACACCGACGGCCGGCCGAGCGCGTTATTGACCGGTGCGAAGAGAATCTGCACCGTCATGAAAATCAGAGCGAGCGCGATCAGCTGGATATAGGGGACCATGCCGATCCACTTTATTCCGAACAATGTCTCGACGATCGGCGCCGCGGTCACGGCCAGTCCGCAATAAAAGGGTGCGGCGATCAGCATCAGCAGGCGAATCGTCTTTATCAGCCCCCAGCGCACCGCGGCGGGATCATCCTTGATTCTTGAATAGGCAGGGAACGCCACTTCGTTGAGGGGCGGCACGAATTTCGCCATGAAGATCTGGGCGAGAAAGAGCGCCTCGGCATAAAGGCCAAGCGCGTGCGGTTCGAATCGACGGCCCGCGATGAATACGTCGGA
>NZ_CP009453.1 GCF_001278035.1 Sphingopyxis sp. 113P3
GGGCTTCAGTGTGAGGGCTCGGGGGCGTCTGTGCGAGCCAGGGGGGGCTGGAGCCTGAGTGATCGGGGGACAATGTGAGTTCTCGGGGGACTCAGGCGAAACGGGCTAAAGAGCTGCCGGGAAATCCCTGAATCCCCGTATGTTTTTGCTTCGGGGAAGATCGCCGACATCGGAGATGCTCTTTTATGTGAGCGATTGGGGGATCGTGGCCGAGGCGTGCGGATCTTTGCGTGAGGTCTCGGGGGCGGCCCGCGAAAATGGGGCGTTCGAAATAAGGAATTTCTCCACCTTTATGTGAGCGATTGGGGGATGCCAAGAAAAGCCAATTAAACCAACATGATATGAAGATCTATATGTGAGTCGGCGGGGGTCACGCGCTGCGCGGCCCTGCTCGCCGCTTCGACGCGGCCACGCGACACGAATCTTTTATGTGAGTTTTCGGGGGAGTGATCGCGACTCGGCTCGGGAACGCGAGTCGCGTGCCGAGGGCTCGGCGGCTTTATGTGAGCGCTTGGGGGCTGGTGATCGCATGGGCCAACGACGTCTCTATGAGCGTCTGGGGGCACGTCTATGTGAGTGAACGGGGGGCGGTTCTCATTATGACAAGCTGATGGTATGCAACTCACATGAAGCTCGATTCGGACACCGTGGAAATCGAGGTTCCGCCTGACCTGGAGGGTCTGAGTCGGACGTTGCGGGTTGCTGACGTGATTCGCCGCCGCGACCTCGACTTTGTAAGTAAACCTGGGGAATTAGTCGAATCCGAGTTCGAGACGGGGTCGTTGAGTGCGGCCGGAAGAAAGGCTTTCGCACTGATGTTGCGGAAAGCGGGACCGGAAGCCGGCGAAGACAGCAAGACTTTCACGATCACCAAGAAGGAACTGCGCGGCTCGCACAAGGGTAACGAGCGCATCCAGCCGGTAATGGACGAACTGCTACGCGTGATCGTCCGTATCCGGACCACCTCGAAGAAGGGTAAGCCTGCGATCATGTCGCAGTCGCTGCTGTCGAGCTGCGTCGAGGAAATCTCCGAAGACGGCATGAGCGTCGTGGAGTTTCAGTTCTCAGAGAGCTTCAAGCGCGTGATCCAGCGTTCGGATTACTATGCGCGGGTGAACCTCGGGGTGATGCTTGCGCTCCAGTCGCGCTATTCGCTCACCTTGTACGATCTTGGCTGCCTGATCATCAATCGGCAGAACCGCGTCGTCAAAATGAACGTCGATGAACTGCGCCGACGCCTGGGTGTGCCCGACGGCAGCTTCAAGAACTTCGCCGAGTTTCGGCGTGACGTGCTCGTCAAATCGAAGGCGGAGATCGACCAGCTCGCCGATTTCATCGTGGAATGGGAAGAAATCCGGGGGTCCGGGCGCGGCCGGCCGGTCGAGGCGGTCAAGCTGACCTTCAGCCCCAAGGACCCTGTTGAGCAGGAAGAGACGGCAAAGGAGCTCGATCGGCCCAAGGTCGGACGCCGTGCCAGGCGCGATGGCAGCGTCGAGGAGGTCGCGGCCATTCCGGCGGCCGCCCCTGTGGCGGCATTGCCGTCGAGCAAGCCCTTCCCCACTGGATCGATGCATTTCTGCGGGGATCAGCGCCTGTTGACGATTGTGGCCGATTTCGGGGGCGGCTGGGACAAGGATCTGATCGCCGGGGCGTTTCGCGAGAAGATGGGCGACCGGCTCAAGACCCTGACGGGCGTGCCGCTCTACAAATCCTGGGAAGGCTTCTGCAAAAGTTTCGTCGGGCTTCGTGGCCGGCCTTAGGGATAGCCTGCCCTCCCCCGTTTCCTCACATAAAGCGAGACCGGGCCTATTCGGGCGCCCTCCCCTCCCCTTCGGCCAGATCGATCAGCGCCATGATCCCGTCCGGGAGGCTGAGGTTGCGGTCGTCGCACCAGCGCACGAGGCGGTCGCGCTCAGGAGGCGACAGGCGCATGCTGATATGGAGCGACCGGGCCGGACCGCGCTGGGGCTTGCGCTTGGGTGTGACGCCGAGATCGGCAGTAACCTGCGGAAAATAGTTGGCTGGGAGCGCCGATCCGGCGGGTTCGCGTTGGACTGGCGGCGTGCTGGCAGGTTTGGGCGCGGCTGTAGCGGCAACGAGCCCGCGGAGACGATCGGCGGGCGCTTCTGGCTGCTCCAGGCGCTGCCGTGTCGATCCGATGATGTCGCCCATGCTGCTCACGGCGGCTTTTTCTTCAGGCATCGACTGCCTCCTTGTTCTGAATTTCGCTGAGAATATCGGCGAGGACGCTTTGCGCGATGCGGCGCGCTTTCTCCGTCTTGGCGAGGTTGGCAGCTTCGACCTCAGCGAGGGTCATCCGGTAGTTCGACATGGCGCGAAAGGCGTCGAGGGTGAACATCTGGTCGGTGAAGGTCGGGAGAGCTTTCCTGATTTGACCGTCGATCTCCCACTCGGCTTTGGAGCGGGCCACCTGCCCTGTCTGGGTGATGAGCACGCGGTATGGGACGCCGCGGCACATTTTCTCGAGCATATCGCTGGTTTCGACGGTTCGCTCGAGATCGAGCCGCGATGACCGTGTCGGGATGACGACAAAGTCGGAATCCATAGCGGCATAGGCGGTCTTGAAGTTCGACGTTCCCTCGGAATCGACGACGACGAGCTGGGCCGCCTCGCGCGCTCGTCCGATCGCGGCACCGATATCCGAGTCCCGCAGCTGCGAGGCGTCCTCGACGGCGATGCGCGAGTCCCCTCCCCTGCCCGCTGCGATCCGATCCCGGTGCCAGTTCAACAGGCTGTTTTGACGGTCGGCGTCGAGCATGAACACCGAGCCGCCCAGTGCCTCGAATTCCGATGCGAGGGCAAGCGCAAGCGTCGTCTTGCCTGCTCCACCCTTGCTCTGCGCGATAGTGATGACTGGCACGAAATAGCTCCCTGTGGGTCGCGGGCGCGGCACCCATGTGACGTGGCACAGGCAGCGCGGCACAATTGATCTGCGCTTCTCATAGCGCCTGTGTAAGCGCGGTGCAAGGCGACCGCGCTACTGACCGCGCTGGGAATGGCACACGCGCAACAGCAAGCGCCGTTAGCAGCGAGGACGCAAGCGCCAGTAAACGCACAAGCGCACGCGCTGCGGCTCGCGATGCCGCACGCGCCAGCGCGCTGCGCCGCGCGAACGCTAGGCAGAGCGCAATCGCGGCACCCAGCGCGTTACAACACGCGGCACATAACGCGGCACAGGGAGAAAACGGCGGAAATCGGCCAAACCGCAGCACGCGACTCTCGCGTCGACGGCGTCTTCATCGCGACGATAGCTGGATCAAGAGCGGGACAGAAGGCGATCGATCTCCGCCATCTGCTCATCGAACGAGTCGAAAACCTGCCTGAGGCTTCGATCGGCAGGTGGGGGAGGGGGCTCCAATCGCGGTCGACCGCGCTGGGGAGAGGCATATCCGAATGCCACCGCGAGATCACCGGCCACGAAAACGCGCCAGGAACGACGCCGCGTGACTTCGACCAGCAACCCAGACCCGACACCGCGCTCGAGGAGCTTGCTCGCACCAGTTATAGTGAGGCCGAGAGCCTCGGAGACAAATTGCGGTGAGAGAAGAGGACGGTGAATGGTCAGAGCGGCCAAAGAGGGGAGGGCGCCCGGTCTGTACTCGCTGACGATCGCGCGCTGCGCGTCACGATAGAGTCGTTCGAGTTGATCGAGCCGCTCAGTCCCATCAGCGGCTGCACGTTGCAGCGACCTCACGATCGGCAGCCAGTCCGCGTCGGACAGCCGCGGCTTCAGCCGCATAGCCTTGGCGCCGCCGCAGAGGCAGGGCAGTGGGACGTGGGATAGACCCTGATCACGAAGGGAGAAGGGTAGACCAAGCCAGGGCGTGATCGTGCCGAGTTGCCGTGAATATTGCCGGACACGGTCGATGGCACGAATGAGGGGAGGGTGCTCGGCCGCCCCGGGTGGATCGACCACCGACGTGGGAAGAGCATCGCGCCATTCAAGCGGCTCGTTTGAGAGCAGCGCTTGCCGCCAACCGTCAAATTCAGCGAACTCGTCCAGATGTCAGCCGACAGAATAGGCTGCATTTCCATAATGCCTAGTAATATCAATAGATTATGTCGAATGAGCTGCAAGTAAATCTGTCCAGGGCGATATGCACGTCGCGGCCTTAGACAAAATAAGCTACATTCCGCGGGCAGCAAAAATCGTTGGGGAGCCCGTTCCATGATTGAGCGCAAGCCGTCTCCTGCGCCCCGTCGGCGCCTCAAATCTCTCGAGACGGGCCTGGCGCTCTACCCGCATTTCCGGCGACATATATCGCTTAGCGGCCCGGTGACTGCGGCGCAGGTTCAGGCGATATCCGAGGCAACCGGCCTCAAAGAGCGGCGGATACGGACACTTGCCGCGCGCTTCCGGCTGCATCCCGTTGCCGAAACGCTGGCGCCAAAACCGCGCGGACCCGCTATCGGATCGCACAGGATCGATCCCGAGGTGAGGGTCGCCATCGATACGCTGATTGACGAAATCGCGCTCAAGATGGTCGCGCCATCGCGCGCGGAAGCGGCGCGGCAGATCTGGGGCCTGCTGCACGCGTATAACGGAGATCATCGGTTTCCCGCCGATCTGATCCCGAGCGAGAAGACGATCGAGCGGCTGCTGGCCGAGATTCCGAGCCGTGTTTGGGCGAAAGCGACGATGGGATCGAAGACGCGGAGCGCGCATGAGCCGCACCCCGGCGAATATGCCAGCGAGGGATTTCTCGATCTGGTGCAGATGGATCATACCAAGGGCGATGTGATCCTGGTCGATAGCCTGCGGCGCGAACATCTCGGAAGACCGTGGATCACCTTCCTCATCGACATCTGGACCCGGTCGATTCTGGGCTATTATGTGAGCTTCGGCGACCCTTCGATCTTCCGGTGCGGGCGGGCGGTAGCGAGCGCTGTGTTGCCCAAAGAGCCGGTCCTTTCCCACCTGCGCGTCGACGTCAGCTATCCGATGCACGGCCTCTTCCGGCGCTGGCATGCCGATCAGGCCAAACCGCATCGCTCGGAGGCTTTTAGGCGCGCCTGTATCCGAAACGGGATCGCCCCCGATGTTCGGCGGCCCGGGCCGGCTCACCTTGGCGGACATATCGAGCGGCTGATCGGCACGATGGTTGGAAAGCTGCGGCTCTTGCCCGGTGCGACCGGATCGAATGTGGCGGCGCGCGACGGCTATGATGCCGAGGCGAACGCGGCGATGACGCTTGCAGAATTCGAGCGCTGGCTCTTGTGCCAGATCGCGATCTATCATCACGCGCCGCATAGCGCGCTGGGCGGCCTGTGCCCGGCCCAGATGTGGGCGCGCGAAGCGGCGAAGCACGGCCCGCTGCTGCCCGTGTCGGTCGCTTCCGACGCGCTGTTCCGCCAGTTTCTGCCGTCGAAGTCGCTGACGGTCCATGCCAAGGGCATTCAGATCAAATATCGCCATTACTGGCATCCGGAGCTTGCCGTTCGGATCGGCCAAAAGATCGAAATCAGCTGGGACGAGCGGACGATTCAGCATGTCTACGCCGATCTCGATGGCCGCTATGTCGAATTGCCGGTTATCGGCGACTATCCCGATGTCTGGGAGGCGGACTGGGAAGCCGCCAGGGCAGGCGTGCGGGCGCTGGGGCGGGCCTACCAGGCCGATGGCGGCCGCGCGGCGACGGCGCGGGCGGTGGCCGCCGCAAATCAGGAAATACACCGCGCCCGCGTTCGCACGAAGGAGGCGCGGCGCCAGGCCAAGCGCCGCGAAGGGGAGGGGGCGACCGTGGCCGATCTGCGGCGTCCAAAAACGCCGGCGGCCAAGCCCGTGATCTGGAAACCCGCGGCCGAACTCGGCGAAGACTGGGACCGGATCGGCTGATGGGACCAGCACCATCGCTGCCCTTCTGGATCGCCTTTGACGAAGCGCGCAATGCCGTCGAGACGATCGTCGACGTGGCCCATGACGATCCCGAGGAACGGCCAACGTGCATCGTCCTAGTCGGCGATTCAGGCATGGGCAAGACCTCGATCCTGCGTGAAGTGCAACGGCGGCTGACCGCGGACTTTCCCGAGCCGCCCGATTGGGGTGATGCGCGCTATCAGCCGGTGCTGAGGACGGTCATCCCCTCAAGCCCGACCTCGCTCAAGATCAATCTCGCTCTGCTGTGGCAGCAAGGCTGGCCTGTCACCAGCACGACCCACAAGGTCGCGGACCTCAGGGTCGTCGATCTGCTCGGCAAGCAGGGCACCCGGCTTGTCGCGGTGGACAATGTCCATGTGATTCTGACGGCCAGCGGCAAGGCGCGCCGCGATACGCTCGATACTTTCCGCTATTTGATGAGCGCCGGCAATGTGCCGTTGGTTGTGGCGGGCCTGGACGTGGCCGAGTATATTTTTTCCGAAGATGTCGAACTCGCCTCGCGCTCGATCATCCTGCGCTTGCCGCTGTGGGAGCCGGGGGAGGCGTCACAGCGGCTGATCCGGGCGCTGGCGCGCGGCATGGGCCTTGTCGAGCCTAACCGGCTCGCCGAGCCCGATCTCGCCGAACCGATTTGCACTGCGAGCCATGGCGTGACGGGCAATTTCAAGCGGATCCTGCACTGGTCGGCCAAGGTCGCGAAAAGCGATGGTCGCAGCGTCATTAGGCGCGACGATATCGACAATGCGCTGAAGCGTTTTCCGCCCTACCGGCTCTTATGAAGCCGGAAGCGCCGGAGCGCACGCCGCTCGCGTTCCGGGTGCGCCCCCAGCCTGCGGAGGGCTTCGATTCGTGGCTGGACCGGATCGTGCGCCGCCACGAAACCTCGCGGAGAACCTTGTTCCGCTATCTCGATGTCGATCCCGATCTGGCAAATTATGACCTCGCGAGGGGTAAGCTCGGCCTGCCGGCGCGGCATCATGCAACATTCGACGGGCTCGTTGCCGGGCTGGGCTGGGCGGTGGACGTCGATCGCGATGCGGTGATGGACGGTTTTGCCGCTGGGCCTGCGCATTGGCTATTGCCGCTGACCCTGCGCCGCTATGGCTGCGCTTGCTGCTGGTCCGGGCTGATCGCCGAAGGGCGGCCGCTCTATATCCGCAAGGACTGGATATGGAGCGCGAGCTGGTGGTGTCACGAGCATCAGCTGCCCTTGTCGGTGATGCCGGCATGGGACTGGCCGCGCCGGGAGGGTAGCCTTGCGGCGATGCTGGGACGCCTCGAGGCGGCCGCGCGCGAGATCGTGCGCGCGGCGCGCCCGACGGCGCGGCTGATCGCGTACAATCGGGCCGTGATCGAATTTCTCCGCAAAGGCGACGATGGCGTCACTCCGCAGCGGTACAGGCGCTATGTCGAGACCATCGTCGCGAACCGTTTTCATTTTTCGAGCGAGCGGATCCGGTTGCTGGCCTTGCGGCACAGCAGCGGAGCGCAACCGGCGCGGCGCTTCGAGCGCTTTGTCGCGCTCAGCCGGAGCGAGCTTGCGAAGGAGGGGAGGGGGTTCTTCCGGCGCCCGCAGCCGAGGGTCGAGGGAATCGATATCGAGGCGGCTATCGACAGGCCCAGGCGCGGCCGCCGCTGGGAACCCGATTTGCCGATGCTGTTGCAAACCTATCTGTCCATTGCCCAGCGCGCGGAAGCGCGGGGCGAGCCGCTCGGTCGCCCCGCGGGGCCTGGAGACAATTATGGCTTCTATCGCTCGATGAACAGCGCATCGGCGCAAAAATGGACGAATGATCGCGGGCCGGGCGGCCTCGGTTGGCAAAATCGCCCTCAGAAGCCCGTACAGCGCGATTTGGGGTCGCTGCCGTAAGTCTGGGCTGGCCTACGCCCGTTTTGGCGCTGTAAGGGGCATTTGCGGGGGCAAAATTTTTGCCGGTTTTCAGGCCTGGTCGTCCGACTGATCGTCATAGCGTGCCAGCAAGGCGTCGATCTTGGCGAGGGCGGCATCATAGTCCTCGATCGCCTCGCTGGAAAACTGGCTCGGTTCGTCGGCCAGGGCGGTGGGGGGAACGGACGGTCTGCCGCGCGTGACCGAGTAGAGCTTGACGCCCGAAACGGTTTCGATGGCCAGGTCGCCGGCTTCCGACAAGGCCTCCAGCATTTTCCGGACCCCAAGGCGGGTGACGCCCAGCACTGCCTCGATCTGCGACGACCGCAGCGGACCGAAGCTGGCGAGGAGGCCATAGAGCTGGGGCACGCGCGAATTCGCCCGCTTCGCACGGTAGCGATCGGCCAGCGCCTGGCGCGTGTCGCGGGCTTTCGCGACCAGGCTGTAGAGGTGCTCCAGGACATCGCGCAACGCCTCGGCCTGAACAATGGCGGCGTGCGCCGGGTTGTCGTCGACGTCGGCCGCGCGCACCGTGTCGAGCCGGATCAGACCGTTCAGCGGCAGCGCCGCACCATGGGCGCCGGTGGCTTGGAGATGCGCACCAAAGGCGCATTCGATCGCCCAGCGCGGGGAAGGTGGGCGCGGCCGCTCGATCACGACTTGCCGGTTCGCGAGCGCGATCGTGTCGGTCGTCCGCTCGGCGGGAGCGAAGCGCGGGCTCTGGCCGATGGCGCGGTGGAGGGCGGCGAGAGCGGTGAAGGGGAGGGGGGCCGGCTCGAGCGCCGCGACCAGGGCCGCGGCCTCGTCGATCGCGGCCTTTGCGGTTTCGACGGCGGCAGCGCTGTCGGGATCGCGCAGCGCCAGACAGGCTTTTTCCAGCCCCAGCGCCGCGTCGGCGAGCGGCGTCCAGCGGCTGCGGGTCATCTCCGCGAGCAGGGTGGTCGCGAGCGCGCGGGGGGCAAGTGCGAACTGGAGTGGTTCGTCGGAAAGGGGTATAAGGCCAGCAAACCAGGCGTGGAAGCGTGCGTCGGTGAATGGATGCCCTTCCTGCCGGAGCGCCGAGATCAGCGTCTCACGGATGAGGCGCGAAGCGAAGATGGGATGGATGTCGGGCGGGCACCAGGCGAGCGCCGCATCGAGCTTACCGAGCGCGAGGGCCGCGTGCGCCTGGGCTGTTCCCAGCGCCTCGAGATCCGCCAGCGAGGGCGGTTCGGTGGTCTCGAAGTCAGGAAACGCATGAGACACGGCCAAAAAATCCAGTAAAAACAATCATATGTAATCTATGTATAACGAAGGGAGGATTACTATACAACCACTCTGATGCTTTGCATTATATACCTTTGATAATTGCACTTATCACATAAGCAGATTTGACCGTTCTTTATAAGGTGGGCTACAAGTGTCGGTTTCCCTATACGACCGGACTCCAGCGTTTCCCGCGATGTAGCGCGTCAGGCTGACCCCAAACCTCCGGACTCCGATACCAAACCACTGGACTGGCATTGGCAAAGCGCCGGAAAGTCGCGGATTGGGGCGCTTTTGAACCTTTGAGTGGGGAGGGGGCTCAATCCCTCACGGGTATAGGCGCTGGCGCGGCGCGCAACATTCTCTCCTTGGATCACCGGCGCGCGTTCATGGCGATCAAGACCAGCCGCCACTTGCTCAAAACTCTATCGTACGGGGACAACCGGTCGGTTGCTAGCGTTATACGGAATGTGACAAATGGCTCTGATCGGCTACGCCCGCGTTTCAACCGAGGAACAGGACACCTCCGGTCAGCGCGACACGTTGCGCGCGGAGGGCTGCAGCGTGATCATCGAGGACAAGGCAAGTGGTGGCAGCCGCGAAAGGCCCAACCTGGCTCGAGCGCTCAAACGGGTGGGGCATGGTGACACACTGCTCGTCGTGCGGATTGACCGCCTTGCACGTTCGCTGTCGCATCTGCTCGAGATCGTTGAGATCCTGCGCGCGAAGGGTGCCTACTTTCGATCCATCAACGATCCCATCGACACATCGAGCCCTCAGGGCATGCTGATGACGCAGATGCTCGGTGCTTTCGCCGAGTTCGAACGCGCGTTGATCAAGGAACGCACACGGGCAGGGTTGAAGGCTGCGATTGCCCGCGGCGCCAAGCCCGGCAACCCGAAGATGCGTGCGCGTGATCCTGCGGCGATTGCCGACATCCGTTACAGCCTCAATGAACGCTATCTCAACAGCCTGCTGGACGGCCGACAGCGTTGGCTTCCGACCGTCCAGCGGCTGAGGCCGGACCTCCCGTGGGCACTCGTCCTGAGGCAAATCCGCGCGATCACGCCGCCGGTACGCTCATTCACCGAGCGCACGCTCATCAAGGCGTGCAAGGCATTGGTCAAGGCTGGCTATGCCGACGCCTCGATGCTTGAGCCGGCGAAGCGCCTGCCGCCGGACACGCGCGTGGCCCTGCTAGTGGCCGACAGACTTCGCACGCATCCGGACTCAACCTTGCGCGACATTGCCACTTGGCTGTCGCGAGGCCTGCGCGAACCGACCCCGCGGGGCGGCCTGGCGTGGTCTCCAGAGGGCGTCAGGCGGGTCATTGCGCAAGCAGAGGCGCTGCATTTGATCGGTGAGCCTCAGGGATAGCTCCTTGTGTCGTCGTCTGTCCAACGCTGCGGAAATTTGGCTACGAAACGACGGTGACCATCTCTTCGGCTCGGCCATGCAGTTATCGAGTGCAGATCCTTCGACCGACCTGATAAAGATATCAATGGCTTGGTCGGATCCCTGGCCGAACAGGGTTGTGCCAATGTGCCGCAGTGGTTGGATGATGGCCGCTACCGCCCCAAGCAGGGCCCGGCGCTGCGCCAAAGTGGCGGTGGCAAGCGGGAAGGTCGTATCGATTGGAAGAAAGTCGACTTCTGTCCGAGCCGGGCTCAGGGCTGGGCATTTGAAACTGTTGAGCGCGGTGTCAGATCGCGGGGGCACGCGATTTCTTCGGGTAAGGAGGCGGCAGATATCACGGACAGCGTTGATCAAATGGCTCGCTGAAGTGAAATTGAAGCGGAACTGGTCTGGTGTTTTGCCCCTTACTGCGTTCAGCAATTCGGTCTCGAGCCCGATCACGCAGTCCCAGCACTCTTGGGAGTCTTGTGCGCTTTCAAGTGTAGCGGAATTGGCGCGTTCCAGCGGTCGCCAACAACTCCTACAGATCATGCGAAGCGGGCCGCGAGGGGGCGCTGCAAATCGCCATTGGCCGGCACCGCACGCGCTGCATTGGTCATCGAGCGGCCATCTGTGCATATGGCAAAAGCCTGCGGCTGCCATAACCCAAATTTGCCGGATATGTGCTGGTCGACCAGCGGCAAAATCGTCAGCCAGGCACCGGGTGCACCAAGAAATTCGCAGCCTTGGTGCTGGCCCGGTTTCGTCGGGACGGCCAAGAAAGAATGCAAGATTCCACGCCGCAAAATCAGGCGGTAACGCGGGATAGCGGCGTGCAAGCGCGCATGCATTCAACTCTGACGTCGACACATTGAACCGTGCCGATGCGGCTTTGAGCCAAGCCTTGGTCGGATTGATGTCAGGGTGGCACCACTCGGCGTTGCGATTGAGGACGGCGTGCGTCGCGACTTGCTGCGGCCCGCATTCCTCTACCCGGCGCCGAGCATGCCACGATGCCAGTAGCTCATCGGCAAAGGGCGCGTGATACGCTTTCATGCCGCGCGTCGGCGCAATGAGCGATTGGTGTTGGCTATAACCTGCATCGATACCAAGGGCAGCAACAGCTTCTCGTCGTCAAAGCTCGCAGCATCGATCATCTCTCGGCCGCTGCGTATTGCGGCTATGGCGATGGCTTCGATCAACCTGAAAATGCGGCCCGTTACACCTTGGGTCAGCGCAATGACACGTTGCCGTACCTCCGGCGCGTCGAGCAGGGAAGCGCGGCGCAAAGGCAGCAAGCCAGAGAAACTCGCCATGAGTTGGCGCAGTTCGTGATCGTTGCGCCAGGGGAGCAGTTCAAATACGCCGAAACGGTCAGCGAGATTGGGATCGGTGAGGACCGCGATGCGCGCGTCTTCGGTGCCAGCGCACACAATCGGAATCTTCAGGTCATTGGTCAGGAAACGAATGGTATTGAGGAATATCCGTTGCTGACGCGGAGTGCCGGCCAACATCTTGTCGATTTCGTCGAGGACCAGGACTTTCGTGCCGAATTCTGTGAGCATGCGGCGGGCAAGCCCGCGTAGCGAGCGCAGGGGTAGGCGTTCGAACTCGACATAGTTCATTGCCAGCATCAACTCGGTGTAGAATTCTTCCTCGGTCGGCTGCGGCGGCATCTGGACGACCACCACCGGCATGGTCGCCATGCCAGCTCGCACGTCGTACGATCCGGCGTGGAGCTCGGCGAACCGGTTCAGTATCTCGCTTTTGCCCATACCGGTTGAGCCAAACAACAAAAGGCACGGCATCCGTCCACGCGGCGGGTAGGTCAGAAGGTCCTCAAGCCGGGACACAGCTGCCTCGGCTTGCGGCAACGATAGCCACCGGTCGCGCCTCAACCAGTCAATCCGCGCTTCGTCACTCAAATTCGCCTGTTCGCGATAGGCTGGGAACAGATGATCGTAAGGGCCGGTCATAATCGCTCCTCGATCTGGAAGGGGACGATGGGTTGGTCGTTACCCGCTGGGCCGATGTCAGGCAGGGCCGGGTGAGGGGGGCTGCTGGTCAGGGGCTGCCCGTCATGCAAAGCGTAAGCGATACGCTGGGCGGTCTTGCGAGCAGATTTTGTCTTGGCGAGAGCATCGACGACGATCCGACGCTGCTCGGCAATCATCGAGAAGAGCGATTGCTCATCGACTGACTGTCGCCCGCGATCGCGCAATGTTTTTAGCGCAAGATCGTGTTCGAACTTGGTGATCGGCGGACGCCGGTGGTCCCGGAGCGGCACCGTCAGATATTTGCCATCGGGCAGCTCGACATAAACCGCTGAGAGATTGAGCGGATTGTATTTGACCGGGACCTTCCGGTCGGAGTTCGCGATCAGAGGGGCGAGCGCTCCGTGCCAGTAGAACAGGTGGAATAATTCGATGCCCTCGCGCCGTGCCTTGCGCATTTCGAAGGGCAGGAAATCCAGGAGGAAAGCGCCGGTATCGGCAGGCAGACGCGGTGGTAGCGGGCGGATGCCAAGCGCGTCGGTCCACGCAGTCAGCGGGGGAAGGCCGAGCTCACTATGGATGGTGCCGTGATAAACCCCGATCTGAATGGCGAACCAGCGCTCGAAGTCCCGGAGGGTCATGCACGCCTGACCTTCGGCGTCGTAGTCGCCCTTTTCCTTGATGTTCGAGAACGTCGTGCCGGGCAAAAGATGCACTTCGCCGATTGTGGTGCCGATAAGCCGTTCGATGTGGCCTCCATAATGCGGCGTGCGTATGGGGCGGTAGTTGAGTTCAATCCCGTGTTGCTGGCAGCCGCGCTCGAGAGCGCGGGAGTGGAACTCCTTGGCATTATCGAGGTGGAGAGTGTCGGGAATGCCATAAATCGGGTAATCGATCTCAACTTCCCGTTCCTGCAGCCAATCGGCCTTCGGCAAGACGGCATGGCGGATCGCCATGCCCACGGACGTATTCGAGGGACTTTCCAGCGAAATGTAGAAGCCGGGGATACAACGCGTCGCGACGTCGATCTGAAGCGTCAGTGTGGGTCGACCCAAAGGTCTGCGAAAGTGCTCATCAACCACGATGATGTCCGCAGGGGTATGGTCCATCTGAACGACTTGCAGCGGGTAGTCTGCGGTGAACGATCCAGTGATCGGTCGATATCGGTCATCGGCGGCCTTCCGGCCGTCTCGCGCAGCGACCAATCGCTCGCGATCGATTGCAACGACGCGCGCCTCGATCGTTTTGCGCGAAGGTGGCGGCAATTCGCGCTCGAGGCAGGAGAACTTGATCCGTCGAACAAGTTGCGAAAGTTTAGGCTTGGGGCGGGACAAATGGAACTGCTCGATCTCATCCGCGATGACTTGGTCAACGTCGGGGGCGAGGCGCTTGAAGCCCTTCGCGACCCCTCTTGATCTGTTGAGCAAGGAACTGGTTACCGGATCGGCGCGGTAGCGCCCGACAAGTTCGAATATTCGCGTCCGGCTCAGGCTGAGCTCGTCGCAGGCCTCCGCGATCGCTGCCGGGGTCAATTTCGGCAACGTGGCAAGGGCACGGATGACCGGCTCGCGGCTGCAAGCGATGCTCCAAGCGGTTGAATCGGCCCTCGTAAGGGCAGTGCCGGTTTGGGCCATGGCCAATCCGCAAATTTACCAGGGACTCGGGCTGCCTGGTCCGGGCATATTCTACCAAAATCTGCTTTCGAACGCTACAGTCCACTCATTCTGGGAAAGCAAAGTCTTGCGATTCCGCCGATCTTCAGTCCGGTCATTTGGGGAAACCGACAATATCGCCCGCGTCCGAAGGCTGAGGTAAGGCACAGCAGCGGCATTGAAACTTGAGGAGTGTCGCCGTGGACGATGACAGCAGTAGGGCCTTGGGGCTTTCAGATGAGGCCGCGCTTGCGCCGCTAGGGAATGTGATCCCGCCGCAGCTCGCGGCTGAGATCGAGGCGGCCCGCTCGTACCGGGCGCGCTCCAAGGCCGCCAACACCGTGCGGGCCTACGACAGCGACTGGCGGCAGTTCGAAGAATGGTGCTGGACGCGCGATCTTGAGCCTATGCCGGCTATGCCAGAAGCAGTGGCAACGTATCTGGCCTCGCTGGCGCAGGCGGGGAGGGCGGACAGTACCATCGGGCGGCACCTTGCGGCCATCGCCTGGCACCACAGGCGGGTAGGGCAGGTTGCGCCCCAGCACCGCGATCCGCGCGATGTCATTGGCGACACACTTGCGGGGATCCGGCGCGAGCAGCGCGCGCGGCCGAAGCGTAAGAAGAGCGCAATACTGGTAGCTGATCTGGCGCGGATGATTGCAGCTGCTGAAGGCCAAAGTCCGCGGGCTATCCGCGACCGGGCCGTCATGGCACTTGGGTTGGCGGCGGCGCTGCGGCGTTCCGAATTGGTCGCGCTACAACTGGCTGACCTCGAACTGGTGCGGGAAGGGCTCAAGCTGACGATCAGGCATTCCAAGACCGACCAGGAAGGGGAAGGGCAGGTCATTGCGGTGCCGTTGGGCAAGGTTCTCAAGCCCGGCGCGCGCCTCAACGAATGGCTCAGCGTAAGGGGAGGAGAGGCGGGTCCTTTGTTCTACCGCACCGACGCACAAGGGATGATGACCAAGGAGCCCATGTCAGATCGCTCGGTTGCCCGCCTTATCCAGCGCTACGCCGAAAAGGTTGGGCTCGATCCTGCCGTGGTTGGCGCGCACTCGTTGCGATCCGGATTCCTGACTGAAGCGGCCAAGGCAGGGGCTTCGTTGCCCAAAATGCAAGAGGTGTCGCGCCAGAAAAAGGTCGAGGTGTTGCTTGGCTATGTCCGTGATGCTGCTCTGTTCGAGAACCATGCGGGCGAGAGATTTCTGTAGTCCGTGTTTTTGAGCGCTCACCGTGGCCGAATTGACCGGGTCTGGGACAATGCTGCCGTTCGACGTGCGCCGCTCAAACGGCAGGCTTCGCCGCAACCCGCCTTAGCTAGCGTGAGATGGGGCGGATGGGGGTCTGGGGCAAAAGGTTTCCGGCTCAGGTGTCAACACCGGGACAAAAAACGGGCCAGGCTGTCAAAACCGGTCGACAGTCGAGCACTGGCGCACTTCGGTGATTACCTCTGCGGTCGGGGATCCCCGCGTCCGAAGGCGTAGTCGCTAATCAGCGAGCCGCAGACACCGTTATTCCCGCTACATCATCTAGTGGCAGCTGTGCACCACAATGATGGCCGGCGGCCTCACCGACACGCTGGATCTGGCTTTGCTCCATACCACCTGCCCCCACGAGTTGCACAGTGGCAAGTGGTATGGCTAGCCGCTCATCCTTTAGGTTTCAGCGTCAAGGGAAGGCCGGCGAACATTATGACTGCCTCTTCAACCAATGCCGCTATTTCCTGATTGATGCGGCCCGCAACATCGCGAAACCTTCTGGCAAGGGCGTTGTCGGGTACAATGCCCAGACCCACTTCGTTGGCGACCAGAATGACCGGCCCCCGTGCGGCTGAAAGCGAGCGCGTCAGTCCTTCCGTAGCGGCAGCCGTATCGCGTTCCGCCAGCATCAGGTTCGAAGCCCACAGCGTCAGGCAATCGACCAGCACCACCGTCTCGGGCGTGCTATATACCGTGATCGCCTCCGCCAGTTCCAGGGGGGCCTCGACGGTTGACCAGCGCGGCCCACGATCGGCACGGTGCAGGGCAATCCGCTCGCGCATCTCGTCATCGAAGGCCTGGGCTGAGGCCAGATAGATCAGTTCACCCGCCAGGGCCTCTGCCCTGCCTTGCGCATAGCGGCTCTTGCCCGAACGCGCGCCGCCCAGCACCAGCAAGTGGGACAAGGCGCTGCTCATGCGCTGTCTCCCGCCGGGACGGAAGCGGGTCTCTCCGCCATGGCCAGCGCCACCAGCGCGTCAATATCGAGATGCTCCTCAAGCGCGGCTGCGATCTCGTCCAGCGCCGCCTCGACAGAGGCGCCATAGTCCACGCCCCCGGCTTCTACATCCATGCGCGACAGCAGCGCCCGGCGCAGCTCCGCATCAGCCAGCAGGCCGTGGACATAGGAACCAAACACCGTGCCGCCCGCATTTATCGCGCCATCGCGGCGGCCATCGGCGAAAACGGCGAAGGGCTGTTCCGTATCCGGCCCGTTGGTTTGCCCCATGTGCATTTCATATCCCTGGAATGGCGCGCCCATCGCCAGCCCGCTGACCGGACGCAACGCCTTGTGCGCGTGCAAGGTCGTTTCAACATCAAGCAGGCCAAGGCCGCTGGCAGCGCTGGCCGAACCTTCAAACCCATCGGGATCGGCGATGCTTTTGCCGAGCATCTGGTAACCACCGCAAAGCCCAAGGATCAGCCCGCCGCGCCGGTGATGCGCAAAAATATCGATGTCCCAGCCCTCTGCACGCAGAGCGGCCAGATCGGCGATTGTCGACTTTGACCCGGGCAGGATGATGAGTGCGGCCTCTGCCGGGATCGGCTGGCCGGGCGGAACCATGTGCAGGTCCACACCATGTTCGAGCTTCAGCGGATCGAGGTCATCGAAATTAGATATGCGCGGCAGGATCGGACAGGCGATCAGCTTGCGGCTTTCAGCCCGCGCCTTGCCGCTCTCCAGCACCACGGCATCCTCGCTGGGGAGCCGCGCCGCCGCGCTCAACCATGGGACAACGCCGAAGCCGCGCCAGCCTGAGAGGCTTTCGATCTGGGCGTAGCCATCGGCGAACAGGGCGGGATCCCCCCGAAACTTGTTGATGATGAAACCCTGGATCATCGCCGTGTCGGCGGGGTCGATGATCGTTCTCGTGCCAACGATGGCGGCAATGACTCCGCCGCGATCAATATCGCCGACCAGCACGACGGGCACGCCTGCCGCTCGCGCAAAGCCCATATTGGCGATGTCGCCAGCGCGCAGGTTGATTTCCGCAGGAGAGCCGGCACCCTCGACAACGACGATGTCGCACGCCCGGCGGAGCCGGTTATAGCTGGCCAGAACTTCGCCGAGCAGCGCGCCCCGTGCCTGCCGAAAATTGCCCGCGCCCAATGTGCCGCGCACCCGACCATGCACGATCAGTTGCGATGTGCGGTCGGCCTGCGGTTTCAGCAGCACCGGATTCATGTCGGTATGCGGCTCCACCTTGCAGGCGATTGCCTGCAAGGCCTGCGCCCGGCCGATCTCGCCGCCATCGCTGGTGACGGCAGCATTGTTCGACATGTTCTGCGGCTTGAACGGCAAGACCCGCAAACCCCGCTGCACCAGGGCGCGGCACAGCCCCGCCACCAGCACGGATTTGCCCACATCAGAGCCGGTGCCCTGAAGCATTATAGCGCCCATGCTGCACCTCCTGCAATACCGGCCGCCATGAACCACAGGCACAGACATGCACGGGCGTAGATGCCCAATCCGCGCCAAATATCCTCTGTCCGGGCCGGGCGGTCTCCCTCCCCAATCCAGAGCTTGTCCGAAAGAATCCCGTCATAAGCGATTGGCCCAGCCAGGCGCAGCCCCAGCGCCCCAGCCATCGCGGCCTCGGGCCAGCCCGCATTGGGCGAGGCGTGCCTGGACGCATCGCGCCACAATATCCGCCAGCCACCCCCGCCGCACAGGCAGATCAGCAATCCCGACAGGCGCGCTGGAATGAGGTTCATCGCATCGTCGGTGCGGGCCGCAGCCCAACCATAGGCGCGCCATCGCTCCTCGCGGTGCCCAATCATGCTGTCGGCGGTGTTGATCGCCTTATAGGCCCAGATACCGGGCAGCCCCAGCACCAGCAGCCAGAACAACGGCGCGACCACCCCGTCGCAGAAACTTTCCGCCAGACTCTCGATCGCCGCGCGGGCAACACCCGCGTCATCAAGCGCGGCTGTATCGCGGCCAACGATCATGCCGACTGTGGCGCGCGCGGCTGGCAGATCCTGCCGCTCCAGCGCATCGGCAACGAGGCGGACGTGGTCGTACAGGCTGCGCTGCGCCAGACCCGGCCAGGCCAGCACAGCGATCAGGGGCCAGGCCCAAGGCCCGGCGATTGCCACGAGCAGACTTTGCAGCACCCAGCCCGCACCGCCCGCCATACCCAGCAGGATCAGGACGGTGACCGCCCCGGCCATGCGCCGCTGTCCATCGGAACGCGAGGGGACATTCCAGCGCCGTTCCAGCGCGGCGATAATCCGCGCAAAGATGCCCACAGGATGGCCGATCCGGCGATACAGCGGCTGAGGCCAGCCCACTGCCGCGTCGAGCACCAAGGCCAGGAAAGCAGTCAGATCAATCATCAGCCAGCGCCGCATCAAGGCGATCCAGCGCCTGTCGGTCGGCGGGCAGGCCCAGGCGCAGCCAGCGCGGATCGTAATCGAACGGCCGCGTCAGGATGGAATGGCGCGCAAGGCGTTCGAACAGCGCGGCGGCATCGTCCGTTTCGATCAGCCGGAACAGCGGGCAAGCACCTATCGCGCTGTAGCCCCGCCGCGCCAGCACCGCGTCCAGCGCATCCGCCTGTTCACGCAAGGCCATCCGCATGGCGGCTGTCCAGTCCACATCCTGATATGCCGCTGTGCCGATGGCCAGCGCCGCTGCCGATAGCGGCCAACTGCCCAGCCGCTGCCGATATTGCGCGATCAGCGCGCGCGGTCCCAGCACAAAGCCGAGCCGCACCCCGGCCAGCCCGAAGAATTTGCCGAACGAGCGGAAGATAATCAGCCGCTGTCCGTCCTGCACATGGGCGGCAAGGCTGCTGTGCGGGGCGGCATCGGCAAAGGCTTCGTCCACGACCAGCCACGCTGCGCTGTCGCGCCGCGCCGCCAGCCAGCCAAGCAGGGTGGCAGGCGACATGATCCGGCCATCGGGGTTATTGGGATTGGCAAGGATGATGGTCGCCTCCTCCGTTCCGGTCAGCTCGGTCAGGGCTACGGGGCGGCTGCGGGGAATCATTTCGCCATGGGTGCGATAGCTGGGCTGGGCGTGGATGGCAGCGCCGGGCAGGATGTCACCCAGCATCCGCAGGCCGATCTCCGTGCCTGGTACGGCACAGACATGGGCTGGGTCAGTGCCGAAACAGGCGGCGGCAGCGGCCTCCAGATCGTTCAGCGCGCCGGTGTCGGGCAGCGCCTGCCAGTCCACTGCCAGATTGTCCGCGCCGGGCCAGCCATGCGGATTGATGCCGGTGGACAGGTCGATCCACGGCGCCTTGCCCATGCCGAACTGCGCCATGGCATCGGCCAACCTGCCGCCGTGAAAACTGAAGCTGTTCATGTCGTGTGTATCCATAGGCCCGTGATTGCCACGCTCAGCAGCAAGCCGGTTTCGATCAACTCGATGCCTGCACCATGGCCATCGCCGGAAATCCCGCCCAACGCGCGGCGCACGTGCCACCCCCACCACAGAACGAGCAATGGTGTGACAAGCAGCGCCGGAGTGAACCACGCCGCCGCTGCCAGCGCGGCCGCCCAGCCCGCAAGATCGATCGGGCCGATGGCGGAACGGAATCGAGCCGCCAGCCCCTGATGCAGCGGCATCAGCCACCATGTCCACACCAGCGGGCCGATGCGCGCGGCAAACGGCACCAGTACCAGCGCGCCAAACGCCCGTGCATCCACCAGCATATCCAGCAGCACCAACTTGCTCAGCAGTTGGAGCACAATCGCGACAACGCCGAAGCTGCCGACATGGGGATCGGCCAGAACGGCCAGCAGCCGCTCGCGATCTTTATGCGCCGCGCCGCTGGCATCGGCGAGGTCGGCCAGGCCATCAAGGTGCAGCGCGCCGGTCACGCCCACCCAGACGATCAGTGCGGCTAATGCGCCCAGCCGGTGATCGACCAGCGCGCCTGCCCATGCGGCTCCCGCAACCGCTGCACCAATAACCAGGCCTACAGCGGGAAACCAGCGCATCGACCGGGCAAACGCGGCATCATCCACGACGATTGTCCGCAGTGGAGCTGGCATAGGCAGCCGCGTCAGGAATTGCAGGGCGATGATGAAGCCCCTCACGGATAAAGCCCCGCGATCTGTGCCGTGGGGGTTGCTCCGGGCCAGACGCGCAACGTCAGCAGGCAATTGTAGGGCAGGTCAACGGCCCACGTCTGGTGCATGTCAAACCCGCACAACACCGCCAGCGCCGCCCGCATCGCGCCTCCATGCGTGACGATCAGCGTCGGCCGCGCGGCCAGATCGCCAAGGGCGCTGGATACTCGTTCCACCAGCGCCGACCAGCGTTCTCCACCGGGCGGCGCATGGCCATCGGGATCGTCCCAGAACCGCGCCAGTGCCGCGCCTTCTACATCGCCGGGAGCCATCCCGTCCCATGCGCCAAAGTCCAGTTCGCGCCAGCGCGGATCGATTGACAGCGGCGCACCGGTCGCAAGGGCAATGGCCTCGCCCGCCAAACGCGCCCGCGACAGGTCGGAAGCGATCAGCACTTCAGCCGCCAGATTCCGCGCCTGATCGGCGCAGGCCGCGATACCGGCGGCAATAGGCGGCGCATCGGTAAGACCAATCAGCCGCCCCGCGCCTTCCGGTTCACCGTGGCGCAGGAGATAAAGGGGAAAGCTGCTCACAGGCCGTCTGCCACCCCGGCCTGCGCAAAAGTGGCCATGCCGTTGTGCGTGGCCAGCGCTGCCCGGATTACCGACACGGCCAGCGCCGCGCCGCTGCCTTCGCCCAATCGCATCCCCAGCGACAGCAGGGGATCAAGGCCCAGATGCTCCAGCAAGCGGATATGCCCCGGTTCAGCCGAACAATGGCCCGCCAGACAATGATCGGTGATCGCCGGAACGGCGGCGGCCAGCGGCGCCAGTGCGGCGCAACTGATGAACCCGTCCAGCACCACCGGGATGCGCAGACGGCGCGCCTCCAGCACGGCCCCGGCAACGCCTGCGATTTCGCGCCCGCCCAACCGGCGCAGGATTTCAAACGGGGTGTCCGGCGCATCGGCATGAAAGGCCAGCGCCCGCTCTACCACGGCTACCTTGCGCGCAATTCCGCCCGCATCAACGCCCGTTCCCGGCCCGGCCCATTGCGCGGGACTGCCGCCATAACTGCGCGCGCAAAGCGCGGCGGCGGCGGTTGAATTGCCAATGCCCATTTCGCCAACGACCAGCAGGTGCAGCCCCGGCTCCACCACCGCCGCTCCGGCAGCAAGTGCAGCAAGGCACTCCGTCTCGTCCATTGCCGCAGCGATGGTGAAGTCCGCCGTGGGCCGGTCCAGATCGAGTGCGATGACCCGCAGATCAAGTCCGGCGGCCCCGGCCAGTGCGTTGATGGCGGCACCTCCGGCAGCGAAATTGCCGACCATCGCGGCAGTCACGCTGGCGGGAAAGGCGCTGACCCCGTGGACAACGAAGCCATGATTCCCGGCAAAGATCGCCGCGCGGCCCTGTTCGATCACCGGCTGCGCCGTGCCCTGCCATCCGGCCATAAACACCGCGATGTCTTCCAGTCGCCCCAGCGATCCGGCGGGCTTGGTCAGGCTGGCCTGCCGCGCCCGCGCAGCGGTGATGGCGTCCGCATCGGCCACAGGCAAACGCTCAAGCGCCGCTTCAAAGGCGGCAAGGGACGCAAACCGGCTCATTCCGCAACGAAGCCCTGCGGCGGGGTGCGGGTTATGAAATGCCCCTTCACGCCTTGCGGCCATTGCTTGAACGGCACCCGGCCATGTTCGCTGGCGGCATAGTGGACCGCATAGTCCAGAATGGCGGTGGCGGCGTCCTCGTCCGGCGTGAACCGGCCCAGAACATAGCCGACCTTGCCGGGCGCGCGCAGGTGGATTGTGCAGAAATCGGTGCAGGCGAACAGGCACGGCATCTCCTGCACCGCCACCCCGGCATAGCGCGCGTCGCTCTCCTGTACCTGTCGCAGCGCCGCCACCAGTTGCGCGCCGCCGCGCGTCCCGGCGGAGTCCTCACGCGCATCGGCGCTATGGCGGCAAGTGTTGCAGGCCACGATAGCGGGGCCGTCCTCCACGGGTATCAGCATGGTTTTCTGGTCCTTTGATTGAAAATCATCGTTCGAACACCCGGTCGCTCCACGGTTCACGCGGTTGCCAACCGTGCCGTTCCAGTTCGGGTGTGTCGGATGTGTCTGCCGGATAGCCAATGCACAGCAGCGCGATCAGCGACCAATGCGCGGGTACATCCAGCATGGCCTGAACCAAAGGCGGATCAACGATCGACACCCAGCCAAGGCCAATGCCGCGCAGCCGTGCCGCGAGCCAGAGATTGTGGATCGCCAGCACACAGGAATATCGCAGCATTTCAGGCATGGTGGCAATGCCAAGGCCGTGCCCCGCCTCGGGCAGTTCATCGCAGAACACCGCCATCAGTTCGGGCGCTTCACGCAAGCCGTGCAGCTTTAGCGACAGGTAGTGATCGTGCCGCGCCTGCCCGGCATAACGCTCCGCCGCTTGTGCACTTTGCCCATCGGCATGGGCGGCCAGCGCCTCGCGGATGTCAGGCGTCCGCACCCGCACAAATCGCCACGGCTGCGCATTGCCGACCGACGGCGCAAGCGAGGCACAGGCCAGCAGCGCGCGCATGTCCGCTTCGCCCACGGCGCGGCGGTCGAAATGCCGGACATCGCGCCGCCAGCGCAGCAATTGCATGAATTGCTCCGCAAATTCCGCGCCGAACACAGGCGGGACCGCGCTCAGAACTCGATCCCCGGTCAAAATTCAATGCCGGCCTGGGCCTTCACGCCGGAGCGGAATGGATGCTTGACCATGGTCATTTCGGTAACAAGGTCGGCCGCCTCGATCAGCGCCTCGGGGGCGTTGCGGCCTGTGACGATAACGTGCTTCATCATGTCGCGCGCGGTCAGCACCGCCACCACTTCATCGACCGGCAGATAATCATACCGCAGCACGATGTTCAGTTCGTCGGCCAGCACCATGTGATAGCTGGGATCGGCGATCATGCGCTTGACCTCGTCCCAGCCGGCGCGGGCGGCCGCGATATCGCGTGTGCGGTCCTGCGTGTCCCAGGTAAAACCCTCGCCCATCGGCTTGAATTCGACATTGTCGGGAAAGGCATCGAACACGGCCTTTTCACCCGTTTTCATCGCCCCTTTGACAAACTGGACCACCCCCACTTTCATGCCGTGGCCAATGGCGCGAACCACCATGCCCAGCGCCGCGCTGGTTTTGCCCTTGCCCTTGCCGGTGTGGACGATCAGCAGGCCCTGTTCGCGGGTCTTGCTGGCCATGATCTTGGCCTGCGCGGTCTGCTTCTTGCGCATCTTTTCGGCGTGGCGGGCATCGCCGCCTGCAACTTCTACTTGGTTTTCAGGTTCCATCGGCCAATTCCCTTCGCATGAGATAGACATCCATGATCCAGCCATGGCGCGCGCGCAGTTCCGCCCGGCGCAACGCGATCCGGGGACCGGCTTGCGCCAGGGGGCCCTGTTCCAGCGCCTCGTGCGCCATGCCCAGATAAGCGCCCCACCAGATGGTGATGCCTTGCGGTTGCAGCCCCTCGAACGCGCAACCGCTGTCAAGCATCACGACAATCGTGTCGGCTCCGGCAGGCCAGCCATGGGCGCGCAGCAGCCGCCCGGTGGTGATCGTCACCGGGCCGGCCAGCGGGTTCAACGGCATGGCATGGGCAGCGGTCAGCGCCTGAATACTGGTGATGCCCGGCACCACCCGCACGGCGATTTCCACCCCCGCGCTGCGCAGCCGGTCAGCAATGCGCAAGGTGCTGTCATACAGCGAGGGATCACCCCAGACGAGCAGCGCCAGCTTGCCACCGCCGGGCAAATGTTCGGCGATCTGCACCCGCCACGCATCGGCAATGGCATCATGCCAAGCGTTGACGTCATCCAGATAAGTGGCCCCATTGCCGCGCACTGGCAAGTCAAATTCCACAATCCGCGTTGGCCCCGTCAGCACCTGCGCGCAGATCTCCCGGCGCAGGTCGATCAGATCGGACTTGGCCTGCCCCTTGCGCGGCAACAGGATCAGGTCGGCACGGTTCATCGCCGCGACAGCCTGCGCTGTCAGGTGATCGGGGTTGCCAGTGCCGATACCGATCAGGTGGAGGTCGATCATTGGGCATCTCGGCACGAAGCGGGCGCGATCATGTGGAAATAGCTGCCGGTGACATGGCCGCGATGCGATCCGCTTTCGGCCACCGCCGCGCCTTCGGCATCGGTCACAAGCGCCAGCGGCGCGTCGCTCTGTTCGGCAATGGTTGAATAGTGGAACTCGTGCCCGCGCAGCCTGGTCCCGGCGGCAAGGCGCGATACCGGCACCAGCAGTTCGGCATGGCGATAGCCAAGGTGCATCTTGCGCTGGGCATGGCTGGTGACAAGCCCCAGCAGCCCGGCCATCCGGTGCCGTTCTCCGCTCTTGTCGATCAACCCCTGCCCCAGCACCATATAGCCGCCGCATTCGCCGTGCACGGGCCGCGTTTGCGCATGGCAGCGCAGGCCGGACAGGAATGTTGCAGCCGCCGCAATGGTCCCGGCGTGCAGTTCGGGATAGCCGCCGGGCAACCACACCAGATCGGCATGGGCGGCAGGCGCTTCATCGGCCAGCGGCGAGAATGGCAGGATCTCCGCCCCGGCGCGCCGCCAGCCTTCGATCAGATGCGGGTAGACGAACGAAAAGGCCGCATCGCGCGCCATGGCGATCCGCTGGGCCGGAGGGGCAGGCAGGTTGCCGCCGTCGGCTTGTGGTGCGGCACCAGCGGCAAGGCGAATAACGTCAAGATCGACATGGGCGCGCAGGAACGCTGCAAACTCGGCAATCGCGCGATCAAGGTCGGGATGCTCCACCGCCTGAACCAGCCCCAGATGGCGTTCGGGCAGGGTCAGGTCGCCGCGCCTTGGCAGGGCGCCCAGCACCGGAATGCCCACCGCCTCCATGCCCTTGCGCACCAGCCGTTCATGACGCGGACTGGCCACGCGGTTCAGGATCACCCCGGCAAATGGCAGCCCCGGATCAAGGCTGCTGAACCCCAGCGCGGTGGCGGCGGCGGACTGCGCCTGCCCCGACACATCCAGCACCAGCACGATCGGCCAGCCCATCCGGCGGGCCATGTCGGCGCTGGCACCATTGCCCGACGCACCCTTGCTGGCCACGCCATCGAACAACCCCATCGACCCTTCGGCCAGCACCATGTCCGCGCCCCCGGCCTGCGCCGCAATGGCAGCGATCAGATCGTCCTCCATCGCCCAGCTATCGAGATTGAACGACGGCCTGCCACTCGCCGCGCGGTGAAACGCCGGGTCGATATAGTCCGGCCCGCTCTTGAACGGCTGCACCGCCAGCCCGTCTTCGGTCAGGGCGCGCAGCAGGCCCAGCATCACCGTGGTCTTGCCTGTGCCCGATGCGGGGGCGGCGATCATCAATCCCGGAGTCTGGTGGCGCGCGCTCATTCGGCCGCACCGCCAAAACGTGACGTGGCATCCTGCGGCCTGAACCGGCGATCATAACCGGGCGCATAGAGGCTGCTTTCGGCAAAATCCTGCGCCGCCAGCACCCGCCCGACCAGGATCAGGGCGGTGCGCTCCATGCTCCCGGCGATGGCCTGTTCAATAGTGTCGAGCGTGGCGCGCACGATCCGCTGATCGGGCCAACTGGCGCGCCAGACCACCGCGACGGGGCAATCCGCGCCATAGGCCGGCGTCAGGTCCGCCACCACTTGCGCCAGATTGTGAACCGAAAGGTGAATGGCCAGCGTCGCGCCGGTCACGGCAAAGTTGGCCAGGCTTTCGGCGGGCGGCATCGTGCTGGCGCGGCCCGGTGTGCGGGTCAGCACCAGCGATTGCGCCAGCGCGGGCAGGGTCAGCTCTGCCTCCAGCGCAGCGGCGGCGGCGGCGAAAGCCGGGACGCCGGGTGTGATCGTAAAGGGAATGTCCAGCGCGCGCAGGCGGCGCAACTGCTCGCCCATGGCAGACCACACCGAAAGATCGCCCGAATGCAGCCGCGCCACATCGTGCCCGGCGGCATGGGCGGCGGCGATTTCGGCCATGATCTGGTCCAGTTCCAGCGGCGCGGTGTTCACGATCCGGGCGCCCGGCGGGCAATGATCCAGCACGGCGACCGGGATCAGCGACCCGGCATAAAGGCACACCGGGCTGCCCGCGATCAGATCGCGTCCGCGCAAAGTGAGAAGATCGGGCGCGCCGGGACCGGCGCCAATGAAGTGGACGGTCATGTCGGGGTTCCCTGAAGGTTGACACTGGCAGCAATGGCGCACGTCGCCATGCGATCGGGGGAGATGTGGCGCGGCGACAGCAGGCGCGCACCCGCGCCAGCAGCGGCAAGCGCGGACGCTTCGGCCACGCTGCCGACGTGACGAGCGTTCAGGCTGGCGATGGAGCGCGTGGGGGTGGAAACGGCAGCCAGTGCATCGGACGCCACGCCCATCAGCGGCAGGCCCAGCGCTTCGGCCAGAGGGAGCAGCGCTGCGAGCTTGTCTTGCGCCGTGGCCAGATGCGTCACCGGCGGTTGCCCCTGCTCCGCCAGCGCGAACGCCGCGCGCAGCGAAGGCAGGCCGACGCCTGACCGAAAGCCGAACCCGGCGATGATCACAGCGTCACGCTCCATTGCACCACCGGATAGCGCGCGCGCCAGCCGTGCCGGTTGCCCAGCGGTGCGGCGTCGGCCAGTTCGATGCGCAGGAGGCTCCCGCCCTTCTGGCCATGCCACCGGGCTAGCAGCGCTTCTGATTCCAGCGTCACCGCATTGGTCACCAGCCGCGTTCCGGCGGGCAAACGTGCCCATAGCGTGTCCAGCAAGGCTTCCGATAAACCACCGCCGATGAACACCGCATCGGGCAATGGTCCCGGTGGCAGGGCATCCGGCGCAATCCCGACGACAACTTTCAGCCGATCAACGCCCAGCGCAGCGGCGTTGGCCCGCACACGGTCCGCGCGCACCGGATCCGCCTCTATCGCACAGGCCCGGTTGGCCAGGTGGGCCAGCAGCCATTCGATCCCGATCGATCCCGATCCCGCGCCAATATCCCACAGCAGCTCACCCGCACACGGGGCCAGCGCCGATAGCGTCAGCGCGCGTACCGGACGCTTGGTCAACTGCCCGTCGGACGCAAACCAGTGGTCCGGTCGGCCCGCCGTCAGCGGCAAGGACGGGCCATGCCCGGCACACTCGATCCCGGCCGCTACCGGATGGGCGATGTCGGTGAAAGACAGCCCCTCGGCGCGCGCGGTGCGAACCCGTTCGCGCGGCCCGCCCAGCGCTTCCATCACATGCAACGCTGACGCGCCAAAGCCTTGGCCGGTCAGATAGTCCGCCAGCGCGGCCACCGCCGCGCCATCGCGCAACAGTGCAATGACGCGCCGCCCTGGTGCCAGGTGGGGCTTGAGCCGATCTAACGGCGCGGCATGGAGGCCAAGACAGGCCACATCCTGAACCGGCCAGCCCAGCCGCGCAACCGCCAGCGTGAAAGTGGAAGGCGCGGGGATCGCCACCCATTCGCCCGGATCAAGCAGGCGCGCCACACTGCTTCCCGCCCCGAACCAGAACGGATCGCCCGATGCCAGCATCACCACCCGCTGCCCGCGATGTTGCATCAGCAGGGCAATGCCATCGGCAAAGGGTACTGGCCATTCGATCATGGTACAGGTAATCGCGGGCAGCAGCGACAGGTGCCGTGCCGGTCCCATGACCAGTCCGGCCTGCGCCAGCGCCGTGCGGGCGGCGGCGGAAAGGCCGTCCGGCCCGTCCTCGCCAATGCCGATGATCGTCAACCACGCTTCAGGAGCCATATCAGCCATGCCCAACGTCCTCCTGCTGGGCGGCACGACAGAGGCCAGCGCGCTTGCCCGCCTGCTTGGCGCGCGGGGCATTGCGACGACGCTCAGCTATGCCGGACGGACCGAAAACCCCCGCGCTCAACCGGTGCCGGTGCGTGTCGGCGGGTTCGGCGGTGTGGCGGGGCTGGCCGATTATCTGCGCCACCACCGCGTGACTCATCTGGTGGACGCGACCCACCCCTTTGCCGCAACGATGAGCAGCCATGCCGTGGAGGCGGCCCGCCTGGCCGGAGTGCCTCATGTAGCGCTGACCCGCCGGGCGTGGCAACCGGTCGCCGGAGACCGCTGGACCCGCGTTGCCAGCATCGACGGTGCGGTGGCAGCGCTGGCCGGGCACTCCCGCCGCGTAATGCTGGCGCTGGGCCGGATGCATGTGGCAGCCTTCGCTGCCCAGCCGCAGCATCATTATCTGTTGCGCTTTGTCGATGCGCCAGACCAGCCGCCGGGCTTGCCCCATCACACCCTGATCGTCGATCGCGGGCCGTTCACCGCCACAGGCGACAGCGCATTGATGGAGGCGCACGCCATCGATCTGGTGGTGTGCAAGAACGCTGGCGGGCAAGGCGCAGAGGCCAAGCTGATCGCCGCACGGGATCTGGGCCTGCCGGTCCTGATGATTGATCGCCCTGCCGTTCCGGGCCGGGCCGAATGCTATCGCCCGGAAGATGTACTGGTCTGGCTGGGTCATGACGCCGAACCCAAGGCCGAACGCGACGTGTAGAGGATCGGACCGAGCTTTCGCCCACTTGTCCGTTCGATGATCCGCGTCAGGCTTGATCCGACGATCACCATGGTCCGCATGTCGGCCATGTCTGCACGGGCCTGACCCAGCGGTACGATCCGCAATTGCTCGTCGGGCGTCGATACGGCGCGGGCGAACAAGATCGGGCGATCCGGGCCGCACACTTCGCGCAGCAATTCCAGCACACGTTCGAAACCTTCGGGCCGGGCTTTTGACCTCGGGTTGTAGAAGGCCATGGCAAAGTCCGCCTCTGCCGCCAGCCGCAACCGTTTTTCGATCAAATTCCACGGCTTGAGATTGTCCGACAGATTGATCGCGCAAAAATCATGACCCAGCGGCGCCCCCGCCCGCGCGCTGGCGGCCAGCATCGCGGTGATGCCGGGCAGCACCCGGATGTCGAGATCGCGCCAGTGGGCCGGGCCTGCCTCCAGCGCCTCGAACACGGCGGCGGCCATCGCGAAAACGCCCGGATCGCCCGATGATACCACCACCACGCGCCGCCCCTGCGCCGCGAGTTCCAGCGCATGGGCGGCCCGGTCCAGCTCCACCCGGTTATCGGACGGATGCAGTGTCAGCCCGGCGCGCGGGGCGATCCGGGCGACATAGGGAATATAGCCGATGACATCGCTTGCCCCGGCCAGAGCGGCGGTGACTTCGGGCGTAATCAGCGCCTCGTCGCCCGGCCCCAGACCGGCGATGGCCAGCCAGCCGCTCATGGCCCCGGCACTCATGGCCGGCGCCCCTGGCCGTGAATCAGCAGGATCGAGAAATAGGGCGTGACCGTTTCGGCCTCGATCAGCCGCGTGACCCGCTGACCTGGCATGGCGGCATGTTCGACCAGCCATGCCGCATCCTCGCGCCCGGCAGCGGCCACCGCGCGGCGCAGTTTGGGCAGGTTGCGCCCGATCTTCATCACCACCAGCGCATCTGTATCGCGGATGCGTCGCACCAGTTCATCCTCGGGCAGGGTCGCCATCGCGATGGTCAGCACATCGTCGCCCCAGGTGATCGGGATGCCGGTTGCGTTCCACGCCCCGGCCATGCCGGTGATACCCGGAACCACTGCCACCGGAACCGTGCCCGCCAGCCGGGTGTGCAAATGCATGAATGAACCGTAGAAAAACGGATCGCCCTCACACAGCACGACCACGTCTTCGCCTGCCTGCGCCAGCATGACCAATCGCTGCGTGCATTCGGCATAGAAAGCGGAAAGACAGTCGTTGTAGCGCGGGTCGGATAACGGAATCTCGGTCGTCACCGGATATTCCATCGGGATTTCGATCACGTCGGGGCGCAGCATTCCTTCGACAATCCGCCGCGCCTGTCCTGGTCGCCCGGCCTTGCGGAAATAGGCCACGTGGCGGGCGCCACGCACCAGCCGGTCAGTGCGAACGCTCAACAGATCGGGCGCACCCGGACCCAAACCCACGCCGTGGATCGTCCCGCAGGAAAGGGCCGCGCTCATTCGGTGCCGCTCGCCAAAGCGTTGATCGCAGCAACCGTGATCGCGCTGCCGCCCAGCCGCCCTTCAACGATGCAGCACGGCACCGGCGGCGCGGCCCATAACGCGGCCTTGGATTCGGCCGCGCCGACAAAGCCCACCGGACAGCCGATGACCGCCGCAGGGCGCGGGCAATCGGGATCTTCCAGCATATTCAGCAGATGGAACAGCGCGGTTGGCGCGTTGCCGATGGCCACCACCGCGCCTGCCAGATGCGGCCGCCACAGTTCCAGTGCGGCGGCAGAGCGGGTGTTACCCATTGCCCGCGCCATGTCGGGCACTTGCGGCGCATTCAGGGTGCAGATGATCTGATTATCAGCAGGCAGCCGCGCACGGGTGATCCCTTCGGACACCATCCGCGCATCGCACAGCACCGGCGCGCCAGCGGCCAGCGCCGCCCGCGCCGCACTGGCAAAGCCGGGTGAGAAGCGGATATGCGCGGCAAGGTCCACCATCCCGGCGGCGTGGATCATGCGCACCGCCACCGGTTCCTCATCAGCGAAAAAGGGCGCCAGATCGGCTTCGGCGCGGATCATGGCGAAAGACTGGCGATAGATGGCCGCGCCATCGGTTTCATAGATATGGGGCATCAAGCGGCTCCGAAATGGGCGAGAAGCTCGGCTGGGCTGAGCGCAGAGCGAACTGGCAACGCACCGGCGGGTGCGTTCAGGGAAAGATCGAACAGGCCATCGCGGCCGGTCAGCGTGACATCGGCGGCGCGCTGGCGGGCGCAGCCCTTGGCACAGCCCGAAACATGCAGCCGCCCGGCGACATGCGGTGCAAGGCGGCGGGCAAGATCGCGGGTTTCAACCGAGGCCTGCGGGCAGCAGGGCGCGCCGGGGCAAGCATCGACATGCAGCAGCGGGTCGGCAGGATTATCGATCAGCCCACCGGCGCAAACGGCAGGCGCGCCTTCCACCAGCAGCACACGCCACGGCGTGATCCGCACCGCTGCGGCGGGCGATGCTTCCACCATCCCGGCCAGTATCCGCGCCTCTATCCGGCCAAACGGCAAGCCATAGGCCCAACTCCCATCACGGAGGCCCAGATCATGAAGGCCCGGCACGATGCAAGCAGCCGACGGCGCGGGCAGAATGTCGCCACAGGCCCATTCGGGCAGGACCAGCCGGTGTCGCGCCATGCGCCCCGCTTTCGCGCCGCCGCTGGCCGCAAACCAGTGGGCGAGCGCGATCAGCGCGTCCACTTCCCTGCCAGCAGCAACCGCCATACCGGTGGCGCGGCCATCGGCGCGCAGGATCAGACCGCCATCGCCGCCGCGCTCAATGCGGAAATCGCCCGCCTCGCCACCCAGAATGCAGGTCTGACCGGCATCGATGGCAAAGCCCACTTTACCGAGCAGATCGGGCAACTCATCCAGCCGGGTCAGCAACGCGCCCGCAATGCGATGGCTGTCATCACCGACCCGCCAATCCGGCGCGACCAGAATGTTGCGCCGCTGTTCGATGACAGGGTCAGGGTCCACCAGATCCAGCACCAGCAACCGGTCGAGCAGCGCCTGCCAGCCAGTTTCAGGCACCCCGCGAAGCTGGAGATTGGCGCGGGCGGTCATGTCGATCAGGCCATTGCCGTGCACCACGGCGGCATCGCACAGGCCCAGCACTTGCGCCCGCGTCAGGCGGCCAAGCCGAGGCTTTACCCGCACCAGCAGCCCGTCGCCCGCCATCATCGGGTGCCAGGCATCGGGGCACCAGCCCTTCACCGCAAAACTGCTCATGCCCTGTCCTCAAGCCTTGGCAGGCTGGCGAGGATGGAATTGCGCCGGGTCTGCCACAGCCCGGCGGCATGGAGCGCGGCAAAGCGGGCTTCCATCGCCGCCAGCGCAGCCGGATTCTCGCGTTCAAGAAATGCGCGAACATCGGTCTGGCCCAGTGTCGCGTCGTGATAAAGGTCGAACAGATGCGGCGGTACGCTGCCTGAAAGGTGCGCAAAGGCACCCATATGGTCCAGCGTCGCGGCCAGTTCTGCCCCCCCGCGAAAGCCGTGCCGCATCATGCCCGCCACCCAGCCTGGGTGCGCCGCGCGGGCGCGGACCACGCGGGCGATCTCTTCGGTCAGGGTGCGCGCAACGGTGCGCCCCGGATCGCGATTGTCGAGGTGGTAGAGCGCCGCCGAACCACCGATCAGCGCCTTGGCAGCGGCAAAGCCCGCCTCGTGCGCGGCATAATCGGCGGCCAGCAGCAGATCGGTTTCGGGCAAGTCCTGAAGATGGACAAAGGCGTCCGCTCCTTCAACACGCTGGCGCAGGCCGTCAGGATCGGCAAAGGTTCCGATCGCATCGGAGGCTGCGTCAAACGCATGGTCCGATGCCGCCAGCCATGCCTCACCAGCAGCGCGCCGGGCCGCTTCAGTATAGACCTCGGCTGCATCGCCAAGACCCAGTCCATAGCTGCCGGGGGCCGGGCCATAGACGCGCGGTGCCGCAGCCTGCCCTGCAAACGGGTTCCAGTCCGCCGGTTCATCGCACAAACACAGCGCGCGCACCGCTTGGCCAAACAGTATCGGCAGCGCAGGAAAGGCATCGCGGAACAGGCCGGAAATCCGCAACGTCACATCGATACGCGGCCGGTCCAGCAGCGCCAGCGGCAGGATTTCGATGCCTGTTACCCGTTCGGACGCGGTGTCCCACAGCGGCTTTGCGCCCAGCAGGTGCAGCGCCATGGCGAATTCCTCGCCCGCCGTGCGCATCGTGGCCGATCCCCACAGATCGACCACCAGCCCGCGCGGATAATCGCCGTGATCCTGCAGATGCCGCCGGATCAGCTCCTCTGCCAGTGTCACCCCTTGGGCATGGGCCGCGCGTGAAGGCACGGCGCGCGGGTCTATCGCATAAAGGTTTCGCCCGGTTGGCAGCACATCGCTGCGCCCGCGAAAGGGGGAGCCGGAGGGACCGGGCGGAACGCGGCGTCCGTCGAGTGCCGCCAGCAATCCGGCCCGCTCGGCTGCGCCCTGATCTCCCCGCCCGAACACATGCAGCCCGTCACCGAACTGGCTGTCCTTTACATCGCAAACGAAGCGGTCGATCCGGGTGATCGCCTCGACCAGCGTGGCCGCGTCATCAAGGCCCAGTTCCGCCTCAAGTCCCAGCACGCGCGCTTCGTCGCGGATGTTCACTTGCAGACGGTCGCGGCGGGCCGGGTCCAGCCCGCCAGCGTTGGAGAATTCATCCAGCAGCGCCTCGATCCGGGCCAGCCCCGCACCGCTTTGCGTTTGCACCAGTGGCGGGGGAACGTGCCCGATCGTAACCGCGCTGATCCGGCGCTTGGCCTGCGCCGCTTCGCCGGGATCGTTGACGATGAACGGATAGATCACCGGCATCGCGCCGGTCAGCGCCTCGGGCCAGCAAGCATCGGACAGCGCGACTGATTTGCCCGGCAGCCATTCCAGTGTGCCATGTGCGCCGATATGCACCAGCGCGTCCACGCTTCGCTGGCGCAGCCACAGGTAGAACGCCACATAGCCATGGCGCGGGCAGCGGGACAGGTCGTGATAGTCGCCGTCGCGATGGGCGCGTTCGCCGCGTTCGGGCTGCAAGGCTACCAGCGCGTTGCCGATGGGCAGCGCGGCAAAACGGAACGCGCCATCGGCGGCGGCAGCATCGGCTTCCGGCTCGCCCCATGCGGCGAAAAGTTCAGCGCGCAGGGTATCGGGCAGTGCTGCCAAAGCCTTGCGGTACTCTGCCATCGGCCAGTGCTGATGTGTGCATTGAAGGAGCGCTGCCAGTCCGGCCTGCGCGTCAGTGGCATATCCCGCCTCGGCCAGATCGGCCAGGATCGCCTCGGCAGAAGCCAGCGCATCCAGCCCCACGGCGTGGGCCATCTGGTATGTCTTGCCGGGATAAGTAGACAGGACCAGCGCAACCCGCCGTTCTGCAACCGGCGTTTGGGCAAGTGCGATCCAGCCCGCCACCCGCGCGGTGATCGCCCCAACCCGGCCTGCATCGGCGCGATGGATGGTGCGGGCAAAGCCAAGCGCGGGATCGCGCGTCCCCGCCTCCTTGAAGCTGGCGACGCCTGCAAACACCCGCCCGTCAATTTCGGGCAAGACCACGTGCATGGCAAGGTCTGCCGGGGAAAGCCCGCGCGAAGCCGCTGCCCATCCCGCGCGCCCGGACGTGGCCAGCGCCAGCTGAAACACGGGAACGCCCGCGCCATCAAGCGGGGTGGCGCCGTCATCGCCCCGCGCGGAAAAAGCGGTAGCGTTGATGATCGCTGCCGGGCCAAGCCCGCGCACCCAGCGGTCCACCTGTTCGCGCACCTGCGGGGCTTTCAGCGAGGGGACGAAGATCGACAATGCATCGAAACCGCGCTGCTCGAACGCGGTATGCAGGGCGGCAAATGGGTCCAGATCGTGGGCGGTCAGGTAAGAACGATAGAACACGATCAGGACCAGCGGCCTTGCGGGATCGCGCGCAAAGGCTTCAAGATCGATCACGCCCCGGCCGGGATGCCAGCCTCCCGCCATCAGCAGCGGATCGAATGTCCGGGCGGGGGCATCAATCAGCCCCGCCAGCTGCGACAGCGCGGCAAGCGCCGCCTGCGCCGCCCTTGCACCGCCAGCATCGCACCACTGCGCAAGTTCGCGCAACGCGGTCACCGGCACGGTCGAGGCCGCATCCAGCCGCGCATCCTCAAAGCCGTCGCCGGGCAGCACGGCCAGCACGATCCCGCGCGACCGGGCCAGCGCCTCGACCTGTTGCAGCCCGTAGCTCCAATAGGGCGTGCCGCCGATCAGCCGGATCAGGATCGCCTTTGCGCCCGACAGCGTCCGCTCGGCATACGTGTCGACCGACAGCGGATGCATCAGCGCCGCCAGATTGGCGAGCCGCAGCGAAGGAAATGTCGCATCGTCTGCACGGGCCTGATGCCATGCCGCCGCGAACGCCCCCAGATCGCTGTCCGAAAAGGACAGGACCACAAGATCCGCGGGCTCTTGCCCCAGATCCTGCGGGACGGCGGTTTCCTCCATCCCGTGCGTTTCGCGGAAAATGACGTGCATGGCCCGCGCCTTACGCCAGCAGCACCGCGCGAATGGCATCGGCGTCGACGTGATCGTGCTCGGCAATGGCGACCAGCGTGGTGCGGCGCGGCTCGTCAGGGCGCCACGGGCGATCGTACTGGTGCCGCACCCGCGCGCCCACCGCCTGCACCAGCAGCCGCATCGGCTTTCCCGCAACGGCGGCATAGCCCTTTACGCGCAGGATATGGTGATCGCGGGCCAGCGTCTCGATCCGCGCGACCAGCGCCGCCGGATCGGCGATCTCGCCCCATTCGATAACGGTGCTGTCAAAGTCGTCGTGTTCGTGATCATCCTCACCATCATGGTGCGATGGGCGCGCGGCGATGTCGTCCTCGGCTGCGGCATCAAGCCCCAGGATCACACGCGGATCGACCACGCCTTCGGTCAGTTCTATCACCGGAACCGGGCGACTAAGCTCTGCCGCAATGATCGCGCGCGCGGCGGCTACGCCTTGGGGTCCGGCCAGATCGACCTTGGTCAGCAGGATCATGTCGGCGCAGGCCAGCTGATCCTCGAACACTTCCGACAGCGGCGTCTCGTGATCGATGCTCGGATCGGCGGCGCGCTGGGCGTCAAGCGCTGCCACATCGGGCGCGAACCGGCCTGCCGCGACCGCTTCGGCATCGGCCAGCGCCAGCACGCCGTCCACGGTGATCCGGCTGCGGATCGCAGGCCAGTCGAACGCCTTGAGCAGCGGCTTTGGCAACGCCAGACCCGATGTCTCGATCAGGATGTGATCGGGGCGCGGATCAAGCGCCAGCAGCTTTTCCACCGTCGGGATGAAATCGTCCGCCACGGTGCAGCAGATGCAGCCATTGGCCAGCTCTACGATGTTTTCCGCCGGGCAATCAGGAATGGCGCAGGACTGCAGAATCTCGCCATCCACACCCAGCGAACCGAATTCGTTGACCACCACGGCCAGCCTGCGGCCACCGGCATTGTGGATCAGGTGGCTGATGAGCGTGGTTTTCCCCGCGCCCAGAAAGCCCGTGATGATGGTGACCGGCACCTTGGACAGGGACGCCTTGGACAGGTCTGGCATAGTAACTTCCCCGCGCGCCAGAGCGAGACACGGCGGGGCTTGCCGGACAAGTCCGGTCGGCGCGCGACGACGGGCGGGCGCGACAAAGCACCCGTAACCACGCAACCCGTGCAGCCCCAGCCACACAGCTTCGTCGCTCAGACGGAGAGTTACCGTGCCGTGACCATCCCCTGGATCAGGCAAGAGCGACCGGTGCGCCGGCAGGTCTCCTGGCTCGCGGGTCACAGCTTGATGCACGCCTTCCCAGACTTGGCGCTTGCGCGCTGCCCAGTGGCTGCTCCTGAATTCAGGAGCATGTGCATCGCGCTATCCGCTTACAGTTGCAGGGACAGCCACGGATTTGGGAGCACGCTCCCGCACCGCATTCCCGATTAAGCCCCTTGCGGGGCACCGGCGCGATCATTGAAGGGCGGGTTACCCCGATCCTTCACCGCGCGCTCTAGACGAAAATGCCAGCCAAGCCAATTGATGATGTTGCTTCACGCAACGTGGACGGTCAGGCACCGACCGAAACCTCGATTTCATCGAACCGCTTCCATCGATAGATCGCGTAACTCGCCAGCCAGCAGAACACGAAAAGACCGATGATGGCGAAGCCCAGACCATTGAAATTTTCACCCAGTTCAATGGCGATCCGCCATGGCGCACCCGTAAGGGCCAGCTTGTCGCCAATCAGGGCCAGCGTTTCGATTCCACCAATGACAATCGCCACGATGGCCGAGATCAGGGTGATGGTGATGTTGTAGTAGAGCTTGCGGATCGGCTTCACGAAGGCCCATTCATAAGCGCCCAGCATCACCACGCCGTCCGCCGTATCGATGAGGGCCATACCGACCGCGAACAGGGCGGGCAGGACCAGGATTGTCCCGATCGACAGGCCATCGGCGGCCTGGCTGGCCGACATGCCCAGAATGGCAACTTCGGTTGCTGTATCGAACCCAAGCCCGAACAGAAACCCCAGCGGGGCCATATGCCAGCTTTTGTTCACGAGGCGGAACATCGGCCTGAACAGTCTGGAAAGCAGACCGCGCCCACCCAATAGCAGATCAAGATCGTCCTCGGCATAGCTGCCGCCTGCACGAACATGGGCAAAAGTCCGCCAGACAGAGCGCAGGATGACCAGGTTCATGCCGGCGATCGTGAACAGGAAAAGCGCGGAAATCACGGTTGCAATCACGCCACCGATTTCCTTGAAGGCGCCGAACTGCGACAGCGCGCTGGCCGTCACCGCAATGATGATCGATGCTATGGCAATGATTCCGGAATGCCCGATCGCGAACCAGAATCCGACCGAAACCGGGCGCTGCCCGTCCTGCATCAGCTTGCGGGTCACATTGTCAATCGCCGCAATATGATCGGCATCAACCGCGTGACGCAGGCCCAGCCCCCAGGCAAGCACAGCGGTGCCGAGCATTAACGGCTGTGCATGAAACAGGCTGAATGCCCAGACCCAGACCCCAATGTTGGCGGCGATCAATCCGGCAAACAAGGCACCAATTCGTCGGCGCAGAGACAGGGATGGCAGTGACTTCGTGAGGTGCATGATTGGCTCGGCGATTGAGGAATATACAAACGAAGGATGGCGCCGCAGACGTGCTGCAGCGCCGCCCATCAAGGGATTTCGCTAGAAATTGACCTTTGCGCCAATCCTCACAGTTCGAGGCTCGACCACGCGGCTCAACCGGCCTTCCACCGGAGCACCTGCATCGAAGGCGGGGATGTAGGACTCGTAATAATAGGCGATGTCCTTGTCCCGGCTGTCGAAGATGTTCAGCACTTCTCCAAATATCTCGACCTTCTTGCCCTTCCACGCGGCCCGGGCATTCATGACGGTGCTGCCTCGATCCCGGACACTGTTGTCCTCGACAAGCGGAGAAGGTCCAAGGTGGCGCACCCGAATGCTGGCTTCCCAGGGATCAAGAATGATGGCGGCACCGGCTGAAGCCGCGTTCTCAAATGCATTGGGGATGTGATCGCCATTGTCGAAGCGCGCATGGCTGGCGGTATAGTTTCCATCAAGCGCAAGCCAAGGGAACGGCCGCCAGAAGGCGACGATTTCATAGCCATGACGCCCACTGGCACCCGACGGTTCAACAGCATTGGAATCGCCAATGAAACGAAGTTCGCTGCCGACATGCAGCCACCAGTAAGTCGCGGTTAACGTGACCCCGGAGAATTGAATGCGTCCTCCCAGTTCCTTGCCGATGCCGCGAACCAGAACGGGAACAGGCGTGTCCCTGTTGACCGCACCCCGAACATCGTTGGAATGGAATCCACGGCCCCAGTTGGCGTAGAGTTCAAGATGCGGCGTAACCTGATAGGCGATTGACGCCTTGGGAGAGAGAATCGACGCTGAGCCACTGCCTTCGCCCAGCGACGCCGCAACAGAATCTCGTGCACGCACGGAATAGTGATAATAGTCCCCGCGAAGACCACCTGTCACACGCAGTCCCGCCAAGGGTTTCCAAGCGACTTCGCCGTAGAGCGCGGAAGACAATTCCCCGACCCGAAAGTGCCCGAGAGATTCAAGAAATGCGCGGGCAGCCGTTCGATCGACACCAACATTCCCGACGGCGTCGTATCTGTTTTCGGTGCCAAGGCTCACAGCCAGACTGTCAGCGATTTCCCAATGTTTTTGTGCGGACAGCCCGAGGACCCAACGCCGGTCGAACTGCTTGATCTGCGCGCTTGTGCCATCCGGATCGGTGTAAGTGGGGTTCGAGAACATCGACCAGTCGTAAAACTGGGCATAGACATTGGCGCGCCATGTCGGTTGCTTGACCGCGATGTTAGCCACCAGGCGCGTCGTCTCACCCCGCGCGGAAGGATCTGGAGAGCAGAACACATCCGCACACAACGCCGTGCCGATAATGCGCTCGGGGATTTGCTCGGTTGGGTGCCATGTCGCCCGGTAGGCATGGAGAGATGCCTCCAATGTGCCCGCACCGGTCGGCATGCTATATTTCGCGAACCCCGAGTAATGGCGCAGACGTTCAGGTTCCTGCCACGGTCCGTCATAGGCCTTGGCCTGGGCGACAAGCGTGAGGTCTCCGCCGCCCAGGTCGTGCAATGTTCCACCCGCAGCGACGCGGCGCCAACCATATGAACCAGTCTCGGCCGATGCCCATGGCCGGTCATAACCCTTGATGGTCGTCATATAGGCTGCTCCCGCCAGAGCGAAATCACCGCCATCGGCGCGGTAGGGCCCTTTACGAAAATCCTCCCGGCCCACGATCTCCGGAATGAGGCCGTTGAGGTCGAGATAGCCATGACCATGTCCGTGGGTACGAAAGTTCATCTGCACATCATCGATATAGGTACTGAAGTCAGACCCATGGTCGAGGTTGAAACCGCGCAGGAAATACTGGTTGGCTTTGCCGCTCCCAGAATGCTGGGCTGCAACCAGCCCGGGCACCGCTTCCAGCAGTTCGGCCACGCGGAGAAGAGGCCGCACGAGGAGATCGGCCCCTCCGACGCTTCCTTCGCTCGCTGATTTGGCAGTGCCGATCATGGCCTCACCGCGACCGAAAACCACAATGTCGTTACCCGCCACGACTGCATCCGCGCTTGTTTGCGATGCCTTTTCAGAGGTTTCGGCAAATGCCGGTTTTCCGATACAGATCAGCGCAAGGGCGCTGCTGGTAGTAATGGTCTTGATCACTAAATAGTCCCCCGGCGTCTTGCGACGTGGCCGGGGCAAACCCGCGCGAACGGGCGACACGCGCGGCGGCCGGACGCCATGGGCGGCCGACGCACGTCTCCGATGCGGCCCCAGCCGCTCGTTCGTCGCTCAGACGGAGTTCACCGTGCCGCAGCCATCCTCTGGACCAAGGCAAGAGCGACCAGACGCCGGCAGGTCTCCTGGCTCACGGGTCACAGCTTGATGCACGCCTTCCCAGACCTCGCATGATTTAGCGTCCGGCCCAGTGGCTGCCCCTTCCAAGAGGAGCGATGTACATCGCGCTATCCGCTTACAGTTGCAGAGACAGCCGCGGATTTGGAAGCAAGCTTCCGCACCGCATTCCCGATTAAGCCCCTTTCGGGGGCACCGGCGCGATCAATGAAAGGCGGACTAGTCTGCCCGTCGATACCTCACCTAACTGAAGTGATCGGAAAAGCCAATAACGCTTGGAGCAGGGATTGAATCAACGATTACTGCATCCCGCGCCACCATTGCCATTGGCACGGCCAGAGCGCACCAACCGCGCGCACTCGATTTGAATGGCGGGTGCTCCCCGTCAGCACCAATGGCACAGATTTGAGGTTGTGATTTAAGGAGGATTTGGGCTTCGTCGTAGTGACGAAGGAACGAAGATGAAGCCCAAATCCTCCAATGCAAAATCGCCGACCAAGGCCCCTGCGGAGCGGGTGGTGAAGGACATCCGGCGTGCAACCCGCCGGCACTTCTCGGCCGAAGACAAGATCCGCATCGTGCTGGATGGCCTGCGCGGCGAGGACAGCATCGCCGAGCTGTGCCGCAAGGAAGGCATTGCCCAGAGCCTGTATTACACCTGGTCGAAGGAGTTCATGGAAGCCGGCAAGCGCCGCCTGGCCGGCGACACCGCCCGTGCCGCGACCACTGGCGAGGTGCAGGATCTGCGCCGCGAAGCCCGCGCCCTGAAGGAATGCGTTGCCGACCTGACCCTGGAGAACCGCCTGCTCAAAAAAAGCATGATCGCGGATGGGGGCGACGACGAATGAGGTATCCCGCCTCGGAGAAGCTCGAGATCATCCGGATCGTCGAGCAGTCGCACCTGCCCGCCAAACGCACGCTGGACCAGCTCGGCATCGCCCGTCGGACCTTCTACCGCTGGTATGACCGGTTCCTCGAAGGCGGCCCGGAGGCCTTGGAGGATCGGCCGTCGGCGCCGACCCGGGTGTGGAACCGCATCGGCGATGATATCCAGGACCAGATCGTCGAGATGGCCCTGGACTACAGCGAACTGTCACCGCGCGAGCTGGCGGTGCGGTTCACCGACGAGAAGCGCTACTTCGTGTCGGAAGCCACGGTTTACCGCCTGTTGAAGGCCCATGATCTGATCACCAGCCCGGCCTATGTCGTGATCAAGGCCGCCGATCAGTTCCACACCAAGACCACCCGGCCGAACGAGATGTGGCAAACCGACTTCACCTACTTCAAGATCATCGGGTGGGGCTGGATGTACCTGTCGACCGTGCTCGACGACTTCTCGCGCTACATCATCGCCTGGAAACTGTGCACCAACATGCGGGCCGAGGACGTCACCGACACGCTGGACATGGCGCTGGCTGCCTCGGGCTGCGACAGCGCCACCGTGCTGCACAAACCCAGGCTGCTCAGCGATAACGGTCCCAGCTACATCGCTGGCGAACTGGCTGAATACATCGAAGCTCAGCAGATGAGTCATGTGCGCGGTGCACCGTGCCACCCTCAGACCCAGGGCAAGATCGAGCGCTGGCACCAGACTCTGAAGAACCGCATCCTGCTGGAGAACTACTTCCTGCCCGGCGACCTCGAGGCCCAGATCGAAGCCTTCGTCGAGCACTACAACAATCAACGTTACCACGAGAGCCTGAACAACGTGACGCCCGCCGACGCCTACTTCGGCAGGGCACCAGCCATCATCAAACAGCGTGAAAGGATCAAACGACAGACCATCGAATATCGGCGCTTGCAACACCGCAAGCTCGCCGCTTAAAATCCAGCCCCTGACGAGGCCCGCACTCCGCTAATTTACGCCGCGAGTTGTGCCAAATGTTCTGACGACGGACAATCTCGACAATCGTCGGGCGGTCCAGCACGATCACGTCCGAGCGCAGGCGGTACATGTCGAACATGCCAAGATCGGCGCCGCCCACGGTGACGATGCCGGTTTCGGGCACGCTCAGCCGCTTGAGCAGGCTGGCGAGGTTGCGTTCCACCCCGGCGGCGGCCAGCACGCCGACCTGTTCGCCGCTGCCCAGCGCGAAATCGAAGCGGTGCCCGTCGTGCGCCACGTCGCGCAGGCGGATAGCGCCATCGGGCGGGGTCGGCCCTTCGCCATCGGGCGTGGGTTCAAGCTTCACGTCCCAGAACAACGATAGCTCTTCGAGGCTGGCGGCCAGATCGTAGAACACTTCCAGATAGGTGCCGAGCTGGGCCACGCCATAGAACACGCCCGAAAGGATCAGTTCGGCAGCCACGAGCTGGCCGATCGACAGTTCGCCCTGCAGGATCAGCCAGCCGCCCATCGCCAGCAGGCCCGAACTGGCAAAGGCATAGAGTGTCAGCAGCGCGATGGTCTGGCCGAAGGTGTGGCGGAAATGGCGGCGGTGCGCGGCGATGTAGGTTGCCGTCACCGCTTCGGTGCGGTCGATGGCGAACTGCATGTGGCGGCTGGATTTGTAGATGCCGTTCGATCCGCCCACGCTGCCCAGCCAGTGGGCGGTGGCGTGCTTGGCATGGCTCTTGGCGACGGTGCTTTTGAGCGAGGCATTGGCCCAGACCCGCCAGATCGTCACCACCAGCAGCACCAGCACGGCGTTGAACGCCAGGAAGAACGGGTGGTAGAAGCTGGTCACGATCAGCCCGACCAGGCTTTGCAGGACAATCGTGAACCCGGCGATCAGCAGGCTGGTCAGCGATTTCTGCACCACCACCATGTCGAAGAAGCGGTTGAACAGATCGCCGCGCCGCGCATCGACGAAGAACGGGTTCTGGGCATGGACCGCGCGCATGGTGATTTCGGCGGTCAGCCGGGCAAACAGGCGCCGTTCGAACTGCGCCAGCAAGGCCACGCGAAAGGCGCTGAGCATCGCCCATACCAGCAGCAGCACCAGCAGCACCCCGGCGAGCGTGAACAGCGGCGCGGGCAGGGCGATGTTGGCCACCGAATTGATCAGCAACTGCACCGAGATCGGCGTGGCCAGCGACAAAAGCGAAATTGCCGCACCATAGAGCAGCGCCAGCCGCATGAATCCCGCGTCCGGCCCCAGCACCTGCCGGGTCCAGCGCGCGAAATCGCGGTAGGTGGGTGCGCGGTGGGCGTCGTGCCCGCCGCTGTCCCCATGCTGATCTGCCTGACCCGCCATTGTGTCCGTCTACATCCTTTCGCACGTGCAGCAAACTAGGTGGCGATACCGGGCCATAGCTGCAATAGGGTAGTATCTATCTTTTCAATAGGTTTAACCTATGAATTGGCAATGCTTTGCAATACCTGCGCGATCAGCAGCAGGTCTTCGGCCCGGCCTGCGCCGCTGCGCCAGACCAGCCCGATATCGCGGTAGAGCCGCCCTCCGGCAAAGGGGCGCACCACCACATCGCCATCGTCGCGGATTTCCTGGCGGACATAAAGCTGCGGCAACAGCGCCAGCCCCATGCCCATGCCCGCCATCTGGCGGATCGCATCCAGGCTGGTGCCTTCGTAATCGCTGAGCACGCTGGCCCCGGCGCGTTCGGCCAGCGCGGCCACCTGCGTGCTCATCCGGTATTCGGGCTGAAGCGTCAGCAGGCCGCGCCCGGCCAGGTGTTCGGGGCGGATCGCGCGGACATCGCGCAAGGGGTCGTCGGTGGCCATGGCCAGAAACATTGGCTCACGAAAAAGGCGCTCCACGTGCAATCCGGGATCGTCCACCGGAAGCTGCACCAGCGCCACATCGTGCCGCCCTTGCGCCAGTTGTTCGATCACCGCGCCGGGCTGGCCTTCGCGCACCAGCACTTTCAGGCTGGGGTGGGTGGCGTGCAGCCGCGCGACCATCTGCGGCAGGATATAGGGACCAAGCGTGGGCGATACCCCCAGCCGGATCGTGCCCGCCAGCCGCCCTTCGGCGCGGCGCGCGGCCAGCGCGGCAAAGGCATCGGCTTCGGCCAGCACGCGCCGCGCCGCTGCCACCGCATCGCGGCCCAGCGGGGTCAGGTGCGCGCGCCCGCCGCGTTCCACCACGCGATCGCCCAGCAGTGTCTCCAGCATCTGGATCTGTTGCGAAAACGATGGCTGCGATACCCCGGCAAGGGCTGCGCCGCGGGTAAAGCTGCCCGCTTCGGCCAGCGCCACGAGATAGCGCAACTGGCGCAGGGTGGGCAGGTTTTCAGCCGGCATCGGCGCGCCCCCTGTCCATCGCCTAGAACGGAAAGAACTCGGCAATCGCCACGACCGCCACGGCCCATGTCAGCAGGTTCAGCGGCAGCCCGACCTTGACGAAATCGAGGTAGCGATAGCCGCCCATCTGATAGACCAGCACATTGGTCTGATAGCCGAACGGGGTGGCGAAGGCGGCGCTGGCCGACATCATGATCGCCACCAGGAACGGGCGCGGGCTGACGCCAAGGCTTTCCGCCAGCGCCACCGCCACCGGGGTCAGCAGGACAGCCACCGTGGCGTTCGAAAGCAGTTCGGTCAGCAGCAGCGTGGCCCCGTAAAGCAGGATCAGCGCCGCCAGCGGGCCGACGCCGTTGACTGACCCCACCAGCCAGCCGGTGGCCTGCGCGGCCAGCCCGGTCTGTTCCATGGCGATGCCGATCACCACCATCCCGGCGATCAGCAGCAGGATTTCCGGCCGCATCCCCGAATAGGCTTCATCAGGCGAAATGATCCGCAGCACGATCAGCAGCACTGCCCCGGCAAAGGCCGCAGCGGCAATCGGCACCAGGTCGATCGCGGCAAAGGCGATCACGCCGATGAACACCGCCACCGATACCAGCGCCATGCGCGGCTGGAAGGCGTGCTTCCTGGCGTAGATGCGCGTGTCCTGCAGCGTATCGCCCGACAGGTCGAGGTGCGTCACGGTGTGGCGTTCCACCTCGGACCAGTCGCGCGCGTCGCCTTCGGTCGCGGGCGTATCGGTCCTCTCGCCCACCAGCCGCCCGGTGAACAGCAGCAGGTACAGCCCGCCTGCCAGCGCGATGGCCAGCCCTACGGGCGTGATCTCGAACAGCCCGAACTGCGGCTGTCCCGATGATCGCGCCATGTCATCGACCAGCAGGTTGGTCGATGTGCCGATCAGCGTGCAGCACCCGCCCAGCACCGCGACATAGGACAGCGGCATGAGGAAGCGGCGGGGGTCGATCCGGATCGAGCGCGCGACATCGCGCACCACCGGCGCTGCGATCACCACGATCGGGGTGTTGTTGAGAAAGGCCGAGGCAAAGCCGCACAGCCCGATCAGACCCCACAGCCCCGCCGCGCCGGTACGGCGGCACAGCGCCACGGCGCGGTCTATCGCCTTGTCCAGCAGGCCGGACAGCTCCATCGCGTGGGCGATCACGAACAGCGATGCCAGGGTGATGATCGCCGGGCTGGCAAAGGCGCCCTGCACTTCGCTGGGGCGCACCGCACCGGTCACCAGCAGCACTGCCGCCCCGGCGATGGCCACGACATCGGCCCGCATCCGGTCCGCGATCAGCGCGGCGATCACGCTGACCAGGACGACAAGGGTTATGATCTGTTCGAAGCTCATCGCAGCCCACGGCTTACCCGCGACCATGCCCGGCGGCAATCGCAGACCGCGCCGGAACGCGGACTGTCGGGCCGGGTCCGCGAGGGGGCACGCGGCGTATCGGACAGGCGGCGCGGTGAACCCCTATTTCACCGATCACCCCCTCGCCGGGGCTGACCGGCCATGCTAGAGCACGCGCCATGACTGCACTTCCTGCCACACTGCCAACCCGGCGCGGCGCGTCGGCGCTGCGGATCATGGCCCTTGCCACAGTGCTGATGCTGCCCGCGTGCAAGGTGGTGAAGGCCCCTTCGCCCGATGCCACGGCCAGCGATACCCCCGCTGCAGATGCTTCGGCATCGGCCGGGCCCGCACCTGCCGCCACCCCCGCCATCGCCGCGCTGGCCCCGCTGGACCGCGCCGCGATTCTCGGCCTTGTCTCTGCCGCGGCGGATGCCACGGCGGCGGGCCAGCCCTTGCCGCCCGCCGGCCGTCCGGCGGTCAACCGCACCTTTGAACTGCGCCTGCCGTTCGGGTGCGCCGGGCCGGGATCGGCCTGGGGATCGGCCAACGGCGGCATGTGGACTTATGATCCGGCAATGCGGACCTTGCGCATCAGCGTGCAGGCGCAGCGGCTGGGGTCCGATCCGCGCTTTGCCGATCTTGCCGGAAAGCAGCCGTTCGATGCCATCGAAGGGTTCTGGCTGGAACGGCCGTGGACCAGCGCGGAATCCTGCCCGGCGGTGCCGGTCGGCGTGGCCAGCGAACCCGCGCCCGCGCCGCAGACGCTGGCGCTGGCGCAATTCTTTGCCGCCGATGCGCCGCGCACCTTGCAGCGTGCCGGACGGCCCTATGCCTACACCGGCCGGTTCCGCGACGATGGCGCCTTGCCCGCGCTGCCGGGGATCAAGCCTTCGGACACGGTCGGTGCGCCGCCGCCGGGGGCTTCGGGCTTTCGCCTGCGGCTGATCGGGCGCATTGCCGGGTTTGCCGATGGCCAGCCGGTGCATTGCACGATGACCGATCCGGCCCGCCCGCCGCTGTGCGCGCTGGCGGTCGATTTCGCGTCCGTGGCCATCGAAGACCCCGCCAGCGGCACGACCCTGGCGGAATGGCACAAGTAGCCGTACCGCCGCGCGGCATGATTCGAACCACGCTTGCGATCAGGGATTTTTGCCGATGAGCACCAGTCAGATCCGGCCGGGCGCCAGCGTCGCCCAGCTGGGGTCGGTTCCGGCTGAGGGCGAAATGACACCCTAAGGGAATAGCTGTCCTTGCCGTCGCCGCGGCTGCCATTGATCACAAACTGCGTCACTCTCGATGGATAGAACATTCCGTCAGCCACCTTGCAGGCATGACGTTGACCGCTGCCCTCAAAGGTATGCGATAGAAGTTCATCGTTCGATAGCTCCATGCATATGGCACGCAGTGCTTCATGACGGCGGTATGCAGGAAGAACTGAAATTCTTCCGGGGCATGCCGGACCGATTCTAAAAACGAGTGTTGGGTTTGCCGGTCAGCACCGAACTCGTTCAACGCCTTCAATCTCAGATTATCCGCATAAGCTCCGACTGAGAGTAGAGAGCCCGCCAGCGCCACCGCTACAAAAATGGGGCCTCGAACGATCGAAAACCGAGCCGGTATCAAAAAGCTGGTCGCTCCGACCGCGAAGCAAGCGGATACGATCCAGAGCCAGTGAGGCGCGCCCAGTCTATCTGACCAGATCGTCGCGAGGAATACTGGCTTCAGCAAGCTACCGAAGACGAAGCCTGCAATCGCCAGGTACGTAATGCATCCAAGCGCGGCGGTCTTCATCCTGTGCTTTCGTCCGACATCCGGCGCGACGCTCATGCCGCCACCTCGACCTTGTGATCCATGTCCGCCCTGGAGCGTCCGACGATTGCGGCGACAGTATTCTTGCTGAGGCCGAGGTCCCGGGCTATCCAGCGATAGCTGCGCCCCTCGGCAACAAGGGCTAGCACCTTGGGGGCAAGCCGATCCGACTTCGGGCGGACGCCGGTCTGCCGCCCGAGTTTCCGACCCCGCGCCCGTGCCGCGGCGAGGCCGGAGCGAACCCGCTCGCTGAGCATGTCGCGCTCGAACTGCGCAATGCCTGCGAGCATCGTCGCCATCATACGACCGTGCGGCGTATCGACCTCGAAGGTCATGCCGCTCATCGCGACCACCGACACGCGCCAGCCCGACAGCCGGTTGAGCGTATCGAGCAGGTCCTGCGTCGAGCGCCCCCAACGACTGAGTTCGGTGACAAGGATCGCATCAATGTGGCGCGCCTGGGCCAGCTTCATCACTTCGGCACGTGCCGATCGGTTGGCCTTCATCCCCGAGGCGGTTTCTCGAAAGACCTCGACCACCTCATAGCCGCCACGCTCGGCAAAACCGGCGAGGTCGCGAAGCTGCCGCTCGCACGACTGGTCGGCTGTCGAGACCCTGGCGTAGATGGCGGCGCGCTGTCCCAATTGAACCCTTCTGGAATTAGGCCTCGAAAAGCCTTGATCTGCGTGGGGTCAGTGTTGTCCAAAACAGACTTCTGTTCAATAGGGACAAGCCGTGCATGCCGAGACGCCATATCCTCAGCGCCCGACAGCGTTCGGCCCTACTCGACCTGCCGACTGACGAAGCGGCGCTGCTGCGGCATTATATTCTGGCAGCCGATGACCTGATCCATATCGACCGGCGGCGCCGACCGGAGAACCGCATCGGGTTCGCCCTGCAGTTGTGTGCGCTGCGATATCCAGGTCGGACGCTTGCTCCCGGCGAACTGATCCCCCACGCCGTGTCCGCCTTTCTAGGTGCCCAGCTTGGCATCGCTGGCGACACGCTCGCGTCCTATGCCGTTCGACGCCAAACCCGGCACCAGCACATGGAGGCGCTGCGCCGCATCTACGGATACAGGATGTTCCCCGGACAGGGACCGCATGCCAGGGCGTTCCGGGATTGGCTTCTCGCCGAAGCCGAGCAGGCACGCTCAAACGACGACCTTGCCCGGCGCTTCATTGCCCGCTGCCGTGAAACCATGACCATCCTGCCAGCGATCACGACAATCGAGCGGTTGTGCGCGGACGCGCTCGTCGCCGCCGAACGCCAGATCGAGAAGCGGATCGCAGCCCGTCTCGATCCCGTCGCCTGTGATGGGCTCGACCGACTGACTACCGAGATGCTGCCGGGGGCGATCAGCCGCTTCATCTGGCTGCGCCGGATTGAGCCGGGCAACAACTCCGCCGCGGCGAACCGGCTGCTCGACCGGCTCGAGTTCCTGCGCGCGATGAACCTCAATGATGGTTTACTTGCCGGTGTTCCACCGCATCGCGTCGCCCGGCTACGCCGGCAGGGCGAGCGCTACTTCGCCGATGGCCTGCGCGATCTCGGCGCCGATCGGCGCCGCGCTATCATGGCGGTTTGCGTCATTGAATGGGCCACTGCGACGGCGGATGCGGTGATCGAAACACATGACCGGATCGTTGGCCGCACCTGGCGCGACGCGAAGCAACTGCATGACGCGCGGGTCGTAGAAACCAGAGGCGCTACCACTGCGACTTTGAACGGCTTCACTGCACTCGGTCAATCATTGCTCGAAGCGCATGGCGACGGCGCGTCGCTGGAAGATGCGGTCGCGCGCGGGGCGGGATGGGAACGGCTCACCAGTCTCGTCGCTACGGCCAAGACGTTGACGGACACCTTGGGCGACGATCCGCTGGCCTATGTTGATCAGGGGTATCACCGCTTCCGTCGGTATGCCCCGCGCATGCTGCGATGCCTCGACCTCAAAGCTGCGGCGGTTGCACGGCCTTTGCTGGACGCGGCTACCGCCATCGCTACCAGGGGCGCAGTTCCGGCGGCCGACGATTTCTTGCGCCCGCATTCCAAATGGCGGCGACAGTTGCGGGCGAAGGGCGATGATGATGCCCGCCTCCGGGAAGTCGCGGTCATGTTCCACCTGCGCGACGCGCTGCGCTCGGGCGACATCTGGTTCGACCGCTCGCATCGGTATGGTGACCTGCGCCACGTCCTCGTGCCGATGGCGGTCGCGCATGCCGCGAAGCTAGCGGTCCCGTCCGACCCGCATGTCTGGCTGGCTGACCGCAAGGTGCGTCTCGCCGATGGCCTTGCCCGGCTCGGTCGCGCCGCGCGCAGCGGTACAATTCCGAAAGGCAGCATCGAAGACGGCACGCTGCGCATTGATCGCCTCACCGCCGACGCGCCGGATGGGATCGAGGATCTGATGCTCGATCTGTATCGCCGCCTGCCGCCCGTCCGCATCACCGATCTGCTGCTCGAAGTCGATACCGCGCTGGGTTTCACCGATGCCTTCACGCATCTGCGCACCGGCGTGCCGTGCGGCGACCGAATTGGTCTGCTCAACGTCCTGCTCGCCGAGGGCCTGAATTTGGGCCTGCGTAAGATGGCAGAGGCTTCCAACACCCACGACTATTGGCAACTCTCCCGTCTCGCGCGCTGGCACGTCGAAAGCGAGGCGATCGACCAGGCGCTGGCCAACGTGGTCGCGGCGCAAGGGGCGCTGCCGATGGCCCAGGTGTGGGGTATGGGTAGAGCCGCATCGGCCGATGGCCAGTTCTTCCCCGCAGCACGGCAGGGCGAGGCGATGAACACGATCAACGCCCGCTACGGCAACGATCCCGGAATCAAGGCCTATACTCACGTCAACGACCGCTTCGCGCCGTTTGCATCGCGGACTATTCCAGCCACAGTCAGCGAAGCACCTTACCTGCTCGACGGGCTGACGATGAATGAGGCAGGGCGACGGATCGAAGAGCAATACGCCGACACTGGCGGGTTCACCGATCATCTGTTCGGGATCAGCGCCATGCTCGGCTACCGCCTTGTGCTGCGCATCCGCGACCTCCCATCCAAACGACTGTACGTATTCGACCCTGCCACCACGCCGAGCGAGCTGCGCCCGCTGGTGGGCGGCAAGGTTCGTGAGGCGCTGATCGTTTCCAACTGGCCCGACCTGTTCCGCTGCGCCGCCACCATGAGCGCGGGGCAGGTCGCGCCGAGCAGCATCTTGCGCAAGCTCGCCGCCTATCCGCGCCAGAACGATCTTGCAGCCGCGCTGCGCGAGGTGGGCCGGATCGAGCGGACGTTATTCATCGTCGAATGGATTCTCGACGCCGGTATGCAGCGCCGTGCACAGGTGGGCCTCAACAAAGGTGAGGCACATCATGCGTTGAAAAATGCCCTGCGCATTGGCCGTCAGGGCGAAATCCGCGACCGCACGACGGAGGGTCAGCATTACCGGATCGCTGGCCTCAACCTACTGACCGCCATCATCGTCTACTGGAACACCCTGCATCTCGGCCATGCCGTCGAAGCTCGCCGCCGCGAAGGGCTCGATACCCCCGACCATCTTCTCGCCCATATCTCGCCGCTCGGGTGGGCCCACATCCTTCTCACTGGTGAGTACCTTTGGCCCAAGGACTCCGCCGCTTAGGGTGTCATTCCGCCCTCAGCCAGAACTGACCCCCACCGGCGCATCCGAAGTCAACAACCTTGCTTACGCCGTCCGGCTCGGACTGTGGGGTCCGGAAACAGCCTTCGCGAATCGCGAAGCATTCATCTCGTCGATCCGTCAGGGCGGGATCGCGGCCATGGAACTGGTTGCCCGCGACATGAAGGCGACCGGCCTCTACATGGCGCGCGCCCTGTCCTTCGCCGGCGTCGAGTACGAGATCCTGCGGCACGAGCTCACCGAGGAGCAGATCGCGATCTACGACACTTACGCCGACGCATGGAGCATCATCCACCGCAACATGGAGGCCGCGCTCGAACTGACTGGCGTGGTCGACGAACTCGACAAGTCGACGCTCAACTCCGGCGCGAAAGCGGCGGCACGTTCCCGCTTTGAAAGCACGAAGCAGCGTTTCTTCGGGCAGGTACTTTTGGCCATGAAGCTGCCGACCGTGATCGCCGCTGTCGAACAGCATATCGCCGACGGCACCTCGGTCGTGCTGCAGCTTGTCACCACAGCCGAGTCGATCCTGACACGGCGCTTGAACGAGCTGTCTCCGGAAGAACGCGCCGATCCCGAGATTGAGCTCAGCCCGATCGAATACGTCATCGACTACCTCACGCGCGCCTTTCCGACCCGGCAGATGGAGACCTATACGGATGACACGGGCGAGGTCCGCTCGCGGCCGATGTTCGACGCCGCCGGCAATCCCGTCGTCAATCCCGAAGCGGAGGCGAAGCGTGCCGAACTGATCGAGCGTCTGTGCGCCCTCCCCCCGATCAAGGCAGCGCTCGACGCAATCCTCGAACGGTTCGGGCACGACAACGTCGCCGAGGTAACCGGCAGGACCAAGCGTCTCGTGCCCACCGGCCACGGCGGCCAGAAGCTGGAAACACGCACCACCCGGTCGACCCAGGCCGACGCCGCGGCGTTCATGGAAGGCACGAAGCGCATCCTGATCTTCTCGGATGCCGGCGGCACTGGCCGGTCCTATCACGCCAGTCTCGATGTGCCGAACCAGCAGCAGCGCGTTCATCTGCTCCTGGAACCGGGCTGGAGAGCCGACAGGGCCATCCAGGGCCTCGGGCGAACCCACCGGACACATCAGGCCTGCTCACCCCTGTTCCGGCCCGTTACGACGTCCTGCAAGGGCGAGCTGCGCTTCACATCGACGATCGCGCGGCGCCTCGACAGCCTCGGTGCCCTGACGCGCGGCCAACGTCAGACCGGCGGACAGAACCTGTTCGATCCGGCAGACAATCTCGAGAGCGATTATGCGAAGTCGGCGCTCATCACCTGGTTCCATCTCCTTGTCGGGGGCAAGCTGACCAGCATCGACTTCGCCGAATTCACCGAGCGGACCGGTCTGGAGCTCACCGACAGCGACGGGATCCTGAAGGAAGATCTGCCGCCCATCCAGCGCTGGCTCAACCGTCTGCTGGCGCTCCCCATCGGCCTGCAGAACCTGATCTTCGACGAGTTCCTGGCGCTGGTCGAAACACGCGTGGCGGCCGCCCGCGAGGCAGGTACGCTCGACGTGGGTGTCGAGACCATGCCCGTGGAAACCGCGACCGTCCTCGAGGACACAGTGCTTCGCACCGATCCGGTGAGCGGAGCCACCTCGCACCTCCTGACGATCGAAGTCGCACGGCGTCGGCATCCGGTCAGCCTCGAACGCGCGATCCGCATCGCCGAAAGCGACAGCACCGCGCGGTTCCTCAGGAATGGACGTTCGGGCAAGGTCGCCTTGAGCACCAAGGCCCGGTCGGGCATGACCGACGACGGCACATCGGTCCCGCGCATCGAGCTCATGCGGCCGACCCGGCGAGAATATCTCCGCGAGTTCGACATGTTCGAATCCGCGTGGGAACCCTGCTCGCGAAAGACCTTCGAAGAAGGGTGGACCGCCGAAGCCGACGAGGCAGCCACACGGCTCGACCATGAAACCGTCCAGCTGGCGACCGGCCTCCTCCTGCCCATCTGGTCCGCCCTGCCCTCAGACCACCTCGAGGTGAACCGCATCGTCGATGCAGAGGGCCGCTCGTGGCTCGGCCGCATCGTGTTCCCGAAGGACGTCGCGAAGCTGCTCACGACGCTGGGCGTCGAGCAGACCTCGTCGCTGACGCCTGCGCAGATCACTGCAGCGGTAGTCGGCGGCAGCGCGATGCCCATCCAGCGGCCCTTCCCCTGCGAGCTGAAACGCTCGCGCGTGAACGGTTCGCCCCGCATCGAGATCGTCGGCGCGCCGGCAAGCCAGCTTCCCTGGCTGAAGTCCCTCGGCTGTTTCAGCGAGATCATCTCGTACCGCACGCGGGTCTTCGTCCCTGCGGAACGCGCTTCGGAGATCATCGAGCGCTTGGTCGCCTCCACCAATCCGGAGGCGGCCTGAAGAGGAAAGACGAGGGGGATCGGGAAAGGTGTCCGGTGAAGGTTTCGCCGGGCCATCCACCAGGAGAAGACCGATGACCCAACTGATCCCCCTTTCGAAGCTGCGGCTTTCGGGCAGCAATGTCCGCAAGTCGGGCGCCACCTCCATCGAGCAGCTTGCGGCCGACATCGAAGCGCGCGGCGTGCTGCAGAACCTGCTCGTCACGCCGCTGAAGAAGCCGCGCGGCCACTACGCCGTCTTTGCCGGCGGCCGTCGGCTTGCCGCCCTGCAGCTGCTCGTCGAGGGCGCCCGCATCGATCCCAACACCGAGATCGCCTGCAAGGTGCTCGAAGGCGACGAAGCCATGCTCAGCGAAACTTCGCTGGCCGAGAATTTCCAGCGCATGGCGATGACGCCCGCGGACGAATGCCGCGCGTTCCAGCACTTCCTCGGCATGGACGGCGACGTCGATGGCGTCGCGAAGCGCTTCGGCGTAACCCGCCGCTTCGTCGAAGGCCGCCTGCGGCTTGCTGGCCTTGCTGACCCGGTGTTCGAGGCGCTCGCCAAGGGTGAGATGACGCTCGACATGGCGAAGGCCTACGCGTCCACCGACGACCAGGCCAAGCAGGTCCGGATCTACGAGCAGTACGCCCGCTACGGCTACACCACGCCCGACCAGATCCGTCGCGCCATCGCCGGCGATGCCCTGAAGGCCAGCGATCCGATTGCGATCCTCGTCGGCGAAGACGCCTACGTCGCCGCGGGCGGCACCGTCGAGCGCGAGCTGTTCAGCGAAGACGGTGACCGCTGGTCGGACCCGGATATCGCGCGCGAACTGGCGGGCAAGATCATGGAGGCCGAGGCCGAACGGCTCGGGGCGGAATCCGGCCTGGCCTGGATCCGCCCGATCGCCAGCTCGCACATCTACAACGCGACCGCGGACCTTCACCGCGTCACGCTGCCGACCACGCCGCTGACCGAAGCCGAAGAGGCGCGCGTCGAGGAAATCGCGTCGCGCATGGACGACATCGCCGAGCAGATCGAGGCGGGCGGGCTCGAAGACAATGCGGCCGCGGCCCTCGAGGAAGAGTATCAGAAGCTCGACCGTGAATACGACGAGCTGCAGGACCGTCCCTCGGTCCTGACCGATGAACTCAAGACACAGGTCGGCACCTTCCTCACCCTCGCGCCCGACGGCACGATGAAGCTGGAAACCAGCTACTTCAGCGAGACGCCGATCCGCACCGGCGACGACGAGGACGCCGGATCGAGCCGGCAGCGCGGCACCGCGGCAGCGCCCGCCCCGGAAGCCGTGGCACCCGGTGGAAAGCCGCTTAGCGCCCGCTTGTCGGACGAATTGGCCATGCAGCGGCGCGACATTCTCGCCGCGTCGATTCTGGCCAACCCTGCCCTCGCCCTCGATTACGCGCTGTTCGCCATGATCGACGGCAATCGCGGATACGATCGCTATGGCACGACCATGAAGGCGCCGCGGCCGCAGGATCCGGTCATCGGCGGCGAGATGGAGCCGACGCAGGCCCGCATCGCCATCGAACAGGCCCGCGAGGCGCTGGACAGCAGCTGGATCGAGGCTGGTGACGTCGTCGCGCGCTTCGAAGCCTTCCGAGCACTCGAAGACGACGCGAAGGCTGCCTGGCTCGCGGTCATGGTCGCAGGGTCGCTCGAGGCGAAGCCCGAGTATTCGGCGACGACCAATCCGCTCCACGCCCGCCTCGCCACGATCCTCGAGATCGACGTCGCGCAGTGGTGGCGGCCGACGTCGGCCAACTTCTTCGACCGCGTCGCGAAGGGCACGCTGCTCGCGCTTCTGACCGAGGTCGGCGGGACGGTCCTGGCCGCACGCTACAGCGCGTCCAAGAAGGGCGAGGTCTCCTCCGCCTGCGAGAAGATCTTCGCCGGCGAAGCGATCACCGAGACCGAGACCAAGGAAGCGGCCCTTGCCTGGGTGCCCGACGCCATGCGCTTCGACATCGAGCGTCCGACCATCGACGGCCTCTCGGACGACGACGACGAGGCCGACGACACTGGCGAGACTTCGGCCGACGACACGGATCTCGACCCCGATGCCGATAGCAACGAAGATCCGGATGACGATCCCGCCGACGACTTCGGCGATGACATCAACGACTTCGACGTCGCGCATCCCGACGAGGCGCTCGAGCCCGCCGAATAGCCCCCTCGCCTCTCTCCTGGGCGACTTGGCGGCAGCCGCGACACCCCGGCTGCCGCCATTTTTTTCACCGCTTTCCAATCCGCTCGCGCACCCGCGCGAGCCCTTCCCCGCTGAAAGGTTCTCACATGCGCAAGCCTTCACGCATTTCCCGCCCGCGCCGCGACATCGCCAGCGAAATCACGGCCCTTATTCTGTCAAAGCTCGAAGCCGGCGTCTTGCCGTGGGCGAGGCCGTGGGACCGCACCGGCGGCGGCGGCGGCGGCCGCCCGCTCCGACATTGCGGCACCGCCTACACCGGCATCAACACGCTGTTCTTGTGGGCCATGGCCGACGCAAACGGGTATAACAGCCGGTACTGGATGACCTATCGCCAGGCCCAAGAACTCGGCGGTCAGGTCCGCAAGGGCGAAGCCTCGTCGCTGAGCGTGTATTATTCGCAGATCAGCAAGACCGACACGAACAGGATCACTGGCGAGGAGCAGAACCGCGCGATCCGTTTTCTCAAGGCGTACAACGTCTTCAACGCCGACCAGATCGACGGGCTTCCCGCGCATTACTACCCCACCCCGGCGCCGCCCGAGCCTCGTGAGGAAAGCGCTCACCGCGGCGCTATCGACGCGTTCTTCGACGCAATCCCCGTGGAGGTCCGTCACGGCGGAAACGCGGCGTTCTTCTCACCCGTTGGCGACTACATCCAGATGCCGCCCCGGGGCGCCTTCCATTCGGACGATCTCTACGCGAGCACCCGCGCCCACGAATCCATCCATTGGTCCGGCGGGACTGGCCGTCTCGAACGCAAGTTCGGTAAGCGGTTCGGCGACAACGCCTATGCGTTCGAAGAACTCGTCGCATCGATCGGCCAGTGTCTGGTCTGCGCCGACCTCGGCCTACCGGGCGAACTTCACGACAACCATGCGAGCTATATCGAGCACTGGCTCCGCATCCTTAAAGGCGACGCGAGCGCGATCATCCACGCCGCCTCGAAGGCGGAACAGGCGTTCAACTACCTCAAGGCCTTCCGCCCGCCGGAGGAGCCATGCGACGCGGAGAACCATCGCGCAACGGAGATCGAAGAGCCGGCTTAACGCCAACTCGTCAGGACGCCGGTCGGTCCGCATCGGCAGTCTCTTCCTGCTCCACGAGCTTCCTGAAATCCTCGATCGAATTCCACAACGCGCGGTGGCCGCGCTGCTCGGTATACCGCTCGAACCACTCGGCCAATTCCTGGGGAGCCCTGATATACAGGGTCTGAGACGGAGGCGCAGGCGGACGCTTGCGCCCTCCCCTTCCCGCCGCACCGCTCGGCTGCGTATCGGTCTGGCCACGATCGACATAACCAAGCTGCTCGCCGCGCGCCACGGCATCACGCTCGCTGGCCGGATCTACCACGATCGGCCCCCGAGGCAGTCCCGCCTTGTCGATGGTCTTTTCACGCTTCTCTGCGGGCTTTCCGAAACCGAAGCTGCTCATCGGCGGTGATCCTCCTTCAGGCTATCGACAACGGCCTGCGCTAGGCCCTGTGCGTTCTCGATGGCCTTGGGCACACCCGAGGTTTGCGATGGATCGAGCTCGCTCAACCGAAGACCGAATTCATAAATGTCGCGGTACGCCGCACGCTCGACCACGCCGATCGGAAGCATCGGCAGACCGGCTTGCTCGATCGCGCTGGTGATGCGCTTCGACGTCTTCGTGGCGAAGGCGGCGCTGTCGCGGCTTCGTACCAACCGGAACGGGATCTTGCGCTCCACCGCCTCTTCCTCCTCCTGAATGAGGGACACAGCGGCAGCGGCCAGTTCGGCATCGACTGGCGATTGATTGAACGGAACCAGCACCAGGTGCGATCGGATCAACGCGCGCGACATCATCCGGGACGCCGTGCCCTCGAGATCGATGATGACCATGTCATTCTCGTTGGCGAGCTGCGCGATCGTCTCGATCATCGCGGCTTCCTTTGGTTGAGACGTAACAGAATAGGGCAATTCACGCCCCGCTTCGGCACGCTTAGCCGCCCACTTTGTGATGATTCCGTTGGGATCGGCGTCGATCACCGCAACGCTGAGCCCATTTTCGACCAATTGATCGGCAAGGATCATTGCCAGGGTTGTTTTCCCCGCACCGCCCTTCGAGTTGCTGACCGAGATCACCGACATACACGCTCCTTATCCTGCAAGCATTTCAGCTTGCAACCATGCAGGCGCAATTGCTTTCGCTCGCGCCTGCGCTTTACCTTGCGCATGCGCATTACCTAGCGCTTTCGCTTTTGCAATCCCTTGCGCTAGTGCTTGCGCTTTAGCTTGCGCAATCGCCTGCGCAATTGCTTGCGCATACCCAATCGCAATGCTTGCGCACTTGCTTGCACGTTTGCTTGCAGAACACCGGAACGCCAGGAGAGGGGAGGGGGGGCGGAAAAGGCGATCAGCTTTGGGAGATCGCCGGTGCCACCCTTCACCAGATACGACTTGCCGTTCCGCTTCGAGCGCGCTCTGCAGCCTGACGCTCTGCGCGTGGTCGCCACCTGCACGATAGCCGTCAACGACGCCATAGCCGACGCGACGAACGCGGGTCTTGATCCGGAGCGCGATCCCGCCGTCCTTCTCCTTGCGCGCCATTTGGGTAGGGTTGCCGCTGGTCAAGACCCCGAAGCGATGCACGATGAGGACCGGGATCTGCGAACCCTATGCCGGAGCCGGATCGCGGCGTTGCGATCGGCCGATGTCCTGATTCCCCTGGTGCGTCGCGGCTTTGCTCATGATGCTCATCTGACGAAGGTCTATCGAAGCGCCGCGCGCGATCGTCTGCGCGCAGTGGCGCACGCGCTGGATCTGGAAGCAGCCGATTACGACCTGAGAACACGCTCCGATCAAGGGCCCGTACCGATCATGGATCTTCAGGCGGATCACTTTCGCGTCACGATTGCGCCCGAACGGTTGATGCCGGGCCGCGAAGTCCGCTGGCTCAGGACCGCGACCCGCAGGGGAGGGTGGGAGGGTTCAGCGACCACCGGCGAGATCGGCCTTCTCGCCGACATCGGTCAATTAGCGCGGACGCTTCGCCGGACGCTCCACCTGCCGGTTGCCGTGCAGCCGGTCATTCTCTAACGAAAGGATAATACCATGGGATGGCTATCCATGCCCCTGTCGAGCATGCACCCGCATTCGACCCCCAAGGCCTATCTCGATGCGCAGCTAACTTACGAGCGCGTGATCGACGAACCGGCCGAGGCCGAAGGGGAGGGCGGTCCGCTTCCAAGCCGGAAGGGCCTGCGCGTCATCGCGTCGTCGTGCTTGCGCAACAAGGTCTATTACGCCGCGGTGGCACCGACGACCGACGGCGTCGATGGGCCGGTGTTCGCGGTCGTGTGCCTCGTGCGCTGGAATCCGCGCGCCAAGGACGGCTATGTTTTCGCGTACAAGGACATGGACGAGACCGCCGGGCCGAACGAGGCTGAATGCCCGGAGCGTATCCTGGCGCTCCTCTCGCCCACCCAGAACCATTCCGCCCTGCAATGGCGCCGGCGCTGCATCCGCAATCTCGCGCGGCCGACGGCGAAACTCGAGGACGGCATGCGAATACGCTTCGCTTCGCCGATCAAGTTTACCGACGGCTACGAAGGACAGGAGTTCTTTGTCCGGAAGCGCGGGCGCAAGACGGCGCTGGCGATCAGCGAACATGGCTCGGCCCGCTACCGGGTCACAAACATGGCGCGCATGGCCTTTTCGGTCGTGCCGCAAACGAAGGTCCACCGGACGGTATTCTGACCGTCACCCGCCACGATCACCCTCACATCAGGAAGCGAGTTCGATCATGCCCGCCGCATCAACCAACGGCCAGTTCAGCAGAAAGCGCCAGGATCTCTGCAGCCGGACCCATGCCCAGAGGATCGCGGGCCGATTGCTGGATGTCCTCGGCAAGCCGATGGCCGTCATTCACACCGACAACCCGTTGCAGCCCTTTCGGGTCGGCGATCCATCAGAGACCTCGAGAAGGGTGGTGGTCGAGGTGCGCTCGTAACGCGCCCCGACCATCCTCAATCGATTGACCGCTTACTCGGCCAGAGTCGGATCGAGATACCACGAGGCACCCTGCCGGAAATCCCGATCAGGTTTTACCACCGGCCCGTCCGGCTCACTCGCGACGTAAGGCTTGACCAGCGGCATCGTGGCGACACGGCGCTTGGCCAGCTTGCCAGCGACCTTCCCGCGCGCCTTGAGCAACTCTTCAAGCCACATGAGGTCGTCGAGCATCTGCACGACGCCCCGGCCCGCCAGAATGTAGTAGAGACAGCGCTGGAAATCGTCGCACTCGTTACCGAGGATCATCGACAACTTCAGCTTGGCGCCCGCCACACCCTCGTGAACCCACTCGACCGCTTCGCGCAGTTCGACCGTCGAGAAATAGCTGTCCTCGACATCCATACCGATCGCCGCCGCCGCAAGCATGCGCCGGGTCGAGCGATTGCCCAGGTCGACGCTGGCATCGCGCAGCGTGATATCGAGATCGAACCGATTGATGAATACCGAACGCTTCATGACGAGGGTCTCCTTGTCCATGAACATACGGTGAACAGACTAGACCGTCAACGACCAATGCGGTAGGTGTCGCGCATGTGGTTGGTGCCTCGCCATTCGAGAGGCCTGTCTCTCCGCACGGACGTGCCTGTTGTCGTCCGCGACGCGCTCGTGCGCTGGTACGAAGGGGGGGGCACTGACGCCGATCATCGGGCCAGCGTCACGATGGTGGTCAAAGCGCGGACACACGGCCAGTGGATCGCCTGCGACTGTCTGGGCGGTGAAACGCCGCCGCCATTGATGTCGCCGTCCTACCTGTCCGAGGCAGAAACCTACTACCTTCGGCGGCTGACGAGCACCCGGCAGAAGCGCCCCGAGCATCTGACAGACTGTCCGTTCTACCGCGAGCAGGCCCCACAGCGATTCCGCGAAAAGCGCAGCGCAATCCCTTCGACGATCGATGAGCCGCACGGCCTGTTCAATGCGCACCGCTTGGCGCCGGAGAAGCTGGCGGCCATGCCGGACGACAGTGAACCCGACGACCGAACCCGGGGCGTTGCGATACCGCGTCTCGCGCGCCTGCTGTGGCTCCTCATGGAAATGGCGCACGTCAACGTCGTCGAACCCCTCCCTCCGGATCAAGGACGGGACACTTCGATGGCGAAGGAATTCGCTCGCCTACGCCGCGCTGCAGAGCGACTGGACATCGCGCCAGGTATTCCCCTCGCGAAGCACTTCTACACCCATGTCGACCCCTACGATCGGAATGTGGTGTTCGCCCGCCTGCGCAAAGCCGCGGCGAAATGGCCTTCGGGCCTGGCGCCGCAAGCCTTCCTTGCGCTCTACGCTCTCGACATTTCAGGAACGACCATCACACTCGCCGAAGGCCGCGAGCTCGAGGTCAAAACGCGGGTCCAATATGCCGGAGCGCGGGTCGGACCGCCTTACCTCGTCCTCGTCGTCGTAGGCGAACACAACCCGCGTGACGGCTTTTCCGCGCTCCGCGGCTATGCGCAGCCGATCGCCCGCCCATCCAGCTTCATCGCGGTGCACAACCAGGCCGAGCGTGACGCCGTCATCGGCCTTCTCGACCTTCAGTACCGCTGGCGTCGGCGGCAGATCGACATAGGCTTCAAGCGCCCTCTCTTCGATCTCACCACCAGGGCAGGTCCGCTAAGGCCGGATCTCGTCCTCGACATCCGTGACAACAGTACCGGCGAACTGATCGAGGCGGCGCTCGAAGTCATCGCCAACGACGAACCCGACTACATCGACGCCAAGCAGCGCAAGATCTCCGCGCTGGCCGAGCTGGGCCCAACCGTCTTTGCGCGCGCCGCGACGCTTCGCGACCACGGCATCGAGGCCATCCTGAAGGCGAACCTGGGCATCGGCTGAAAGAGGAGGGGGAAGAGCGGCTCGAATCCAACAGGAGACGAGCCATGGTTCCCTTCACTTCCTCGCCGACGATCGTCCGCGACATCCGCCACGCCCACCTATTCTGCGGGATCGGTGGCGGGGCCATCGGCTTCCAGAAGGCGAGGGTGCGCGTCGGCCCGATGCAGGGTCGATTCGTCTGCGCCGGCGGAATCGACGTCGACCCCGGTGCCATCCGCAATTTCGAGCGGATCACCGGCACTCCGGGCACCGTCCTCGATCTGTTCGATCGCGAGCAGTATCGCGCCTTCCACGGCGCCGAACCCCCGTCGGACTGGCGCGAGGCCGCGCCGGCAGACATTCGGCGAATCTTCGGCGAAAACGTCGACGTCCTCTTCCAGTCCAGCCCATGCAAGGGCTTCTCTGGCCTCCTGTCCGCCAAGCAGTCGAAAACGGACAAGTACCAAGCGCTGAACCGCCTCGCGCTGCGCGGTGTCTGGCTGACGCTCGAGGCATATCAGGATGACCCCATTCCGATCATCCTGTTCGAGAACGTGCCGCGCATCCTCAATCGCGGCCGCTGGCTCCTTGACCAGATAACCGCGCTGTTCCGCTGCTACGGTTACAGCGTCAACATCGATGTTCACGACTGCGGCATCATCGGAAATCTGGCGCAGAGCCGCAAACGTGCGCTGTTGATCGCCCGCCACACGAAGAAGATCCCGCCGTTCGTCTATCAGCCCCGCCACCATCGCCTTCGCGGCGTCGGCGAAGTGATCGGCAAGCTCCCGCTGCCGGGTGACCCGATCGCGGGGCCTATGCACCGCATCCCGGCGCTGCAGTGGAAGACCTGGCTACGCCTCGCGCTTGTGCCGGCAGGAAAAGACTGGCGCGCGCTCAACGATCTCGCCGTCGTCGACGGCCAGCTGCGCGATTACGGGATCGTGCCCGAAGCCCACCTGCGGGACAACGCCCTTGGCGTAAACGCTTGGACCGACAGCGCGCCCGTCATCACCGGGCAGCGTGCTCCGGGGCAGGGCCGATTTGCCGTCGCGGATCCCCGCCCCGGGGAGGCCTGGCACAACGAGGCCCTAGGGGTTCGGACGTGGGCGGACAGCAGCCGTGTCGTCGCCGGCGCGAGCCGCCCGCACAACGGAGCGCACAGCGTTGCCGACCCCCGACCGGGTTACGGCGCGGGCACCCACCAGAACATTCTGGCTGTCGCCGACTTCGTCCGACCGGCCAAGGCCGTCACGGGTGCTCGTCACCCAGCAGGGGGAGCGCTCTCGGTTGCCGACCCGCGGCCGAATTACGGACCCGCGACGCATCGCCACGTCCTCGGCGTCAACACCTGGTCGGGCGAGCCGACCGGCACGGTAACCGGCGATCCGAAACCCAGCACCGGCGCCTTCTCGGTCGCGGACCCTCGCGTGAATGGCCATGCCCGCAGCGTCCAGCTCGGCGTGCGCCCTTGGGACAAGCCCGCGGCCTGCGTCAAAGGCGACGTCAGCGTCGGAACCGGCCCCTATGCAGTCAGCGACCCGCGTCTGATCGGCGACCGCCCCCGGTATAACAACGTATTCCGCATCGTGCCGTTCGACACCCCGTCACCAGCGGTAGCCGGACCGGGCGGGGCAGCGGGCGGGATTGCTGTCGCGGATCCGGGCGGCGCTACTAGCGAGACCTACAGCAGCCGGAAATACAAGGTTACGCCGTTCTCGGAGAGCAGCCGCGCCGTGATCGGCGCGAGCTCGACGGGCGAGGGTGCCTTCGCCGTCGCCGATCCCCGCCCCAGCTGGGGAAACCAGCGGCATCGCAACATCCTGCGAGTCACACCCTACAGCGACCCGTCGGGAACCATCGCGGGCGGCCACAGCGTCACCGGAGGGCAACCGTGCGTCGCCGACGAACGCCGCGAGCACTACCAGACCGGCGGGCATTACGGTGTCGTCGACTGGAAACAGTCCTCGTACTCCGTGAGCGGATCGGCCTGCCACGACAACGGCTTCAATTCGGTGGCGGACCCGCGCCCGACGGATATCGAGGCCGAGCGCTTCGAGTTGCCCGCCGCCAACGACCGCCTCGTCTGCCGGATCATCGCGACCGACGGCACATGGCATCGGCCGTTCACGACACTCGATCTTGCCGCGCTGCAGGCGCTGTTCGACCCCGAGGAGATCTTCACCGCAGTCCAGGGCGAGCAGGGCATCGAATGGCACTGCCGGGAAGCGTTCGACCTCATCGACGGAAGCGACGTCACCAAGCGCGAATGGATCGGAAACATGGTCCCCGGCGCAGCCGCCACCGGAATGGCCGAGACGATCGGTGAGACGATCCTCCTGGCCGAGCAGGGGGAGACCTTCTTCCTCAGCACCCGGGAGATCTGGGTCAAACCCGGCGCGATGGCTCTGGCGATCGACAACGACCAGTCCGCCTTTCGGCTCGACGCCCTGGGATGAAAGGGAAGGGGGAGGGGGGTGCCCGATCCGGTTGAGGAGACGAGCAATGCACAAGTTTCAATCCGTTCCAGCGCCTGTCGCGACCCTGTGGGGCTCCCCCCAACAGTCCGAGCAGATCCTTCCGGGAGTGTGGGAGGTTCACACCGCCAGCCATGGCGGCATCGTCCTGTCGGAAGAGCGCCAGGCCGCGATGCCTGCTGCGCTGCGACTGGCGGACCCGTTCTACGAAGAGGACGTGGACTGGTGCCTCGCCATCGTTGCTTTCGAAGCTGAATACCGCGCGTCGGGACGTCGATGCGCAGCGCTTCTCGCTGACAATGCGCGATCGAGCCTCCGCGCGTGGCATCCCGACCGGTTCACCGCCTATACCGGCGAAGCGGTACCGGAAGATGCGAGCCCGGTCCTGCAACGACGCGCCGCCTACACCGCGCTGATCGGTGAATTCGTCGTCACAAGCGCCAGCGGCGATTGGGCCGACTGGGTTCCGAAGGGCAAGGTCGGGGTTGTCGCTCGCCGCGTGACCGGCGTCGATGCGCTCGGTTTCGCCCGCTACGCCAACGGAGAGACGATCCAGGGCCTCGTCGACAAGGACGCCTACAACAGTTCGGCGATCAACGGGTTCGACGCGATCGGCGCTGTGCGCATCGATGGCGATGCCCCTGCGACCAAGGAAGTCGCGCTGTGACCGGCGGCATCGGCAACGACTTCGAGATCGCGCGCTCGCTCGTCCTCAGCACGGCCCACATGCACCCCGCGACCGCGCGCGACTGGATGCCCCGGTGCCCCTGGTCGTGCTTCGAAAAGGGCGACTACGGGTGGTTCATGGACGTCTGCGACGACGTCGGCATTACCGAAGCGCATGACGTGCCCCTGGAAATCCGCTCCGCGATCCACGTCGCCAAGCGCGAAGGCTGCCAGTGGATCATGTGGGACTGCGACGGACCTCTTGTCGCGGAGCTCCGCGAATACGATTGGGCGGCGTCGCTGCCGATCGCGGCATGAACGCGCCGGCGTTCCTCACGACGAGGCCGCGGCGCGCGGTGGACGTGCTCGACCTGCGCAACCCGCCCATCGTGCTCGCCTACGGTATCGGAGTCGACTCGACCGCGATGCTCATCGAGCTCGTCGCGCAGGGCCGAAAGCCCGATCTGGTTCTCACCGCGGATACCGGGAGCGAAAAGCCAGCCACTTACGCCTACCTCGACGTCATCCGGCCATGGATGGCCGCGCACGGCATCGACTTTCGGGTCTGCCGCTACGTCCCGCAGCGCTTCAAGCACTGGCCGCCCTACATGAGCCTGCTCGAGAACGTGCTGACCAACGCCACGCTGCCGTCGATCAGCCTCGGCCGACACAGCTGCAGCCTCAAATGGAAGATCGCGCCCCAGGACAAGTTCGTCGAGACATGGCAGCCGGCCATCGACGCATGGGCGCGCAGCCAGAAGGTCATCCGCCTGATCGGCTACGATGCGTCGCCGGCGGACACGCGGCGTCACGCGCATGCGCTTACCATCCCAAGCGACCGCTTCGAATGCCGTTACCCCTTGCGGGAATGGGGCTGGACGCGCGACGATTGCATCGCTCGGATCGAGGCCGAAGGCCTCCCGGTCCCGCCGAAATCGGCCTGCTTCATGTGCTGCGGCTCGCAGCCTGACGAGATCCGCGACCTCCCTGCATGGTGCCTGCGGCTCATCGTCCTGATCGAGGCCCGGGCCGCGCCGCGGCTCCGCACCGTGGAAGGCCTCTGGCGCACCACAACCAAGAAGCGACCTGGACGAATGACCGACTTCATCCGCGCGGAGCAGCTGCTCCCTGAGGGCGAGATCGATCGCATCGCGCACGAGGCGCCGACTGCGCTGCGGCTCTTTCAGGACGCCGCGGCCGACATCCCGCTCCCGGAACGCCCGCACCTGGCGGACTGGATCTCCCAATTCAACGCACAGCTGGAGCTGGCCGCATGATCAGCGAAACACTCACTCGCGCCGAACAGATCGCACGCCTTAACGACCGCGCGCGCCAAGGTCTCGATCGAACCGCACTCGTCAACTTCACCCGGGCATGCCTTGCTGAGTTCTGCTCGGACGACACGCCGAGCGGGCTGCTCGCCCAGGCCGAGATGATGAAAGCCATGCGTCAGCACGCTTTCGTCAACGATGCCCATGGCGAGCGCGACTTCGGGCAGATGACGTTCCACGACACGCCCGTGTGGTTCAAGATCGATTATTACGACATCGATCTCGAATACGGCAGCGAGGATCCCGCTGATGCCAGCATCACGCGCCGGGTCATCACCATCATGCTTCCGAGCGACTACTGATGCGCCCGCTCCGCCCCGCCACGCAAGCCGAGGCCGATGCAGCGGCCGCGACGATCGCCGCACTCCGCATCGCACGCGACCACGCCCGCAAGGCCGGCTCGCCGCGAACACTCGCGCGGATCCGCCTCGCCCTCACCAGCGCCGAAGGTGCGCAGCGCCACGCGCTGCACCGGCGCAATCGCACGACCGAGAAATCGGCCCAGACCACGATCGGACAGATCCATGACTGACCCTGCAGGAACCTACCGCGAACTCGCCGAACGCTACGGGCTCGACATCGAGACCATCGGCGGCGGCGCGCAGATGCTCTCCCGCTACTTCGCCAGCGGAACCGGCGTTCACGTCACCTGCCTCGATGGCGGCGGACTTCCGGCGAGCGACAACTGGCATATCGGGGTCCACCCCGCCAACTGGGATGGTGACGGCGGCAGTCTCCTGTTCGAGCGCCGCTCTGACGACGGCGGCGCGCGGTCCTTCCCTGACACGATCGACGCTGCCCTGTGGACGGCGGAATACGGTCGACGTTCGATCGGCGCACTCACGGAGGAATATGCGGCATTCCTCAAGGAGGAAGGCTTGCCCGAGCTGTCCGCCGACGAACTGCTCCACGAAGACCTGAAGCCCAATCAGCGCCGCTATGTCAGCGCGTTTCTGGTCCGCTGGTCGGATGCCGAAAGCGAAGCACAAGACACGATCGCGCTGGCGACGTACAACATTGCCACAGGAGGGCGGATTACCATGAGCCGACGCGACATCCCGATCAAAGACGGCGAGCGCCGTGCCGTGCGCGCCGTCGTCGGTTACGACCGCCCGCTCGAAACATTCTTCGCCCAAGTGTTCGAAACTGATGCCGACGGCGAGGAAGACGCTTTCCTCTGGCAGGCCGACATTGACGAAAATCTGAACTGGCGTTTCACGCTCAAACTGCCGCCGACGCCAGCGCAGAAACTGGCTGAGAGCAAGGACCTCTTAGCCGCTGGTCTTAACCTCAAACAGGTCGCCCAAGCCTGCGGCTACTCAACCGGCGGAAACTTCGTTGCAGCGTTCCATAAGCTCTATGGGTTGGCTCCTCGTGCTTGGCTAGAGGAAAAGGGCTATCGGTTGTCCGAGGATGATAAGCTTCGGGAGGCCGAGCGCCTCATTCGCGAAGGCTACTCGCGCAATCTAGAGACAATTGCCCTCGCCGCGGGATACGTAAGTCGAGTAGCGATGAAGGGCGCGTTCTACCGGGTTCACGGGATGAGTGCAGGTGCGTGGAGGAAAAAGATCATTGATGAGTGAGATCATTGATGAGTGAACAAGTGGAGTTGGCGGTGGTAGTCAGGTCGACCAAGCCGATTCACTTTCAAGGTAATGGGCACGTGCCGATAGACTCGGCGCAGCGTATCGAAAGCGTTGCGGAGCGTTGTTTGCGATCGCGTCATGAACGCTGCTGACATACAGGCATGTAACTTTTCACATAGGGGACCAATTGCTCGAACCTCGCGGACAGCTTCGCAGGATCGATGCCTGGAATTCTGAAAGCTTCGGCGCTGTAATCGCTCGATCCGTCCTGCGATATGAAGTCCAGCGACGAGCCGATCGTCATCACCCCCCTCATGGAAGCCGTCTCGTAGAAAAACATGCGGAATCCCCCATAACCCCCGAACCCGTTCTTCGCGTTGTATTCCCCGCACAGGACCGTGACGTTCTCGCCTGTGGGAGAGGTCGTCGAAACGGCGCGTGTGTTGCGAAGGACGAGACTATCGGGATCGACCAGACGCGCTGCGATCAACGAACGTGCCCTGATGGATAGGCTGGCTGCATCCTGCGCCGATAGACAGCTCGGCGCGGAGATCAGCGCGATCGCGCAAGTCAACTTCACCATGACAACGGCTCTCCTCTCATCAATCCGGCGTGCAACCGCTAGGAGACAAAGGTTAACATAGGGCATCATACTCCGTGGACTGATACGCGCCTATCATTCGATCTGCCGGGGTGGACCCGTATCTCGACATCCTCGGCAGGCGCATCCGAGAGAGGCGAAAGAAGCTCGGCATGTCGCAAGAGGGGTTGGCCCACGAGTCCGGGCTCGACCGAAGTTACGTAGGGCGAATCGAGCGCGGCGAACACAATCTGACATTCGTGTCGCTGGTCAGGCTTTGCCGGGCCATGCGATGCGACGTGGCTTCCCTGACTGGAGGCCTGCCGAGTAGCAAATGATCAAGGGCTTGACACCGTGATGATTTTGTATTAAACTTCGCGTCGCTCGTCCGCGAAGTTCGCACGAGATAAAAGCAACGCCGAGCGTCACACCGCAGGCGTCTTTCCCCCCAAGACAGGATCGTAGCATGACTATGAAGTTTTCCGCGCGCCAGGCGTCCGTGCATATCTCCGAACTCGAACAGTTGACCTGTCGAGGATCACAAGGTGTCGCCATTTTGGCGTCGGCCCTTGGTCGGCCCGTTCTCTCAGATCACTCGGTAAGTGCGGACATCGGAGGAGCTGTAAATATGCTCACGCTGTCAATCGCGGCCGATCATGGAGTCGAACTAGCGATGATGAAGGAGTGGCTTCCTGGTCTCCGCGTGGAAACTCTGCTGATTCTCGCCCAGCGCTATTCCAGTTGGCAGTACGACGGGCCTGACGAGCATGAACTAACTTTTTACTCGAATCTCGCAGGAGTGCCTAGCACTGTGCGCTCTAACGTGGCGTCCTTGCTCTCGCTCAATCAATTCGATGCCCGAGCGCTACTACGCTTTCGCTCACCGAGTGATGTGGAAGCGTTGACTCACGAACAGCTCGGCACCGCGCGAAGCGATCGTCCTTCGCTATTCAATATTTACGCCGCCGCATTGGCGGATCGCATCCAGGGCGTGTGTCGCAGACCGCTGTTCGTCAGTCTCCCAATAGCCCAGGTGTCTTCTCGAGCTTACTGAGTTCTTGTGGCGCCAGTCAGGCGAGAGATCAGCGGCAGTCGGTCTCGCTTGCATGCTCGCGATGCCACGCCGCTAAGGGGAGGTGTTGTAGTCCGGCGCCTATCCCCGGAAAAGGTCTCATTTCGAACTGTTGATTTATGTTTTGTCTGAAACTTAGATAAGACCGTTCGCAGAATGGAAGAGCTTCAGCGGGGGCGGGATGATCCTCACCGACAACGAGACAAAGGTCGACCTCCTCAACAATGAGGCGATAGCCAAGACCATTATCGAGCTACTACGGGAAAAGCCCGAGCGAGCTGTGACAATCGGCGTGCACGGCGACTGGGGTGCCGGCAAATCGAGCATCCTCGAGATGATCGAACACGCCCTTAGCTCGGACGAAAATGTTCTTTGCATCAAATTCAACGGATGGCGCTTTCAAGGATTCGAAGACGCCAAAATCGCGTTGATCGAAGGTATCGTCACCGGCCTTATCGAACAACGCCCCTTGCTTGCGAAAGCCGGTGTGGCCGTCACAGACATCTTTCGGAGGATCGATTGGCTCAAGATCGCCCGACACGGGGGCGGACTCGCCTTCACTGCTTTCACTGGCATTCCCACAGCCGATCAAGTCGGCGCGGTAGTCGGCACCTTGAAAGGCATTTTCTCCGATCCGACTAAACTCGCAACCCAGGAGAACTATGACAAAGCGATTGACGGTGTTCAGGGTCTGCTGAAACCTGGCGAGTCGAAGAACGTGCCGGAGGAGATCGAGGCGTTCCGGAAAGCCTTTGATGATCTGCTCAAGCAGGCGGGTATCAAGCAACTGATCGTCCTCATCGACGATCTCGACCGCTGCCTGCCGGATACGGCGATCGAAACGCTCGAAGCCGTCCGCCTGTTCGTTTTCACCGCCCGCACTGCGTTCATCGTCGCGGCTGACGAGGCGATGATCGAATATTCGGTGCGTAAGCATTTTCCCGAACTGCCGGATACGACCGGCCCTCGGGACTATGCGCGCAACTATCTCGAAAAGCTGATCCAGATACCGTTTCGCATTCCGGCTTTGGGAGAGACGGAGACCCGCATCTACGTCACTCTGCTGCTTATCGGCGCCGAGCTGAGCGAGGATGATCCAGCCTACTCGGCGCTGATCGCTTCGGCCCGCGAGTTGCTCAAACGACCCTGGCAGACGGCCGGGCTCGACGCGCAAACGGTTAAGGCCGCGCTGGGCGACAAGCTCCCCGATGTGCAGAACGCCCTCACTTTGAGCGATCAGATCGGTCCGATCCTGGCCAATGGGACTCAGGGCAATCCGCGGCAGATCAAACGCTTCCTGAATACCCTGCTGCTGCGCCATCAGACCGCGCTCGCTCGCGGCTTCGGAGAAGAGGTCAAGCTGCCCGTCTTGGCGAAGCTCATGCTGGCCGAACGGTTCCTCTCCAGATTGTTCGATCAGATCGCCAGCGCCGCCGCCCGCGATCCGGACGGCCGCTGCTTAGATTTGGCAGCGCTTGAAGCCGCTGCGTCAGAGGAAAAGCCAGCCCCCAAAACGAAGCGGGGCGGGCCGAAGATCAGTTCTACCGACGACCTTAAGCCAACCGCCGTGCCGGACTCGAAGGACAGCGCCATTCTGACCGAATGGAAGGCGGCGGACGCTATACGGGCTTGGGCGCGGCTGTCACCGGCCTTGGCCGAAGTCGACCTGCGCCCCTATCTGTTCGTGACCAAGGATCGAAAGGACTACTTCGGCGCGGCTTCCGTCCTTGGGCGTCTCGCTGCGGTGGTCGAAAAGCTGCTCGGGCCGAAACTGGCCGTCCAGGCGTTTGAAGGCGAACTCAAGCAGCTCGTGCCGGCCGAGGCCGCCCAAGTCTTCGAGGAACTGCGTGGGCGCGTCATGGGCGGCGATACCTTCGACACCGCGCCTCCTGGAATAGATGGGCTTGCCGTCCTGGTTCGCGCTCATCCCACATTACAGGCGAATCTTCTCGACTTGCTTGAGGCCGTGCCAGCCGATCGGTGCGGGCCGTGGCCCGCCTCAGGTTGGGAGGGTGTTATCAAGGATTCCGGTGCTCTGACGCGCTTCGAGAAGTTGCTCCAAGGATGGTCCACTTCCGGTTCGACCTTCTTGAAGACGACGGCGAGCGCGGCGCTCCGCACGCGCAAGGGGGGGCGCTGATGGGCACGTCGAGCGCCTACGGCGGTGCAGGCGGTGGCACACCGCTCATTCCGAGCTGGTTACAGGGCGATGGCGATGGTGGTGCCGGTGCTGCCGCAGACGCGGGTGATGGCGACGGGGTACAGCCCCCGTCTCCCGCCGAAAAACCCCCAGCAGTTCCCCACGCGCCAGCGCCCCGTCCGGCCGCGCCGGCAGGAGCATCGGATCGGTTCACATCCGCGCGAACCAATTTCACGCGCTTCGCAGGCTCGGGCGGCAGCGACCGCAGGAGTCTCGGTCGCGCGGTCTCGCAATATGTGTCGAAGTCGGCGGGCGGCTCGCGTCAGGCTGCGCAGCGCATGGGTTCATCGCGGGGCGCAGGCGCCGGGCTCGTCAGATTTCTTAACGACGCCAGCGCCAATGGCGTTCGTGAAGCCCTACGGACGCTCAACCTCGAAAGCCTAGCCGGGCGGCCGATCGAGGAAGTATTCGCGGGACTCGCCGACTACATTTGCCCCGAAGGCGGCTCGATCGACGAAGGTATCGCGCGCGACGCCTTCGTTGAGACAATCGCCGATCTTGCCGGTGCCGGTATTACCGACATCGACGCGCTGACACCGGGTCAGATTCAGACCGTCTTCGAGTTGTATGCGACGCACGCTATCGAGGCGCGCATCTGCAACGACATCGGCACCAAGGTTGTGACCTTGCCTGCCGATCCGCGCGCGGCCGAGAGGGTTCAGGCGCAACTGCGTGATTTCATCCAACGTGGCGTCAGCGACGCGATCAACGCCGCGAGCGTCAACGTCCAATCACTGACCTCCGACGCGGTGCTGGGCTTTGTCACCGACGTCTATCAATCCGCTTTCGACGTGTTGCAGACGATGGGCGATGGGGAGGCAGCGAAATGAGGCGTCATGTCATCATCGGCCGTTTCGGCGAGGACGATAAGACCCGTGTTCCCAAGGCGCGCGATGAGGTTGCATCGACCTTGCAGTTGGTGGCGGGCAAGCGCCTCGATCATGGGATCGGCCGCGCATTGGCCGACCTTAGGGCCCTGCACCTGACGCCGAGCGAGATCGGTGCAGACATGCTTGTGGTCGCGGCCCACGTTCACGCAGCGGACACCCGCATCGCGCGCGCTACGGAATCGCAAGACGCCTGGACGCGGGAGATTCGGCTGGTCATTCCAGTCAGCGATCCGGCGCGATGGACAGCCGCAGGACCCATCCTGGTCCGCGCCCTAAACTTCTTGACCGGCGACAGATGGGATGTGGGCTTCCGCAAACGGACCAAGGGCTATGCGAAACTGGTTCCCGCTGCGGTACCGACCCTTATTCCCGCCCCATTCGATGGCGTGAGCCTGTTCTCCGGTGGTTTAGACAGCCTGATCGGCGCGATCGATAGCTTGAATGCTGGCGAGACGCCGCTGCTGGTCAGCCACGCCGGCGAAGGGTTGGTAAGCAAATCGCAGGAGCAGTGCTTCGAAGGATTGAAATCCGCCTACAAATGGTTGGCCTTCGACCGACTGCGGGTCTGGATGAGCTTTGATCGCGAACTGGTCGAGGATGTCGGATCGGAGGACACCACGCGGGGCCGCTCGTTCCTGTTCTTCTCCCTGGGTGTAGCCGCCGGCACGGCAATCGGGCCCAACTTCGTGCTCAAGGTTCCGGAGAACGGCTTGATCGCGCTCAATGTGCCGCTCGATCCGCTTCGGCTCGGCGCACTCAGCACCCGGACGACGCATCCGTTTTACATTGCCCGCTGGAACGACTTGCTGAGGGCGCTGGGCATCGGAGGGAAGGTGGAAAATCCCTATTGGGATAAGACGAAAGGAGAGATGGCCGCACAATGCGCCAATCCCGCCTTGCTGAAACAGCTCGCCCCGCTGTCGCTATCGTGTTCATCCCCAACGAAGGGGCGTTGGAAGAAGAAGCCGCAGGGGCACTGCGGATATTGCCTGCCTTGCCTCATCCGACGGGCTTCTCTGCGAGGCAAGGATTCGACAGCTTACGGCGTGCCCGACCTGAAGGCTGCCACCCTGGACACTAGGCAGGCGGAAGGTCAGCAGGTCCGTTCCTTCCAGATCGCGGTCGCGCGGCTATCAAAGCGCCCAGAGTTAGCCAAAGCCCTAATCCACAAGCCGGGGCCACTTTACGACGATCCATCCCGCCACGATGACCTGGCCGATGTCTATCGCCGCGGATTGGAGGAGGTTGGGCGCTTGCTGGCTGGCGTTCGCGCCGCACCATCGTAAGAGGCCTCATGCGATCGGGTCTCGTCGATTTTCATTGCCACCTCGATCTCTACCCCGACCATGCGGCCGTGGTGGAGCGTTGCGAGCGCGATGGCATATTCACACTCTCCGTGACCACGACCCCTAAGGCATGGTTCCGAAATCATGAATTGACGTCAGCGACCCGCCATGTGCGCACTGCGCTCGGCTTGCACCCCCAACTAGTCGCCAGTCGGGCGACAGAGATTGGCCTATGGGAGGATTTGCTGCCAAGAACCCGCTATGTTGGAGAGGTCGGCTTGGATGCTGGTCCGCGCTTCTACAAATCCTTCGATGCCCAAAGACAGGTGTTCGCGCGGGTGCTTTCCCTGTGCGCGGCGGCAGGGAACAAGATCGTCACGACACATAGCGTTCGCGCGACGAAGGCCGTGCTCGATATGATCGAGCAATACATGCCCCCCCCGCGTGGGCGTGTGGTGCTCCATTGGTTCACCGGCACCGTAGCGGAGGCGAAAAGGGCTGTTGATCTCGGCTGCTATTTCTCAGTGAATGCGGAAATGATAGCGAATGAAAAGCGCGCGGCCATAACCAAGACGCTGCCGTTGGAACGCATTTTAACGGAGACCGACGGACCGTTTACCCAGACCGACGCTCGGCCGACTATGCCAAGCGATGTCTGGATTGCGGTAGAGGGATTAGCCCGCCTGCATCAGATGCGACCGATCGAAATCTCCGCCTCGATCATTCAGAACGTCAAGGTGTTGCTCGCGGAGCCAGGATAGCCGCCTGTCTTTCGGATCGGCGCGGCAACTAGTTGCGGTCTCTCCTGCGGCGTCGTGGCGGTGGTGGGTGTGGATGGGAAAGCCTCGCGCCAGCGCCAAGCTTTTGATCCCCATCGATAAACAACACGCCCTCGTGTTCCAGTGTGGTGCGGAGCAGCGCCGAGTTTGCGCTCGTGATTGGGGCAACTCCATTGCCGGCTTCGGCTCGACGAATGGTGTTCACCGCCAAGCCCGTCTCTTCCGCCAGCTCCTTGACCGACATGTTCAGCAGCCCGCGAGCCGCGCGCAATTGTGTTCCGCTTAGGGACACCGCGCTCTCCAGGCGCCTCGAAGGCTTCTCTTGTTGCAATTTAGCACTCACAAGGCTCTTTAGCACTAACAAGGTTAAAGGCTTTCTAATGGCGCGAATTGTTCGCCCGATCCCTCTTTGCCCGATCCACGGACCTCCAACCAAGCGCGCTCGATGCCGCCTCTGCGGAGCAGCTTACATGCGGGAGTACCTTTGGCGGCGCCGGCAAGCCGAACCCGATCGCGAGCTCTGGCGTCGAGCAAAGAAACGTGCGGCCGATCGCGGTCTTCCATTCGATCTCTCGATGGAGGAAGTAGTCATCCCGTCGCACTGCCCGGTCTTGGGAATAGAGCTGCGTTGCGGTGAGGGCCGGGGACCAGGTTCTCCGTCGTTGGATCGCATCGAGCCGGAGCTGGGATACATCTCGGGCAATGTCAGGGTCATCAGCGATAAGGCGAACCGGATGAAAGGGAGGCGCGACCACGCTTCTTTAGTGAAGCGATCTCAATGCGCATCCGGGTGGGAGAAGGTGGAGTTCCTTATGATCGCCGAGTATGTTCGGCGAGAACTTCTGTTGAAAGAAGTGCGACGCAAGGCGAGGTCGGGGGGCGGAGCAAAGCAATGGAAGAAAGTCGAAGAATTCCTTGAAGCTGTCTTCAGTCGCGGACAACTCGTCGATGTGGAAGAAGTCAAAAAAGATGATGTCGTCGAACCCGTTCTCACTCATGACATGATGTCATTCTAGCTTGATCGTTGGATCGGACGGGACGTATCGCGCAGCCGACTGCATGCTGACTTGGAAACGAGACGAATCTCGTCAGAGTTCAAACAGACCCGCAGCCCCCATTCCCCCACCAATGCACATAGTGACTACGCCGTACTTGGCGCCGCGGCGCCGGCCCTCAATCAGCAGGTGTCCTGTCATGCGGGCTCCGGACATACCATACGGGTGCCCGATCGAAATCGCCCCGCCGCTGACGTTCAGGCGCTCGTCTGGGATGCCGAGCCGGTCACGGCAATAGATGACCTGGCTCGCGAACGCTTCGTTGAGCTCCCAGATGCCGATGTCATCAACGCTCAGTCCATGCTTTTCCAGCAGCTTCGGCACCGCGAACACAGGTCCGATGCCCATCTCTTCCGGGGCGCAGCCCGCGACCGCGAGGCCGCGATAGACACCGAGCGGCTCGAGGCCGCGCCGCTTCGCCTCTGCGGCCTCCATTAATACCAACGCGGCGGCGCCGTCGGATAGCTGCGACGCGTTGCCCGCGGTGATGTACTGACCCTGCTTGATCTGCTGCCCGTCCTTGAACACCGGCGCCAGCTTTTGCAGGTCCTCGAGCCGAGTCTGCGGCCGGTTGCCCTCGTCGCGGTCGAGGGTAACCTCGCGCTTGGTGGTCGCGCCGCTCTCGCGATCGGTCACCACCATCGTCGAGGTCATGGGCGCGATCTCGGCGTTGAAGCGGCCTTCTTCCTGCGCTTGCGCCGTGCGCTGCTGCGACTGCAACGCGTATGTGTCCTGCGCTTCGCGGCTGACGCCGTAGCGCTCGGCGACGATCTCCGCGGTCTCGATCATCGCCATATAGATCGCGGGCTTCGTTTCGATGAGCCGCGGATCGCCGGCGCGATAATGGTTCATATGCTGGTTCTGCACGAGGCTGATCGATTCGACCCCGCCGCCGACGGCCACGTCGATTTCCCCCGTCATTATGCGGTTGGCGCAAGCGGCGATCGCCATCAGGCCCGAGCCGCACTGGCGGTCCATGGTCATTCCCGGAATGCCGTCGGGCAGCCCCGCCCACAGCGCCGCCTGGCGCGCGACGTTGAAGCCGGTCGAGCCCTGCTGCATCGCGCAGCCGAGCACCACGTCCTCGACTTCGCCGGGCTCCACGCCCGCGCGAGTAACCGCCTCGCGCACCGCGTGGCCTGCCAGAGCCTGTCCCTGCGTATCGTTGAACGCCCCACGATAGGCCTTGCCGATCGGGGTGCGGGCGGTGCTGACGATTGCGACCTCACGCATTGTTGTTCTCCTGCAGGCGTTGGGGATGAGCGGCATCGTGATCCGACGACAATTCGCTCAAGTGCTGTTCGTGCTCGTCGCGGCCGAACGGGAAGCGGCTGTAAAACCACGCCGCGGTGAGGCCGAGAGCGAGATAAGCGGCGCAAAAGATTACGGTCAGCCGGTCGATCGTTCCGACGGAGACGGCTCCCGGCTGCGCTTCGGCCGGGAATCCGGCAACCGCGAGTATGCTGCCGGCAAGGAAGATGCCGATGCCGCTGCTGCACTTCTGGACGAAGAACCCGCCGGCGAAGAACACCCCTTCAGAGCGACGGCCGGTCGTGATCTCCGATTGTTCGACCACGTCCGCCATCATCGATCCGCCGATGATCATGGCGGCGACCCCGCAGCCAATGTTGACGATCAGGATTCCAAACAAGGCCGGCACCAGTAGCGGACTGCCGACTGCCGGAAATGCGCCAAGCAGACGGAGCCAGTACGGAAGCGTGAGGAGCAATGTGCCGAGCGCCGCGAGCACGCTGCCTGCGCGGCGTTTACCCAGCCGCGCCGACAAGCGTGGCCCGATCGCGAACGCGATCAGCACCCCCGTCATCAGCGCGGCGGGAAGCAGCATCAGCGCTCCCCCGCGCAGCTCCCAGACGAAATTGTAGAAGTAGTTCGACAGCGCGAAGCTGATCCCCTGCGCGACGTAAACGCAGAGGCCCGCCGCCATCAGGATGACGAACGCGCGGTTTCTGATCGTTTGTACGAGCTCTGCAGCGATCTGCCGAAGCGAGAGTCGCTCGATCTCTGGCTTGGGCAAGCGCCCGATCTCGTGATGCGTGCCCCACGCCGAGAGCAGAATAGCGACGAACATCAGCACGGCGCCGGTCACCGCATAGGCTTGATAGCCGCCCCGGTTGAGCAGCCCGTTGGGCTGTCCGGGCTCGGGCACGAGGAACATCGAGTAGGCCATGACGAGCATGGCGAGACCGCCGACCCACCCGAAGACGTAGCGGTAGGAGATGATCCGGGTCCGCTCGTCGTAGTCGGCGCTGAGCTCGGGCGTCAGCGCGGCTGAGGGCACCTCGTATGCAGAAACCGCGCTGCGGACCACGATCGAGGTCGCAAACACCCAGCCGAGCATTGCCGCCTGGCTCATCTCGGGCGGGTTCCACAGGAGCAGCCACCCGAGCGCGATCGGGATCGCCGAAGCGTACATCCAGGGGTGCCGCCGGCCCCAGCGATGCCTGGTCCGGTCCGACGCCGCGCCGATCACCGGATCGATGAAGGCGTCGACCACCAGGGCCAGCATGATCGCTGTCCCCACCGACATCGCCGGCAAACCCATGACCTGGTTGTAGAATAACAGCAGAAAGGTCTGGAAGCCGTTGTCCTTGACCCCGTAGGCGACCGACCCGAAACCGTAAGCCAGCATCGTCCGCTGGCTCAGCCGCCGCGCGGGCGGAACCGGCGCGGTGTCTCGGCTGGTCATGTCATCGCCGTCACGCCCGGCGGGACCCGATCCGACAGAGTTCACAGACGATCGCCGCAAACGCGGACCGAGCACCGGCGGTTCACTTCGTTCCGGTGCTGGCCCATTCGTTGTTCCACCGCGACCCCCTGTTTTTCGACGCACTTGTGCGCGGACTGCTCCGTCCAAGCCTAGCTATGCCACCCCAACGAAAATGGTCAATCCTAATTCAGAACTTGTGTATGGTGTTGGAGGGGGTAAATGGCCTAAACAACGGAGCCCATAAGAAGCGGCGTCAGTTCAACACAGGTGAGGGTATGCCAGTGGCCGAGATGAGCAAGCGATCGTTCAAGGTCTACAGCGAAGGCACGCGCCTCGCGGCGGACTTCTTCACACCCGCCGGAACGGCCCCGGAGGGCGGTTGGCCGGCCGTGCTGCTGTGCCATGGCTGGGGCGGCCTCAAAGAGCACCTCAACGTGTACGCCAAGCGTTTCGCTGCGGCCGGCTACGCAGCCCTGACTTTCGACTACCGCGGCTGGGGCGAATCCGACGGCAAGATCATCCCGCTCAAGGACAGCGAGCCGCTGCTGGAGGCGGGCGAGCGGACCATGGCCGTGCGCGTGTTGCGCGAGATCGTCGATCCGATCGACCAGGTCGCCGACATCAAGAACTGTCTTGCGGTCCTCGCCGCCGAACCTGCGATCAATCCCGAGCGGATCGCTATCTGGGGTTCGAGCTATGGAGGCGGGCACGCGGCTTGGATCGCGGGCAACGATGATCGCATCAAGTGCGCGGTCGCCCAAATCGGCGGCTACGACCTGCCTGTCCAATACCGCGAGATCGGGCGGCAGCGCGCAGCGGACCGAGCGCTAGGAAGGATTGATCCGGTCGTACCGCAGGGAATCGACGCTGTCGGCGAACTCAAGGGCACGCCCGATCTGGCGCGGATGATCGAGCATTCCCAGCTCGAAGGCGCGGCGAAGATCAAGGTGCCGACGCTGTTCATGGACGCCGAGTTCGAAGAGCTGAACAACCGCTGGGAGAATGGATGGTTCGCGCACCTCATGGTCCGCCGCAATGCACCGTCAGAGTATCATACGTTCCCCGGCAAGCACTACGACGTCTACGACGCGTTCTTCGAGCCCTCGGTCAAACAGGCGCTCGACTGGTTCTCCCGTTATCTGTGAGCGCCGTCACGGCCTGAACCAAAGCCTCAACACGAAGAACGAGACAACGCATGGCAATCGATTTGACCGGCCGGGTGGCCATCGTCACCGGAGCGGGTGGCGGCTTGGGACGCGAACACGCAAAGCTGCTCGCGGCGCGCGGCGCGAAGGTGGTGGTCAACGATCTGGGCGGTTCGGTCAGCGGCAGCGACGGGTCGATCGCGGCCGCGGACGCGGTGGTCCGCGAGATTGAGGCAGCGGGCGGCGAAGCGATGGCGGATGGCGCGTCAGTCACCGAGATGGCGCAGGTCGAGGCGATGGTCGCGGCGGCGATGGAACGCTGGGGCCGGATCGATATCCTGGTCAACAACGCCGGCATCCTGCGTGACAAGACGTTCGCGAAGATGGACCTCGCCGACTTCCGCGCCGTCATCGACGTCCACCTCATGGGCGCGGTCCACTGCACCAAGGCCGTGTGGGAGATCATGCGGCGGCAGAACTACGGCCGCATCGTAATGACCACCTCCTCCTCCGGGCTGTTCGGCAATTTCGGGCAGTCGAACTACGGCGCCGCGAAGATGGCGCTGGTCGGTCTGATGCAGGTCCTCTCGCTCGAGGGCCGAAAGAACGACATCCGCGTCAATTGCCTAGCGCCGACTGCGGCGACCCGAATGCTGGAGGGGCTGCTGCCCGAGGAGGCGCTCGCCGCGCTCGCGCCCGCAACGGTCAGTCCGGGCGTCCTCGCGCTGGTGGCCAAAGACGCGCCGACGCGAACGATCCTCTGCGCCGGAGCGGGGAGCTTCGAGCAGGCACACCTCACGCTCACCCGCGGCATCCACGCGGGCCGCGGTGACGACGCCGCCGAGCGCATCCAGTCGTCATGGGCCGAGCTTGCCGATCAAAGGGGTAGCGTCGTCCCCGAGAACGCGGGCGTCCAGGGGCAGGTCGAGTTGGAAAAGCTGAAGGAAGCGCTAGGGGTCTAAGGCCGGCGGCTGAACAGGCCGTGGAGCAGCGGCCGGACATACAGCTCGGAAACCTGCTCCGGCTCGGCGCCGGGGACCCATCGCCCCAATTCGGCGGCCGAGTTGATCATCGCGGTCACCATTTCTGAGGCGATCCGGAGATCGCAGATCGTCACCGAACCGTCGGCGACGCCATCGCTCAAGATGTCCTGGAAGCGCAGCGTGACGAGCGACATCCGCCGCATCATCTCGCGGCGAAGCTCCGGCCCCACGACCGTCAGCGCGCTCGTGCGGAGCATGAAACCTTCAACGGTCATCTGACGGGTCACCAGATCGACGGCCGTTGAGGCAACTCGCGATATACCTGGCTCGCGCCGCAGCATTGCCGCGCTCTGCGCCTCGCGCAACACCTCGAACGTGCGGTCGAAGCAGGCGACCACAAGTTCTTCGCTCGCCTCGTAGTGATGGTAGAACGCGCCGCGGCTGACATTCAGCATCGCCGCGATCCGTTCGATCGACGCCCCGCGATAGCCGTGCTCGTTGATCAGCGCCGTCGCCGCGCGAAGGAAGGATTCCTGCGAGAGAGGCCCGCGCTCGCCCGCGGGGTGCTTCTCGAGCGCCGCCTCGGGAGGGCGCAGATCGACCTGTCCCGCCGCCAGTCCGCCGAGTAGGATTTCGGTAAATCGATCGGCGATGCGCGGGAAGTCTTCAGGCAGATAGTTACCGATCCACGCCACCGACCAAAGCAATTGAGATACCAGCATGTGGGTGCGCGCGTTGAGCTCCCCCCGGTCCCATTGAGGTATTCCGGGGCGCATGAGCGAGCGCACCATCCGGAAGAACTCGGTATATCCCTTGTAGACCACCAGCGAATGCGGCTCGGTGAGAGCGCGCAAGTCACCGAAGTAGGTGAAGGCGGGCTGTTCGCCGCGCGCGACGCGCCCCAGCAGTGCGAAGTACCCGTGCACGAAGGCTCTGACCCTGGCTTCGGGGGTCTTGCGTTTGAGCGCCTCGGTGGCGAGCCCCTGGTGAAGCGCGATCGACTGCAGGAAAGCGGCGACCATCAGGTCTTCGCGCTTCTCGAAATAGTAGCGCAGACTCTTGAGGTTGAGGCCGATTTCCGCAGCGACCAGAGCGAGGGTGGTATCCCCCAATCCGACCCGGTTGATCACCTTGGCTGCGGCATCGAGGATCGACTGCTGACGGCGGTTGAATCGCTTCGTCCCAGCGCGTTCGCCGATCATCTCCGAGCTCCCGCTCTCGGAATGAGAGGTAGAAGCGACCGCCGAACTCTTCATCGAAATCCTCACGCGACGGGCTGCCCACCCGATCATGAACCTCACTTTCTTGTTAGACGAGAAATACTGATTGTCTATCGGGCCGTTTCTGACATACCATTTTGAGAATGAGCGTCGGTGATTCCGGCGAATTGCAGGGAGTTTGGATCGTGGAATTGAGTGGCAAGGTAGCGGTGATCACGGGGGGCGCCAGCGGTATAGGATACGCTATGGCAGAGCGCTTTGCCCAAGCAGGTATGCGCATCGTTCTCGCGGATATCGAAGAGGGAGCCCTGCAGACGGCGGTCGAGCGACTTGCAGGTGCCGGGGCGGACGTGATCGGATTGAGAACCGATGTCGCCAACTTTACGGACCTTCAGGCGTTGGAAGCCCGCGCCGTGGAGAAGTATGGAAAGGTCCATCTCCTGTGCAACAACGCCGGGGTATCCATCACCGGACCCGCGTGGAAGTTTTCGCTGGATGACTGGCGCTGGGTTATGGACGTCAACGTCAACGGCGTGATCTTCGGCGTGAAGGCTTTCCTACCGGGCATGCTTGAGCATGGCGAGCCAGCACACATCGTAAACACCGGATCGCTCGCTTCGTTCAACGCTATCGGAGACCACTCTCCTTACTGTACCTCGAAGTTCGCGGTGCTCGGCTTTACTCAGTCCTTGTACAGCGAGATGGTCGCGCTCAAGACCAACGTAGGGGTCAGCATTCTGGCGCCTGGAATGGTTGCCACGGGCATCAACCGCGCATGGCGCAATCGGCCTGACAGCGACAAGCCCTGGAGCGATCGCGAATATGCGGACGAAACGTTCATGGCCCACAGCAACGCATTCCAGGGCGCCGGCATATCGGCCGATGTTGTGGCCGAGCGCGTGGTGGAAGCGGTCCAAGGCGGCCGATTCTATATTTTCACCGAAGACGGCGCGCCCGCGTACGTGGCGGCCACCGCCGGCCGGGCAGCGACAGGCCAGAACCCGTATGCGTGGACCTGGGGCGAGGATCGGCGTTCCGAAAGCGAACGCGGAACGCCGCCTTGGATGGCAGAGACGGTCTGAAGGGATCGCTGGCGGCCGTCGTCAGTGACGTGAGCCGCCTTCGACCGCTACCTCTTGCGCATTCCAGTCGTCCAGCAACTCCCGCTTGAGCACCTTGCCGATCGCGCTGCGAGGTAGTTCGTCGACCACACGCACCGCCGCGATCCGCTGCATCTTTCCCAGCCTTCGGTTGGCGAAGGCTCGCAGGTCCTCCGGGTCGACTTCGCTTCCCGGTTTCGGAGTGACGAAAGCCACCGGGGTTTCGCCCCACTCGGAAGACGGAGCGCCGACAACCGCCGCTTCGGCGACTGACGGATGCTCAAGCAGCACGGCCTCGAGGTCGACCGGGTAGATGTTGATTCCGCCTGAGATGATCATGTCCTTGGCGCGGCCGACGAGGGTGAAGAACCCGTCCTCGTCGACGCTGGCGAGGTCTCCGGTGCGGATGAACCGCCGGCCCTCTTCGTCGAACCATTCGGCTTCCGCGGTCTTGCCCGGCTGGTTGTGGTAGCCATTCATCATCGAGCGCGACCGGCCCACCACCTCACCGACCTCGCCCGGTCCGACCCGGCGCCCGTCCGCGCCGATGACGAACATCTCGTGCCCGTCGATCGGCCGACCAACCGTATGAAGCTTGTCGGGATGAAGATGCGCGTCAAGCTGACACGAACCGCCGCCCTCGGTCATGCCGTAGTATTCGGTCAGCCCGCCGGGCCAGCGCGCGAGCACCTCGGCCTTGAGCTCCGCGGGAAACGGCGCGGAGGTGGCGTACTTGAGATGATAGCTCGATAGGTCGAAGGCATCGAAGTCCGGCACCGCGAGAATTCGGCGGTACTGCACCGGAACCAGCATCGCGAAGTTCACGCGGTGGCGTTCACTGAGCACGAGAAACTCGCGCGCATCGAACCGGTCCATCAAGATGACCGTGCCGCCGCCTGCCAGCGCCGGGATCAGGCTGACGAGGGTCGTGTTCGAATAAAGCGGCGTCGAAATCAATGCCACCCCCAGAGGAGTATAACCGGGTGGATTGGCGAGGTGGTGATGCGGCCAGCGCATGGCGTGGGATTGCACGATGCCCTTGGGCGTTCCGGTCGTCCCCGACGAGTAGATGATGTTGAACGCCTGGTCAGGATCGATCTCGACGGCCCTGGGAACGGAACCGGATGCAGTGAGCCACTGCTCGAAGGGTGCGCCGACTGCACCTCGCGTCAGCGCCACTCGTCGCGCCCGAATGCGCTCTGCGACCGGCGCGAGGAGCTTCGAGACCACGGCATCGAGGAACAGATGTGCGGCGCCACTGTCGGCCAACATCTCCGCCAGTTGTTCGGGTGTCGCTGAAGGCGAGAGAGGCGAGATCGCAGCTCCTGCCCGCAACGCGCCGAGAAAGATCGCGATGTATGGGATCGACGCGGAAGCGCAGATCGCGACGACGTCGCGCGACGCCACGCCATCGCGCTGCAGGCCAGCGGCGACCCGGTCCACCATCGTATCCAGCTCACGATAGCTGATGCTCTCATCGCCGCTGACGATCGCGACCTTGTCAGGCCGCGCCGCCGCCTGCAAGCCGACGAGTTCAGGGAAAGTGCCGAATGGTCGCGCGACGTAATCCGCGATGGCTTGCTCAGCCCCCACTGCTGTCACGTTCGTCTCACTCTCCATACCTCGGGAATCTCCTGTTTGCCGATCCGCGCTATCCGGTGTCACGCCTGACGCATATTCTCAATAGCGCACCTTTTCCCGCTCGACACACAATATTTCTCTTCTCATAAAGGCGGAAGCGCACTACCCTTGCAGCAGGCCGGCAACGATCGGCAGCGAATGTTAGCAACCGGTCCGCGCGACATTGGGAGGATGAAATGAGGGTGAAGATCAATTTCAGTCTGGCCGGCTCAGTGCTGGCAATAGCGGCCTGCGCTTCGAGCCAGACTGTCTCCGCGCAGGAGGGCTCGCAGACAGACAGCGATGCCACCACCCAGGCGCCCGAAGATCGCCCATCGGCCCAGGTGACCGAAGGTCAGACCGAAGCCGGAATAGTTGTCACCGCGAACCGCCGCGAAGAGCTTTTGAATGATGTCGCCACGGCGGTGTCGGCGTTCACGGCAGAGGATCGTACGATCCGCGGCATCCTCAGCACACAGGATGTCGCGAAATTCACGCCGGGCGTCTCGATCTCCGACAATCCGAATCGGGTCAACATTCGCGGCGTCGGCCGCGTGACGAACGCGCTCGGTTCCGATCCGGGCGTGGCTAACTACGTCGACGGTTTCTACACATCCGAGTCCGATGTGATCGGCTCCTCTGAATTCCTTACCGAGCGCGTCGAAGTGTTGCGTGGTCCCCAAGGCACGCTGTATGGCCGCAACTCGATCGGCGGCGCGGCCAACATCATATCGAAGCGCCCTACGGACGAATTCCAGGTCGAAGGCCGCGCGTTCATCAACGACTATATGCGTTACGGCGGCGCCGCTTCAATCAGTGGGCCGATCAGCGATGCGCTGCGCTTCAAGGTCGCGGCTATCGGAGCCAAGCAGAAGGGCGGCTACATCGAGAACATCAGCGGCCCCGACCAGTACTCCGACGAAATCTACACTATCGAAGGTCAGCTCGAGCTCGACATCACGCCCAATCTCACGGCGTGGACCCGCGTTCAGCACACGCGGTATGACCAGCAGCCGCAGATTCCCACCGTCATTTCGTCGTTTGCGAATGTTCCCTATTTCGGGGGCTTGGTGGCAAACCCCCAGTTCGGCCTGACCAATCCGTCCCAGGGTGATCCGTTCGTCGTGTCCTATGACTGTCCGTCGTCAGAACATTCGGCACAACTCGCGGCGTAGATTAGCGGAGTGCGGACCTCGTCAGGGGGTTGATGTTAGGCGGCGAACTTGCGGTGCTGCAAGCGCCGATGATCGATGGTCTGTCGCTTGATCCTTTCGCGCAGTTTGATGATTGCCGGAGCCCTGCCGAAGTAGGCGTCGGCAGGCGTCACGTTGGCCAGGCTCTCGTGGTATCGCTGGTGATTGTAGTGCTCGACGAAGGTCTCGATGTGGGCTTCGAGGTCGCCGGGCAGGAAGTAGTTTTCCAGCAAGATGCGGTTTTTCAGGGTCTGGTGCCAGCGCTCGATCTTGCCCTGGGTTTGGGGATGACACGGGGCGCCGCGGACATGGCTCATCTTCCGGGCCTCGATGTATTCCGCCAGCTCACCCGCGATGTAGCTGGGGCCATTATCGCTGAGTAGCCGGGGTTTGTGCAGCACCGTGGCGCTGTCGCAACCAGAAGCCGCCAGGGCGAGGTCCAGCGTGTCGGTGACGTCCTCGGCTCGCATGTTGGTGCACAGCTTCCAGGCGATGATGTAGCGTGAGAAGTCGTCGAGCACGGTCGACAGATACATCCAGCCCCACCCGATGATCTTGAAGTAGGTGAAGTCGGTCTGCCACATCTCGTTCGGCCGCGTGGTTTTCGTGTGGAACTGATCGGCAGCCTTGATCACGACATAGGCCGGGCTGGTGATCAGGTCGTGGGCCTTCAACAAGCGGTAAACCGTGGATTCCGACACGAAGTAGCGCTGCCCATCGGTGAAGCGTACGGCCAGTTCCCGGGGGCTCAGCTCAGACTGTTCCAGCGCCAGCTCGATGATCTGGTCGTGGATGCCCGCCGGGATGCGGTTCCACACCCGGCTCGGCGCCGATGGCCGATCTTCCAACGCCTCCGGCCCGCCTTCGAGGTAGCGATCATACCAGCGGTAGAATGTCCGACGAGGGATGCCGAGTTGGTCCAGCGTGCGCTTGGCCGACAGGTGCGACTGCTCGACGGTTCTGATGATCTCGAGCTTCTCGGATGCGGGATACCTCATTCGTCGTTGCCCCCATCCGCGACCATGCTTTTTTTGAGCAGACGGTTTTCCAGTGTCAGATCGGCCACGCATTCCTTCAGGGCCCGGGCTTCGCGGCGCAGGTCCTGGACCTCTCCGGTGGTCGCGGCACGGGCGGTGTCGCCGGCCAGGCGGCGCTTGCCAGCTTCCATGAACTCCTTCGACCAGGTGTAATACAGGCTCTGGGCAATGCCTTCCTTGCGGCATAGCTCGGCGATGCTGTCTTCCCCGCGCAGGCCATCCAGCACGATGCGGATCTTGTCCTCGGCCGAAAAGTGACGCCGGGTCTGTCGGCGGATGTCCTTCACTACCCGCTCTGCTGGGGCCTTGGCGGGCGATTTTACATTGGAGGATCTGGGCTTCATCTTCGTTCCTTCGTCACTACGACGAAGCCCAGATCCTCCTTAAATCACAACCTCAAATCTGTGCCATTGGTGCCGACGGCGGACATCGGTGATCGCGCCCGCCATCGAATTGGCGGTGAGTGCAGTTTCATCGATCGAGCTGGTGATAGCCGTCACCGTGCGCGCCTGACGATCCATCGCGCTTCGCACGCTCTCCGCATCCCTGCGCAAGGCTAGCACCGTGTCGCGCATGGAGGTCGACGCCGACACTGTCTGAGCGGACGCGCTCTGAATCTCGGCGATCCGACCGGCGATGTCGTCCGTAGCACTCGCAGTCTGTGCGGCGAGGCTCTTCACTTCCTGCGCGACCACGGCGAACCCTCGCCCCGCATCGCCTGCTCGGGCGGCCTCGATAGCGGCGTTGAGGGCCAGCATCTGCGTCTGCTCGGCGACGTGCCGGATGAGACCGGTGACCGTCTCGATCGATCCCGCATGGCCGGCGGCCGCGGTGGCGGTGCTGACGGCGAGCGCTGCTTCTTCGGCGGCGCGGTCGGCGACTGAAGCCGAATTGTCGACCACCGCCTGCACCTCGCCGATCGCGCTGATCAACCCCGCGGCAGTGCGGGCGGCGTCGTCCATCGCGAGGGCTGACTGCTCGGCGGCCGAAGCAACGCTGGCCGCGTTCGACAGCATGTCGACCGTCAGCCTCGCCGTTTGGTCGGCGCGATGCCGCACGTCCTTCGCCGTCGCCGTGGCGATTTCGACCGTGGCGGCAATGTCTTCGCGGAATAGTTCGGCGTGCTCACCCAGCCGGCGCGCAGCTCGTTCACGGTGGATCGAGGTGACCTGCGAGGTCATAATCTCGCATTCGAGTACGACATGGCGCAGATAGACCGCGGCCAGACGCCCCAGCTCGCGCGGATCGTCGATCCGGCGCGTCAGACTGTCGATCAGGCGATCGTGCCCGGCGGAGAAGGCCGAAAGCATGAGATCGAGCGGAGTGCCTTCGATCACATACTCGCGCCCGGAAGCGGCGATCCGGTCGACCCAAGCCTGGTCGATAGGGCTGGTTAGCTTTCCTTCCATGTAGGCGATGCCCGTGGGCAATTCGCGGACTATGCGGTCTTCGTCGACACCGCCCTCCGGCCCCACGAGCGCGGCGATGTGATCCCAGAAGCCCCTTACGATCCACTCGATGTCAGGACGGACCAGTCGCCAAATCTCCCGCAGGTCGGCCTCGAAATTGCCGTCCAGCCCGTAGAACTGTAGACGATCGGCGATCGCAATCGCACCCGCCTCCGTCATCTGCCTCTCCCTCGATTCCCCACCTAGTGGATAGCGGAACAGAGTTAACGGAGCATCACGATCTTGCCTGTTGTCTGAAGATTTCGGCAATCATGTCGGTATTTCGTCCGACATGATCTTGGCGGGATTGAGAATTCCCGACGGATCGAGCGCAAGCTTGACCGCTCGCATGACTGCGACGCTTTCGTGGCCATGCTCTAAGACTAGCTTATCTCGTTTGCCCAAGCCGATGCCGTGCTCGCCGGTGCAGGTTCCGCCTGCCTCCAGTGCTCGGTCGACCATCGTGTCGTAGACGCAGTCCATCCGCCGCATCTCGTCGATATCGTGCGGATTGACCTGGAACATGACGTGGAAATTTCCATCGCCGACATGCCCCACGATCGGCGCGACCAAGCCCGCCGCGTCCACGTCCTGCCGGGTGAGCGCCACGAGCTCGACCAGCGCCGACACGGGAACGGCGACATCGCTGATCACGCTGAGTGCGCCCGGCCGCAACGCCCGGGCCGCGTGATAGGCATTGTGACGGGCGGCCCATAGCGCCGTGCGCTCTTCAGCCGCGCCCGCCCACTGGAATTCACCACCCCCGTTGGCGGCCGCGACCTCGGCCGCGAGTGCGGTCTGCTCCGTCACGCCCGCTGGGGTGCCGTGGAATTCGAGCAGCAGGGTCGGTTGCTCGGGAAGCTCGGTGCCCGAATAGCGATTGCTGGCGGCAACCTGCACTTCGTCCATGAACTCCATCCGCGCGAGCCCGACACCGAGCTGCACCAGTTGCACGACTGTCTCCACCGCGCCGTCTAATGATGCGAACGGACAAACCGCGGCGGTCACCGCTTCGGGGATTCCGTGCAGCCGCAGCGTCAGCTCGGTGATCACGCCGAGGGTTCCCTCCGACCCGATCAACAATCGGGTCAGATCGTACCCCGCAGAAGACTTGCGCGCCCGGCCGCCGGTGCGGATGACGCGCCCGTCGGCCAATACGGCGGTGAGTCCGAGGACGTTCGCGGACATTCCGCCATAGCGCACTGTGGTGGTTCCCGATGCGCGGGTCGCGGCCATGCCGCCGAGGGTCGCGTTCGCTCCCGGATCGACAGGAAACATCAGCCCTCGATCGCGCAGGTGGGTATTCAATTGTTCGCGCGTGACGCCGCACTGGACCGTGCAGTCGAGATCGAGGTCGCGCACCGCAATGATCCGGTCCATCCCGGAAAGGTCGATGCACAGTCCGCCACTCGGAGCGGTGACATTGCCCTCGAGCGAGGTCCCCGCTCCGAATGGGATGACCGGAAGGCGATGGCGATGGGCGATGCGAAGGGCTTCCGCGACATCCTCGGTGCTTGTCGCCATGAGGACGCCGTCCGGAGGCAGCAGGTCGGCCCGGCCTTCGCCCCTCCCGTGTTGCTCGCGGATCGCCGCCGAAGTCTTGACCTGATCGGCAAAGCGCGCTTGCAGCTCGGGTTGAGCCGCCAACCACCTGGGCGAAACTGGCGCCTTCACGGTCAACTCTTCTGCTGCTGCGCCATGATGATGTTCCGCAACGAGGCGGGAGACAGGAGCTCGACCCAATAACCGTCCGGGTCCTTGACGAACGCGATGCCTTTCATCGCGCCGTCCTGCGGCCGCTTGACGAACTCGACGCCGTTCTTTCCCAGCCCGGCGCAAACGGCTTCGACATCGGGCACCGACAGTCCAATATGTCCGAAGCCCCGTGGCTCGGCATTACCGTCGTGATAGTGGAACTCGGGATCGGCCTCGCTGCCCCAATTGTGAGTCAGCTCGAGCAGCGCGGGTTGACCGAATACCCATTCGACCCGCTCCGCGCGATCGGCGGGCCCCGCTTCCGGCACGAACCCCAGGAAATACAGGCTGAACTTCAGGTCAGGGAAATCATAGCGATCGAGCAGGCTCATACCAAGCAGCCCGCGATAGAATTCCAGCGACGCCGCGGGATCGCGCACGCGCAGCATCGTGTGGTTCAACACCGCTTGAGTCATGCCGGGGCCGTTCCTGCCGTGCGCTTGGCGCTGGCCGCTTCCGGCGTCGCGGCGGCGCCTTCGCGCATCCGCTCCCACTCTTCCCAGCCGATATAGCCGGTGAACTTGTCGTCGTCGAAGAACAGCAGCGGACCGTTGCAGATGAATAGATACTCGGTGTCCTCCAAGGCCTCCGTGCGGCCATGCAGCACGCCGTTCGGCTCATACACGTAGTCGCCAGCCTCAAGGACGCCGTCCCGCACCCTCAATCGTCCTTTCAGAACATATGTATGCGAGGCTGAAAGGTGCTTGTGGGGCGCAGCGACATGACCCTTGGCCCATCGGAACACCGCCGCCCACGTTCCCGACTCAGCGCCGGTCCAGAGAATTCTCGTCCACGCTTGGCCCGGTTCGTTCTCAATCCAATCAGCGTCGGAGGCCTTGAACAGAGCGTCCTGGATTCCTTGATGAAGCGGCTCAATTCCTTGTGGTAACGGCATAAACTTATACTCCCACTAGTCGCTCAACATTGGGTCTGGCTAACGAGCCCTGCACTTTGCTCACCGAAAATCTTCGCAGCCTCTGTGGCGAGCTACACCCAGTTAGCTGCCAAACCCAAGGCCAAAAGCGCGCCGGTGCAGCAACGATATCTATCTTTTGAACGTGCCGTAGGTATAGCATGAAATTGCACGGGAGAGAAACGGTGTCGGATCGTAGGGAATTCCAGGGCAAGGTTGTGATGGTTACCGGCTCGAGCACTGGTCTCGGTCGCGGGATCGCAGTCGCGCTAGGCAGAGCGGGTGCGCGGGTGGTGGTCGCCGACGTCGCCGAAGCCGCGACGGAAGGACACTTCGATGAAGCGGGCGAGCTGACCACCGCCGCGCTTATCAACTCCGAGGGCGGCGAGGCCTTCTATCACGCTTGCGACGTCAGCAATGCCAATGCCGTCGAGGCAACCGTGCAGGCCGCGGTGTCTCGGTTCGGCCGGCTGGACGGGTTCGTCAACAATGCTGGTATCTACCGCGGCGGCCCATTCCATGAGCTCGCGGCAGAGGACCTCGACGCATGTCTGGCCGTCATCGTCCGCGGAACCTGGTTCGGCTGCCAAGCCGCCATTCGCCAGTTTCTGACGCAGGACGGCGCGGGAAGCATCGTCAACATCGTCTCGACCGCCGGCCTGCGCGGTCACGCGTATCAGGCGGCTTACACCACAGCGAAGAGCGCCCAGGCGGGCCTGACCCGCGCGCTTGGGGTCGAGTATGCGAAAACGGGCATTCGGGTGAACGGCGTCTGCCCGACCTACATGAAGACGGCGATGTCGCGGTCCGGCATCGAGAACCCGGAGTTCGACGCCACCATTGCCGCAACCATTCCCGCGGGCCGGTGGGGCCAGATCGCCGATGTGGCCACCTCCACGCTGTTCCTGCTGTCCGACGAGGCGGATTTCCTGCGCGGCGTTCTTTTGCCTGTCGACGGCGGCGAGACCGCGGGGGCAGCGCCTCATCATGCGGTCTCCGAGCCCGCCGCCTGAGCGATGCCCCTTCTGTCGAAGCCCCAGATGCAAGGAGAAGCGATGGACCCGAGCGATCCTGGCGCGGCGGAGAGTTTCGAGCAGCTGCTACAGCCGACGTCTCTCGGGGCACATCGTTTTGCCGGCATCGCCGGGGGCGGTCATCCGCGCCGCACCTTTGGCGGGGTTCTGGCTGCACAGGCGCTGGCCGCCGCAGCGGCGACGGTCGAAGGTAAGCACTGCCAGGCGCTGCATCTGTTGTTCCTCGCTGGCGGCGACGCCGACCTCGGCGTGGACCTCGAAGTGGGGGAAGTGCGGAACGGCGCCCGCTTTTCAGCGCGGCAAGTCCGGGTGACCAGCGAGGGCCGGCCGCTCGTCCAGGCTCTCGGCTCTTTCCACGCCGGGGACGAGGGTCCGGACCTGGGCGTCATGATGCCACAGGCGCCCTCACCGGACACACTTGAGGATCAGCGCGAGACTCGCGCCCGGAATGCGGCCCGGAAGGGCGTTCAGCACAGCAATTACGTGGCCGAACGCTGGCTGGACCTGCGACCTGTCGAACTTGCCGATGCTACCTCGAAGGACGGTGGCGGACACCGTTTGCTATGGTTTCGCGCGCGTGAGCCGCTCCCCGACGATCCGATCGTGCACCAGGCAGCGATCACATTCGCATCCGATGTCGGCCTTGTGTTCGTCAACCTCCAGATGCTTAATGCCTCGGGAGACACAGTTCGCCTCAACGCCGCGAGCCTCGATCACGCGATCTGGTTTCACCGGCCGGCACGCGCGGACGAATGGCTGCTGTGCGTTCAGCGCAGCACCGTGATGACGGGCGGGCGGGGACAGTCGCACGCCGAGATATTCGACCGCGAAGGCAATCTGGTCGCGACCGTCGCCCAAAGCCTGCTTGCCCGGTACGCGGCAAAATGAGGCTCGCCGAAAGCGCGTTTGACCACGCCTCTCCAACGCGATAGCCACTGTTTGAGAAAACGAGTCGGTCACCACGCCGGCCGCGGGATGCGTCGACACGGCCGACGTGAGGGAGACGGAATATGTCGACGACCTACGTTGAGGGAGGTGGGCAAGAACCCGCGGAGGTTCTAGCGGCCGCCGAGGCAGCCAACGACGCGCCGCCCACCAAGCGGTCCCTGCGCGACAAGCTGTTCTACGGACTGGGTTCGGTCGCCTTCGGTGTGAAGGACAACGGTTTCACGGTCCTCCTGATGATCTTCTATAACCAGGCGCTGGGCGTATCGGCGGCTGCTGTGGGCGTCGCGATCATGGTGGCGCTGATCGTCGATGCGGTGTGCGATCCGCTCATCGGCAACTGGTCGGACAACTTTCGCTCACGCCTGGGGCGCCGCCATCCGTTCATGTACGCCGCCGCGCTCCCGATCGCGGTTTCCTATTTCTTCCTGTGGAACCCGCCCGGCTGGCTCACGGTGGACGACCTCTTCTGGTACCTCATGCTGTTGTCGATTTTCATTCGGCTGTGCATTTCGCTGTACGAGATTCCGAGTGCAGCTCTCGTCGTCGATCTCGCACAGGATTATGACGATCGCACCTCGCTCCTGAGCTACCGCTACTTCTTCGGCTGGGTCGGCGGGCTCACCATCAGCGTGCTTGGCTTCAGCGTATTCCTGAGGCCGAGCGCCGAGTATCCGACCGGCACGCTGAACCTCGATGGCTATTCACTGTACGGCCTCACCGCATCGCTGATGATGTTCGCCGCCATCATCGCTTCCAGCCTCGGGACACAGCGGCTGGTCGCCCAGTTCCCCGCAGTGCCCGAGCGGCAGCCGTTCGTGTTCGCCAGGTCGGCGCGGGAGATTTGGGGGACCCTGGTGAACCGACCGTTCCTGACCGTCGCGGGGGCCACGCTCTTCAGCTTTGCGGCAAGCGGCATCGCCACGGCCTGCCTGACGTACTTCCGCATATTCTTTTGGGAGCTCACGGGCGATCAGATATCGCTCCTCCTCGTGGGCAACTTCGCGGCAGTCTTCGTGGCCCTGTTCGCCGCCCCGCGGATTGCCGCTGCGCTCGGGAAGAAGCGGGCGGCGGTGACGCTGTGGATCGGGATCATCCTCGCCAGTCCGGCCATGTACTGGAGCCGCTTGCTGGGCCTGCTGCCGCCCAACGGCTCGGAACTGCTCTATTGGATTCTTTTCACCTCGAGCTTCGTTAATACGCTGATGGCGGTATGCATTGGGGTGGTCGGATCGTCGTTGCTGGCCGATGTCGTCGAGCACACAGCAGCGCGCACCGGGCGTCATGCCGCTGGCCTGATTTTCTCCGCCAACGCATTCATGCTGAAAGCGACCTCGGGCATCGGAGCCTTCGGCGCTGGGATGATCCTAGCGTATGTCGAGTTTCCTGAGGGCGCCAAAGTCGGGCAGGTTTCGCAAGATGTCCTGATCAAGCTGGGCTGGACCGAACCCGCAGTCATCATGGGCCTACAAATCGCAGCGCTAGGGCTGATCCTCGGCTACCCCATCACACGTGCGATCCATGAGGCCAATCTGCGGAAGTTGGCGGCCAATTCCTAATCGGTCAGAAATCATCCCGGCGAGCGATGCCTCGGCGACCCCCGGGGCGCGTATGACCCGCGGTAGTGTCCGCATGGGGGTCTGCCTGGGGCAATGTGCCGTGCTCGCAACCTCGAGTCAGCGATTCGCGCCGCCAGCTTAACTAGGCGTTGTATGCGGACGCCTAGTGATACGTCCGTAGATTCGGTGGCCCGCTAGTGAAGTGAGCAACGATCGTAGATCAAGTTACCGATCTTCGAGGGCGCAAATTTGCCCATACGCCGGCGCAAAAAATCGATCGCGGTCAGCAATTTATGCAGGCAGGGATACAAGTTCCAACGCTTCCAAGCTTCGAGGTCATGACCGACAGTTTAAGTTGAGCACTGTCGAGGTAAAATAAAAACGCCACCGCCATTCTCCATGCCTAGTGCTAGTTCGAGCTTACTCCTAATTGGTAGGGCATCGACAACAGCTAGAGAACTACCAATTATGAGAACCATGATCGAGGAGTGGCCTGCCATGCATAGCGCCGGCGCAATTCCCATGCCCGCAGGGCTGAAATTCTACACGAAAACGGTCAAAAGTGGCCGTCGAGGGAAGCAACCGCACGTTGTCTACCTGCTGATGGACGACGATCCGCCCGTGGACCTGTCAGAGGTCGAAATGTTTGCAGACTTGATGAACCGCAAGTCGGCGGCTTCGTAGGAGGAACAAATGGTAGTCAAACCCCGTCCGTCCCTCTCCAAGCCGCGGTGCGTCATCTACGCTCGTGTATCCACGGATAAGCAGGCGAAACAGAACATTTCCATTCCCGATCAGATGGCCAGAGCTAGGGTCTACGCAGATTTGCAGGGCTGGCAGGTTGTAGGGGAATATGTGGATGCGGGCGCGAGCGGCAGGGACGACACTGGTCGGCCCCAGTTCCGTGAGATGCTGGCTGAAGCGAAGAAGAAGCCCCGCTCCTTTGAGTTCATTGTGGTGCACAGCTTCTCCCGCTTTTATCGCGATCAGCCTCGCTCGGAGCTGGAGCGGCGCGAGTTGAAGCGCAACGGAGTTCAGGTCCGCTCTCTCACGCAAGAAATCGAGGATGACGGAGGCGGTGGAACCCTAGCACTGTCGGTCATGGGTCTGATCGACGAGTATTTCAGCCGCGAACAATCGAAGCATGTCCGCAGGGCGATGGAGGAGAATGCTCGCCAAGGGTTCAGAAGCGGAGGTACGGCACCGTTTGGTTACGAGTACAAGGTCGCCGAGATGCGCGGCGAGCGTGCGAAGAAGAAGCTCACCATCAACGAGGCCGAGGCCGCCACTGTGCGAGAGGCCTTTGAGTTGCACGCCGCGGGACTCGGGATCGCGAAGATCACGGATCGCTTGAACGAAAAGGGCTCCAGGACACGCAGCGACCGCCTCTGGGCGAAGAATGTGATCCACGCGATGCTCTCCAACGAAACGTATGTCGGTCGGAATTATTATCGACCAACCGATCCCATCACCGAGGAAAAATTGCCCCGCGAAGGTTGGATCACCGTTCCTTGTCCGCCGATCGTTAGTGAAGCCCTCTTCGAAAGCGTCCAGGAGCAGATGCGCATGAGGGCACCTGAGATCACCGCGCCCCGGCTTACCACGAGTCCGGTTCTGCTGAGTGGAATTGCTCGGTGTGGCTCTTGCCTCGCGCCCTTGCAGCTAGCAACTGGCACGAGCTGGACCAAGGACACCTACCGATACTACAAGTGCTCTGGAAAAGTGCGCATTGGTGCATGTGCTGGCGGCAAGCCGGTGAGCATCTCGGAAGGATTGCTCGACGATCTCGTCCTCACCACCCTTTGCGAAAGCCTCTTCACTGCTGACCGCCTCGCTTCGATCGTCAAAAGCTGGATCGAAGTCCGCTCCAAAGATCGATCAGCCGCGTCCTCTCGCCTCAGTAGTTTGAGAGAACAGCTTAAGGGTACCAAGAAGCGCGAGCGGAACCTGTGGGACTTGGCCGAGAAGCACGGTCTCGGCCTGGAGGAAGATTTTCGCCAACGCCTGACCGAAATCGTGGAAGAACGGAACAACCTTACCCGTTTGATCTCCCTTCAGGAAGCTTTGGTGTCGGAGACCATCAAACCGCTCTCGAAAGCGGAGGCAGGCCGCATCGCAAGCGAGTTGCGTGAAGGCATTCAGCATCCGGATGTCGATGTCCGTCGTCGCTATGTACGGGCGTTCCTGTCGTGCGTCGTGGTCTATGAGGATGAAATCATCATTGGGGGCCACAACTCTTCGGTTGCGGAGGCAGCCAGCGGCTGCGATTTGCACCCGTTGGACCGCACTGCCTTAGTTCGTGCTTCTGTCCAGGATTGGCTGGGCACTTTTCCGGGCGAACTTCCAACACCCCGCTCCGCGATCGCCCTCATCGAGCCTTTCTGTGACGTCCCTGCAGACCTCGCTGCCGCGCTCGAGACCGACCGGCTCAAGACGCTCGCCCAGCAGGATTCGCCCGGCCAGGCCGAAGCGAAACGCCTCCTGATCCGCGGCGAACCCGCCCAGCCACGACCGAGCGAACCGAAGGACTGAAGGGGAGGGGGATTGGTCCGACGATCCAGAGGAGGATCGCAGGAGACCCCCCATGCCCATCACGATCGACCTTGGCGGCGCCCCCGCCAACGAAGACTGTGCCCAGCTCGGCCACACACCCGATTTCGCCGCCGTCAATCGCCTGGAGGTCGACGCCTACCGCGCCGCCCTGATTGCGCTGTTCGGAACGCCGCCCGAAGGCTGCGCCCTCACCGCGCAGCCCAATCACCACGATTTCGGAACCTACACCACGCTCGCCTTCGTGATCGGGGACGACGCCGACCTTGGTCCGGCAAGAGCGTATGCCGAGGCCGTCGAAGATGGCATCGGCTCCTGGCTCGAAGCCGGAATGGCGCCGCCGGTCACTTACGACGACGCCGAGGCCGTCTGCCACAAGGCGAGCATCGCGGACGTCGTGCTCGGCGCCCTGCAGACCACGCGACCTGATGCGCGCGGGAATTTCCCCCTGCCGGCGTTCGCCACCATCCACCGCAACCTCTCCGGCGCTTACCCGGACGAGGCCGTCCGCTTCGCCGCTCTCATGGGAGAACCCGCATGACGACCAACACCCAGCCCACCGCGCGCCTTCGCACCGCTCCGCGCGACGATGCGCCCTCGCTGATGCTGGCGGCGGTTTGCGCGGTCGCGGTCCTGAACGGGATCAGCACGATCGTCGTGTTCTACGACGGGTGCGGCGACGAAGGGCAGATCCACAGCATCGTCCTGCAGGGACCAGCGGACCACGATGGCACCGCACCGGAACTGCCGATGCCCGAAATGCCATGCACGTCCTGGTCAGTTCCCTTCCGCGGCGACGCATTCGAGGTCGACACGACCTTCGCCCAAGCGATCGACGATCTCGGCCTCGAGATGCTGGCCCAGAAGCACAACGGTTGGGAGGACGGCGACGGCGCCTTCGGCGAGCTCACCATCGACATCGCCGCGCGCAAGGCCGTCCTCGAACACAGCGTTCGGATCACCGAGACCGAGTGCTTCACCCACGAATGGGAGGGCTGACCGATGTCGCACTGCTACTACCATTGCCTGTCGTCGGTTCGCCGCTGGGGCGGACGGGTCGAGGATTATCGGGCGCTTCACGACTGGTTCGACCAGTCCAAGGCGATCATCGCCGACCCCCGGCACCGTGCGCTGCGTCACCATGCCGAAGGCATCTTCATGCTGGAGACGATCTTCGGCCAGACGATCGTCAACAGCGACGGCCGCATCGTGCCGGTCCGCCTGATCGGCGAGCAGCACGTCATCGAGGATCTCGGACGCGTCCCCTCCTTCGCCGATTGGGCCCGCGAGATACGGCCCGCCAGCTGGATGCTCCGCGCGAATCCGCAAGGCTCGCCGGGCCTCGACCCCGACATCATCACCGTCACCGTGAAGGGAGAGGCCGATGCTGACCGACTCTGAGCGCTTCGCGTTCACCGCGCACCGCATCCACGCCTTCGAGACGACCGGCAACGCCTACGATGCGACGCAGATCGACGAGGCGATCGAGACCGGCGACACGCTGCTCGTACACGCCGAAGGCGTCGTCGCGGTCGCTATGACCTGGCCGTTCGCCATCACCACCGCGCACGGCCACCTGCACAGCATGGCGCCGTCGAAGGACGGCGACACACTAGAGATCGTCGCCGAATCGCTGAAGGTCGAGCCTGGCGCCATCCGCCGTGCGGCCGAGTTCGCGCGGCAGCTCGGTTTCGAAATCGACCCCGCCGTCGCCCCCCTTCTCGCCTGACGGCAACCGGAGACCCACCGTGGCAAACAACTATCTTCAGGCCGCATTCGCGGTCACCGTTACCGCGTCCGAAGCCCGCCTGATCGCCGCGGTCCAGCGCGCGATCGAGGCCATCGACAACGGCGTCGAGGGCGATGAAGCCACCGCCTTCGTGGCGGACCTCGGCCCCGAATTCGCGACCGCTTTCCCGGGCGGTGATGCCGACCCGTTCGCCGGCGTCATGACGATCTTTCCCGACGCGGATTTTCCCTGTCTCGACGCCGACATCACCATTGAGGACGGACCCGAGGCCGACACCAAGATCGTGAGCTTCACCGGTGACCAGTTCGGCGTCGAACAGGTCGCGAACCTGCTGTTCGCGTGCGCCAAGTCCGCGTTGCCGCTCGGATTCCAGTACGCCTACACCTGCGATCGGCTTCGCCACGACGAGTTCGGCGGTGGGGCCATCGTGATCACCCAAGCCGGGATCCGCTACCACAGCACATCCGATATCCTGCGCGCCGGCCTCGACGGCACACCTACCGACGAAGGCCGTTCGGGCTTCGTGCTCGCCACGCGCGACCCCGAGCATGGCTTGTCGTTCTGGAACAACGAAACCGGTTTCGGACGATTGGCTGAAGCGACCGTTTTTTCCAAGGCCGAGGCCGCCGCGTTCGACAAGCCGATTGCGCACGACGAACCCGAATGGCTCGCATGCCCGGCAGGGTCGCCGTGACCGCCGTCAGCCGTATCGTCCTTCCCGCGGCGAGCGCAATCCCCCCAATCGCGCTCCCGCCGGAGATCGAGCGGGCACTGCGGGACGGTGCCTGGGCCGTATTCAACCTCTCGGGCGGCAAGGATTCCTCGGCCGCGCTGTTCGCGACCATGTTGGCGCTGGATGCCATCGGGCATCCGCGCTCCCGGCGCATAGCGGTCCATGCCGACCTCGGCCGCGCCGAATGGGACAGCACCCCTGATATGGTCGAAGCGCTGGCCGTGCGCGCGGGAATCCGGCTGCACGTTCGCCGCCGCCGCGGAGGTGACTTGATCGACCGCTGGGAACAGCGCTTCGCCAACGGGAAAGCCCGTTACGAGAATCTCGAGATCTACAACCTCATCGGTCCGTGGTCCTCGGCCTCACTCCGATTCTGCACGTCAGAGCAGAAGGCGCAGGTGCTTGGGCCCTTCCTCGCACGCGAATTCGCCGGCGAAACGATCGTCCAGATCATCGGCATCCGACGCGACGAGAGCGCCGCGCGCAGCAAGGCGCCGGAATGGAAGCCCGACGACCGCTTCGCGAGGCCGGGGAACGCCAACGGCACCGCCATGATGGTGTGGCACCCGATCGTCCATTGGGCGACCGATCAGGTCTTCGCGCTGCATGACGCCCTCGGGATCCCGCTCCACGAAGCCTACACCTGCTACGGCTCCACTCGCCTATCATGCCGCTACTGCGTGCTGCAGTCCCTGGCAGACGCCAAGGCGTCGGCTTCAGCGCCGACCAATCGCGAAGCGCTCTTGCAGCTGGTCGACCTCGAGGCACGCTCGACCTTTTCGTTTCAGCCCGCGCGATGGCTCGCCGACACCGCACCGCATCTGCTCCCCACGACGCTGCGGGCGGATATCGAGCGCGCGAAGCGCGACGCGGCCGAGCGCCGCGCGCTGGAGGCTGCGATGCCCGCCGATCTGCGGTTCTGCAAAGGCTGGCCACCCCGCCTGCCGACGCTCGACGAGGCAACCCGGATCGCGGCGTCCCGAGCATCGATCCTGGCACGCCACCGCCTCGACAATCGCTTCAGCGATGCCCGCGCCGTGCGCGGCCGCTTCGAGCAGCTGATGCTCGCCAAGCCCGCCTGATCCTCTCAACACGGAGAAGTCCCATGCCCGATATCACCGAACTGCCCGTCATGCGGGCGGCCGACGCAACCGCGATCGGCTTCGCACAGTTCAATGACGTTCCGCACAAGGTGATCGACATTCCCGACGGGGGATTCACCCTGACCACCAAGACGAGCGACGGCAATCGCGTCACCTTCTACTTCGGACCCTACGAGACCGGCGGCCCACCGGCGTTTATCGACATCCAGTACCACGATCGCGGCTCGACGATTCCGAACGCGAACGGCGGGCAGTCGCCCACCTTCGACTGCTTTGCCATCACCCGGGGCGGCACCCACGTCGTCGACAGCCGCAAGCTCGAAGAGGCCAAGAAGCCCTCGATCCTCGTGATGCTCCTCGAGCGCCTCGGAGCGCCGTCGTGAAGGAACCAGAGTATCACCGGATGATCGCCGCCCGCGATGCTGTCCGCGCGCGCCTTAACGGCTTGCAGGACCGTCTTCGCCGCGATGCCGCACGCTCCGCCAATTCGCCAGCGGCGCATCGTGGTGACAGCGGATGGCGCAAGACCGATGAGGTCGAATACCAAGATTCACTGGCGCGCCTGCAGCACGCCCATCGGTCGGACATCGGTGCGCTGACCGCCAAGCTGGACCGCCAGCAGGCGGCGATCCGAGCATTCATCATTCGCAACCCCAGCTGACGCGGACGAAAGGCAAGGGGGAACGGCAGATTGCTCCGGAACGGATGCAATAGCTCACAAGCGACAAGTAAACCGCCGCAAGCGACTGGATTGCCTCGCTTTGAGACAATCTGTTCGCAGTCGCACAAGGACTCTTGTCAATCGTGAATTTGTTCTGAACATACAGATCGAAAGGATACGGCAATGCACCGGGTCCACCACTTCGCTTCCTCCGCGGCGGCGCTGTCCGCGCTCCGCGACAATCAGGTTGAACCCCAAGACGTGCTTCTCGTCACAGACGAATGCGTCGTGGCAACGGCGGGGCCTACACCCTTCGCCGTGACTGTCGAGGCCGGGAGCTTCGCCGTCCTCGACGATGCTGCGGCCGACGACAACGGGATGATCGCCGGGGTACCGATGGACACCGTCGTCAAGGCCGTCGACGAAGCCGTTCGGCATTACATGCCGCTCGCCGATCCGTTCGTGCCTTACGCAACGCTTCCGCTGCGGTCGTCGGGATGTGCGCTCGCGCACAGCTTCACCTTCGACGAGATCCTGCTGGTCGCCGAAGCGATCAACCATCGGGCCCGCAGGTTTGCGGAGAAGCTCGCACAGTCTCCGGATGACCATGTCGCACGGTCGGTCTGGATCGCCAGCACCGCCCAGCTGGAGACGGCACGCCACAAGTTGCTCGAGGGCAGCTTCGGTCCAGGGGTGGGGGAGGGCTCACCGGCACTCCCAGCGTGACGCGCGGACCCGGCGTCGGTCAAGGATCGGCGGTCCCCCCAATTTTCACGTCGCGGTCTCTTGCGAGCCCGCCGCCTTAGAAAATCGGTTCCCCCACCGCCCGCCATGCGGCGCGACGGGCTGCGCCCGATCGCGTCCCTGACCTCCTGGTCCCGCGCGTCCTGCCGGAACCCTCGTCAGATCAAGGAGGTTACCATGACGAACATGCCAATCGACTTCTTCCGCGCGCTGCGTTCTGCTAAGATCAGTGCAGACGAAGCCCAGAAGGTGGTCGAAAGTCTCGAAGGACACATCGCCGTGAAGATCAGCGAAGCCAATGCCAGCCTCGTCGGCGAACTGAAATCCATGCGCAAGGACATGGGCACACTTCGGTGGCTGCAGGTTACCGCGATCTCGCTCAGCGTCATTGCTGGAACCATCGGGGGCTACGCCGCCGCGATCATCAAGTGATCCAAGGGGGCTTCGGCCCCCTTTTTTGTTCGTCCTCTTCGATCAGCCCTGACAACTCCTGAACTGCCCCAAGGCAGACCCGTCGCCGCGCGAGACGCGCGGACGCCGGACGGGCGCGCGAGGCGCGCCCTGCTCGGCCTGAAGAGGCCGAGGAGAGGAGTGGGATTGAGAGAGGTGTCGAAGACAGGGTGTCCGAGACGCCAACCAGGAGAACTACCATGAACATCGGTTCCATCAAGCAGAACGACAACGGCATCTACATGGGCCGCATCTCGACCCTCGCCGTGGCGATGACGATCGCGCTCCGCCCGGTGAACAGCCCAAACCCGAAGGCGCCGCGCTTCGAGGTCCACGCGCTCGGCCCCAACCGCAACTGGGTGCAGGTCGGCGCGCTCTTCGAGCTCCACTCGAACAACACCGGCGAAGCGTTCCTCAACGGCCGCATCGACGACCCGTCGCTGGCTGCGCCGCTGCAGGTCTCGTGCTTCCGCCAGGACGACGGCAGCTACAACGTGGTCTGGTCGCGCCCGACCCGTCGCCGCGACGTCTCGCAGCAGCTGGCCGCGAAGACGGACGAGCTGCCGCCCTTCGGCGACGACGCCGGCGACGCCGGTGACACCAGCGGCGCTCCCGCCGACGGCCTCGGCGAATCCACCGCCGAATTCGCCGGCTGACCTCCCCGGTGTGGGCGGGACCGCTCCCCGCCCGCCTGCACCCCCTCGGGGTCCGTCTCTCCCCCCGGAGACGGACCCCTTTCTTTTGCCTGCGCGGCATTACGCCGCCCCACGAAAGGACAAGCCATGGCCGACAACTCGCATTCCATCAGCGTCACCGACGTGATCGGAATTCCCGCTACCGCGACGATCGCACATTCGCCGAACGGCAACATCTGCGGGCTTCGCCTGGCCGATGGCCGGCTCGTCCGACCGTGGATCACTTGGGAGATCGAGGACGCCGGCGAGAACCACCGCGAGCTCGATCACGACGATCTGCTCGCGCTCGGCTTTCAGCCGACGCTCGAGACGGCGATCGCCATCGACCCCGCTTAATGGAACTTGCGATTATGGGAATAGTTGCTATTTTTACTCGGAAGGAGTCGGACATGGCCGCAGCGCGCCCCCTCGAGAGACATGAGCATATCCCGCTCACGCGTTTCCACAACAACACAGGCGAGTTCCTCGACCTGTCGACGCGCACCCCGGTCATCCTGACCAGTCACGGCCGCGAGCGACATGTCATCACCGACATCGAGTATTTCCGGCATCTGGAGGCCGCTGCTAGCGGGACGCTCCTTGCGGCAATGGATCTGACCCCTGTTCGGGCGTCGAACCTCGACCCGGACCAGCGCGCGGCGATCGAAGCCTCCCGGCCCACCGCAGACGAGATCGCCAATGACAAGTGGAACGATTGACCTCCCGAAGGTCGGTCACGTTCTCCGCTACGTCTATCTCTTCGCCAACGAACAGAAAGCCGGTCGCGACGAAGGCGTGAAGGAACGCTTCGTGGTGGTCATCGCGATCGACGGCAAGCGGTACAGCGTCGCGGCGATCACGACCAAGGGCGAGGGCAGGGCCAACGCCTTGCCTTTGCCAGCGCCAGTCGCCACCGCCGGCGGCGTTGCACCAAACAGCAGCGTCGTGACCGACGAGATCAACATCTTCTCCTGGCCCGGATTCGACATACGACCCCTGATGAAGGGGAAGGGCTTCGTTGCAGGCCGCTTCCCGCCAGCCTTCACTAACAGCCTGCAGAGCGCGATACTCAGCGCCCCACACGAGCGGGTCGACCGCGACTGACCGTCGCCAGGCGACAGGTCTAACAGTCAACCTGATCGCATCGTAGTGATTGCCCGCGCTGCGCACGGGCAGGGACGCACCCTTCGGACGCGCCGGACGCCTGCAGCAGTAGCGCCAGCGGGGCGCGACCAGCAGGTTCCGTGGACCGGCTCCCAGGCGGGCCGCTCCGTCATGGTCTGCGCCCAGCATCACTCGATCGGAGGCGCGCTGCAGCCCCGTTGGCGCCGATGCAGATCTCGGGGCCGCGGCGCGGCCGAGACAGTCGGCTGCCCGTTATTCGGTGCCGATCTCCTCGGCGTCAGCGGGTTCGCTCGCTCGGGTTCACTGTCACCTGCGGACCACCACGAACAGCTGCAACCCCTTTAGCAGGGCCGTGTTGCCGCTTCGCGGCTGCCCGCACCACCCCAGCGAAAGGGGTTTCCCTGCGCTTCGCTCCGGTGCCGCTGCCCGCGGTGCCCCGCTCATCGGTGACACCCGGCGGACGACCCGCTGGACAGCCAAGGAGGCACCCGATGAACAACGTCAACCTGGTCGGCCGTCTGAGCCGCGACCCCGAGACCCGCAACGGCAACACCACCGTCACCACCATCTTCGTCGCCACCGATCGGCCGAAGCTGCGGGACGGCAAGACCTACAAGGACGAGAGCGGCTACACCGCCAAGGAAACCGAGTTCCACAAGGTCACCTGCTTCAACGGTCTCGCCACCGCCGTCGCCAACAACCGCAACAAGGGCGACCTGGTCGCGGTCGAAGGCCGCCTCCACTACACCCGCTGGCAGGACGCCGACGGCAACGACCGCTACGGCTGCGAGATCATCGCGGACCGCATCGACTTCTACTGACCCCCGACGGGCGGCGCTTCGGCGCCGCCCGCTTCGTTTCAGGAGCACCGCACATGCCGCATACCGACCTCTTCGACGATCGCGACATTGCCCGCGCGACCCGCAAGCTCGCTGCCCTGCAGCGCCACGCCGAACGGCGCGATCGGTTTCTCGACGCGCTCGATTTCGACGCGCTCGACCCGCAAACGCAGCGCGAGATCTGCATGGAGGATCACCACCTCGCGGAACAGATCAGCTTCGGGCCGATCTACCTCTACCACCTCGAGACGCTCGAGGCGCAGCGCGCCGCGATCGCCGCCAGCATACCGCTGGCGGCATGATCGCCTCCCGCGTCAGGCGCGTGTTAACCCACGCCCTCAACCAAATCGCACCGGTCTCGGGTTATCCTGGGCGCATGCTCGCGCTGCTGCGTAAGACCCCGGCCCATAACGGTTTCCCGTTCACCCAGGAGCGGCGCGACCTCATGGAGCGCGCCCGCGAGCAGCTGACCCTCCTCGGGTTCGCCCCTTGCAAGATCGGCGGTATGCCAGGCTTCCGTTACCAATTGCCTGCCGGATATATTGAGGTTTGCTCGACGATCCACACCGACGGGACCACCATGCGGGTCAGCTGGATGGTGACCCTATACCGGCACTCGACCCGGGGCTGGTCCGAAATGCGGACGATCGGCGAAGACCTCGACGCACTCGGGCCGAGCTGCCACACAGCCGTGCTGTCGCTCCTGCGGCCGAACGACGACGATACCGCCTACCGCCCGCGTCGCGGGCGGTACCGCGCTCTACTCCGCTAGGCTCCTCGCGACCCTGGCTACGCTAGGGCCGACTTCGTCGCCAAGCTCCACCGAGCCCCAGCGGGTCTCGGCCCTGCCGGGTCACGATCGACTGGCGGGCAGGGGTGCCTCTTCACACAAGCCCCATCGTGCCACGCGCATCCCGCTATGCGTCAAGGATCCTGCGGCCCGCTGCGCGGCGCCGGCACGCCGGCGTCCCTGACCCGCGTTCCGCGCGCGCCCCTCCGAGCTGTCGATCACGACACAACGGAGGTTAACCTATGTCAGTCTTCAAATCATACGATCGCGCGGTTGCTCATGCCGAAGCCGAAGCCGTCGCCTGGGAAAGCGACATGCACATCGTCGCTGGCGCAAACGAGACGTTCGCCGTCGTCGACGAATTCGACCTGACGCCCGAACAGGACAACGCGATCGTCGACACGATCTTCTTCGAAGATACGGCCGACTGATGCCCGGGGGCGGCGCTTCGGCGCCGTCCCCTTTTTTTGCTGCAAGGCTGCAAGGCGGCGCGCATCGCGCTGCGCGCTGCGCCGCATGACGAGCGGGGCGCTGCGGTCTCGCTTCGGCCTACGGCCTGACGGCCTTCAGCCGAGGCTCGGCGCTTTGGCCCGCCCCGCGGGCGCTCGGTCCCGCCTCGGGGCGCGGCTCGGCCGCGGGCACGGCCGCCGACAGATGCCGGCGCCTCGGCCCGCGACAGTCGCCGCCAGTGCCCCGGGCTCCTGCGGGCGCCGACCTTTCGCTGAGCGCGCCGCGCTTCTGCGAAGCGCCGCGCGGCTCACCAGATCACGCGATAACCGTCTTTCGGTTTCAGAGGGTGCGACTTGGGCGGTGTTTTGGAGGGGCCCGATTTTGGTTTGCCACGAGGGCGCGTAACAATTTCGACCAGCCACAGCTCTTCCCCGCGCTGCTCGAACCGCACGAAGCAAACCTGCTTGCACTCCTTTCCGGCCAGATTGACGTTACCGATCTTGGATTTCGCCGTCGTCTTCACCTCGACCGACACCTGATTCCATACCAGGTCGTATTCGTCGAAAATGTGACTTGCGTGCGTCGCCTTCAGCTCGTGCGCTGCATAGATCTCGCCCAGCGCACCCAAGAACTGACTGGCCAGCTTCGCTGGCCGATTTTCCGCGACGGCCGCGCGCAATTCCGCGCGCGCAGCTGCGTGCCCGTTCAGCACGAGAAGGCAGGGGTGTTGTTGGGTCGACGCCGGCATGATCGGCAAAATAGCCAGACAAAGTGAGGGATTGGTTACGCATCCCGCCTTGGGGCGGGACCGCGCTCTGTTGCGCTAGGTTCGTCGTGCCCTGGCTGCGCCTGGGCCTCCTCACCAAGCTCCACCGAGCCCCTGCGGGTCTCGGCCCTTCGGGTAACGATCGACTTGCGCGACGCCGGGCGTCCTCGCTGGTCCATAGCAGGCGCTTTGCGCCTGCCGGACTGCGCTCAGTCCACCCGGCGCACCCGCCATAAAACAATTATCTCTCTCTCTGATTTGGAAGCATGGCACGCCGGATTGGCGGGCCTCAAGGATCGGTGGTTCCCCCAATTTTCACGCGGCCGACCCTGCAGGCCGACCACGAGAAAATCGGCTCCCCCACCGCCCGCTTCGCGGCGTTAACCGGGGTCCGGCCCAAGGGCCGGCTTCCCGGTTAACGTCCCTGACCCCCTGATCAGCGGCGTGCCGACAAGGACACCTCATCGATGACGATGAGGACATCAACCTTGGAGGCTACCATGAACAAGTTCACCGATTTCACCGCTCTCGCCGCTTTCCTCGAAGAGGCACGCGACCAGGGCATCGACACCTCGAACGAGTACTCCAGCAGCTTCATCGAAGAATCCGAGATGGCCAAGCTCAGCGTCGTGTCCGAACCCGAGAAGGCGGACATGCCCGACCCGTTCCAGGTCGAAGCAGCCGTCGACCTAATGATGCGCACGATGTTCGACGTGCTGCGCGACACCCGGATGGAGGAGTTCGCCAAGGATCTCGCGTGGGGCTTCTGCAACAGCTTCCACATGGTGGCGAAGCGTCTCGAAGGACGCGAGGATGACGCCGCCCGCAAGCTGGGTGAACTCGCGCGCACCTTCGACCCCTCAGAGATCTACGCGAACGAACTCGAGGACACGCAGCTGCTCTGCCAGACCCTCGAGGGATGCCGCGCCGCGATGGAGTGCATGCGCGACCACGCCGCCGAGATCTACCGCGTCGAAACGGGTCAGCCGTTCTCCACCGTGAAGGGCAGCCGGGTCTCCACCAAGCTCAGCGCTTCGATGATCGACGCGCGTGACTACCTCGCAAGCCGCGCACGGACCCGCCGCGAACAATTCGCGCCCGAAGGCCCCGTCGTCGCATTCTCCGGAGGTCAGGAGTGGCACGACCACGAACTGCTCTGGGACCGCCTCGACCAGATCGCCAAGCGCATCCCCGAGATGGTCCTCGCAACGACCGCGCAGGCCAAGGGCTGCGACGCCATCGCCACCGCGTGGGCAGCATCGCGCGGCATCAAGGTGGTGCAGTTCAAACTCGACCGCAGCCAGGGAAACCGCGCCGCCTTCGTCCGCAACGACCGCATCGTGAACCTCAAGCCGGTCGAAGCGATCGTCTGCGAAGGCTCGGGCATCCAGTCCAACTTCGCCCAGAAGCTGCGCGCCGCCGGCGTTCCGCTTCACATCTTCCGCCGCGCCCAGCAGCGCTCTGCAGCCGCAGCGTGACGCCCTCGGGAGGAGGCTCCGGGAGACCGGAGCTTCCTCCCTTTTTTTTGCCTCGCTCGACGTGCGCCCCGGGGGCATCGAACCCCCGGGTCGCACCCGGGACTGATCGCACCGCGATCGGGATGACGCTACGCCCGCTGCACGGCTCGCCGGACGGCCCTGCGGCCGTCTCGGCATCGCCAGCAGCGTCCGCGCCAAAGACGCCCCTCATGGCTCGCCAGGACGCCCCTGCGGGCGTCTCCGGCTTCGCCCGCCGCGTGCCTGGTCGGCACGATTGCGATCGCTCACACCGTCCCGGCTCGCTTGCCCGCATGCAGCCCTCACGGGCTGCGCGGGCCTGCGCCTCGCCGGTCCCGGCACCCATGCGGAGCGCAACATCCCACATGCGTCCCCCCGGCGCCTGCCGCCTTCGGCGACGGCCCGGGGAGAGAGGCGAGGGGGATCGGAAGAGTGAACCATTCGGGAGTTCCGAGATGATCACCTTCACCGTTCGATCCGATGCCGAATTGCGCGCCAAACCGGCCGTCGTGACCGCTCGCCAGCTGGCCGCTTTCCGCGCATTCGCGCGTCAGCATGGCCAGCTGGTCGACGTCTATGACGACGATGACTTCGGCTATCTCGCCTACGGCTTCGAAGCCCGCGTCTGCCCGTGGTCCTGGGCGACGATAGCCGGCCTGTTCGGGGACAGCGAAGCCGTCATCGCCGTCGTCGAGGAAGCGCAGTTCGAAGGGCTCAACGTGCGCTTCTGGAAGGACGAGGAGTCGGCATCGATCATGATGGGCGTGTCCACCACTCCGGACGGCACCACCGAAATGCAACTGTCGAACGCCAACGCCTACGCACTGCTGGCGGCGATCGGCGCACAGCGCGACGCGACGGGCGAGATCGACCTTGCAGACCTAACGTCCGCGATCACGGATCCCGCGACGCGGCGTTACCTCGAGCGCGAGGGCATGGACACCTACCTCGGACAGCTGGACGCAATGGCGTCGCAGCGTTCGCGAAACGGGAAACGTCTGGTCTGGGCCTAGCCTCCTCCCAGATCGGGCGTCCGGGGGCGTCGGCGGTGCCGGCGCCCCCTTCCATTTGCCCGAAAGGCTCAAGGCTCTGGCGGCACCGTTGCGCCCTCCAAGGAACCAAGGGCTCTCACACATGACTTCCCATTCTGACATCCGCCAGGCAGGCGGCGTCAAGGATCGGCGGTACCCCCAATTTTGACGGCCCGGGCCACTCCGCTTCGCTACGCTACGCTCCGGACCCGAACCGTCAAAATCGGCTCCCCCACCGCCCGCTTCGCGGCGCACGGGCTGCGCCCGCACGTCCCTGACCCCGCCTGCTGCCGAACGTCCCTCATGACCCTGTCAATTTCGACAATCATGGAGGCAAACATGACCCTGCAGCTTCACTACACCGGCACGAACAATTCCGCTTACCTCGACGCTCTCGAAATTGCCGAACGACGCGCTCCGCACAGCTACTTCAACCAGCACATCATTGCCGAGCGAGACGACCGCTTCATCGCGATCGACGAGGGCGACTACAACGCCCTCCCGGCACATCTCGCAAGCCGGGTCATCCACACCATCCCGGGCGGCATGCACGACGAGTTCTGAAACGACAGGGGAGGGGCCGCGCGCCCCTCTCTTTTTGCTTGCTAGGCCAAACGGACACGAGGGGCATCGAACCCCTCGCGTCCGTGTCGTGGCGCAGTCCTGTTGTCGATCAGGCGAGGCGCTTGATCGTCTCGTCCAGACCAAGCGCTTTCATGCGCTTCAGGATCGTGTCCAGCTGGTCCTCGCTGGCCTTCATCAGGACGCTCTTTCCGATCAGCTTCTGACGCTCGGATTGCTCGCGTTCCTGCAACCTTTTCCGGCGCTCGGCCAACTTCGATTCCTCGGCCTCGATTGCCTTGCGCTCGCTCTCAAGTGATCCCGCCATTCTCGTCTCTTTCGTGCTTCGTTTTTGGGTGCCTCCGAGCAAACCTTTAGCCGCCTCCCAACGCACATGGAAGCGCCGGGAACTAGCCATGCCGGAAGAGGCATGGGCGACCCAGTTATGTCCGACGGGAAAGGGGGCGCGTGCCTGGCCTTCGGCTAGGGCACGCTCGGGTAAGGGATCGCTTCGCTTTCCCCTTGGACGGTCCGGGACTATTGCGCACGGCGCAGCCCCAACCGGATTCTGGCACCCCTATCGAACGACCAGCGACCCAGGAGCAGCAACCACGTCAGCAGTCCCTATAGATTTGCACACCCTATGCGGCGACCGCACTAGTTAACCCGTTGATAACATGGAGATACTACGTCTGTAATCTCGTCATACAGGTGTAGTCGCGGCCTCAGTTTGCCGCTACAAGACTGATATTTCACGATTTTCGGCAGACGACAATCGGAATACAGTTTCAATCTTCACACCCTGACAGCCTTGCGCTAAAAGGACACTGCGAAACCCCCACCAGCCAGTCCTGAAGACAGGGACTGGTGATGATCGACAAGTCCAAGGTAATCAGCCTCAGGCTGACCGAACAAGAAACTGCTGCGCTCGACAGCGCCGCGCGGAGTTTGGGAACAACCCGCGCTGAAGTCATCCGAACAGCGCTTCGCATAGGCGTCCCATTCGCCGTTGCTTCCCATGGTATAAATGCCCCACGGCTCGTCATGTGCCTCGAACGCATGCAGGCTGCGCTGGACGTTATTGTCCACCGGGAACACGCTGACGCGGCCCCTCAACTGAACACCATTGCCGAGCAACGCATGGCTGAATTCCATGCGTAGGGACGACATCCGTTTCAACGGCAAAGCGGCCACCATCGAGCATCATTCCGCACGCGGACGCGTGACTCGAAACGCGGGCAATTTCACTCGTGGATCGCAGCTCGTCACGCACGAGTTCTGGATGTGGTTTGCAGGGGTCAGCATCCCCCTCAAGATCTACGGCCTGGTGCTCGCCCTGTGCCTCACCGTCTTCATCCTGTTCGGGCTCGCCGAGTTCGAATTCCAGATGATCCTCATGCGCCTCTACTCGACGCTCTGGACCTACCTCGGGTTCGACCCGCAGAAGATCGTTCACCTGACCCTTCCGGGGCGAACGATCCGCGCGATGCCGATCGGCTACGTGCCCTTCAATCCCTTAGTCAACGCGGCCTGGCAAACCATGATGCGCATCCTGTTCGCATCACTCGTGATGAGCGCCTTTATCACCGCGCCGCTGACCATGTGGTACGTCGATTTCTCGCGCAAGCGGGGCAAGGCGATCTTGCAGGAACGGCATGAACGCGGGGCCATGCTTGTCACGCGCGACATCCTCCAAAACGAGGTGCGCGCGCACAACAACAACCGCTTCGCCTACGAGTGTCAGAACCTATCTCCGCCGATGCTCCCGAAAGACGTGGTCATCCTGAATCGCGCGTCGAAAAGAGCGCTGGGCATTCACCAGCCCTACAAGATCGCCGGGATCGCCTATCCGTGGCGCCTCGAGCAGTCGCACACGATGTTGATCGGCACGACCGGCGCAGGCAAGACCACGCAGCTTCGCAGCATCGTCAAGCAGCTGCGCGAGCGCGGGCAAAGCGCGGTTATCTTCGATCTCACCGGCGCTTTCGTCGAGAGTTTCTACAACCCCGAAACCGACGTCATCCTTAACCCCATGGACCAGCGCTGCCGGCCCTGGACCATCTTCAACGACTGCGACATCTACGCTGATTTTCTATCGGCCGCGACCGCGCTCATCCCCTCCGATCCCGGTGACAAGGAGCCATTCTGGCAGCTCGCAGCGCGGACGCTATTCGTCGAAATCTGCATCAAGCTGAAAGCGGACGGCGAGACCTCGAACGCGGCGATCGCGCACCACCTCATGACTGCCGAGCTGAAGCGAATCCACGCCAAGCTCGAAGACACCGTTGCGGCCCCGCTGACGACCGAGAAAGCGGCGCGCATGGCGGAATCGATCCGCTCGGTCTTCAACACCAACGGCAATGTCCTGCGGTTCCTGCCCGACCCGGTCGAGGGCGGTGCGCAGGGTTTCTCGATCACCGACTGGATGACGCAGGAACATGCCCCCGGGTCGATCATGTTCATCACGTCGAACCACACCGACCTGACGCTCACGCGTCCGCTCCTGACCCTCTGGATGGACCTTGCCGTCAACAGCCTGATGCGCCTGCCCCGCACCCGCGACTTGCGCACTTGGTTCCTGTTCGACGAGGTACATGCGCTGCACGCACTGCCGGCGATCGAGCATGGCCTGCAGACTGCACGCAACTTCGGCGGCGCGTTCGTGCTTGGCATCCACTCGTTCGACAAGCTGGTCGAGACCTATGGCGAGCAGGGCGCGGTCAGCTTGACTGGCCTTGCGCGCACCAAGCTGATCCTCGCCACGGCCGACTATCGATCCGCCGAGCGCTGCGCGGAATTCATCGGCAACCGCGAGGTCCGGCAGATGGATGAGGCCTACAGCTACGGCTACAACAACACCCGCGACGCCTCGACCCTCACACCGCGCAAGATGATCGAGCCGCTCGTCATTCCGGACGACATCACGAACCTGCCGTCGATGCACGGGTTCATCAAGTTTCCCGACGGCTTCCCCGCGGCAAGGATCAAACTGCAGTGGCAGGACTATCCGCAGGTCGCCGAAGGCTTTCTCCGGGTCACCAAGATGGAACCGACGCCCTACGTGCCGCCCAAGGCCAAGGCGCCTGCGGCGCCGAAACGCGCGGAAGAGGGAGGGGAAGGTGGTCGCGAGCATACGCCGCTCACCGGACCGGAGGACGAGCAGGAAATCGAGCGCACGGAACCCGGCGAGGAGGTCAAACATCAGGACGGCCGCTCGGAAGCCGAGCTGGCGGCCGAGGCGATCGTGGTGCGCGGCGATCTTGGCGCAGTCGTCAACGACATCGAGCGCGCACCCGCCCCCGCCCAGGACCAGTCACCCCACGTAGCGGAAGGCAGAGAGGTGACCGCGGGCGCAAAACCGGTGGGGGGCGCATCGGTCTTTAGTGTCGGCGCGCTCACCGCCAAGACGGATGAGCTTGAGATGGCTCGTACCAAGGCAACGCAGGCGCTGACCGAACGTCGACATGGCCCGGACGCGAGAGACCGGGGCGAAGAGCAGATCCTGCGCGAGACGCGCGAAGGTGCCGGCGTCGCCCCGATCCATCCGCACCATCATCACCATCGTGAAGACCCCGCCGTAGAGGCGGAGCTCGATGACGGCATGGAGATGTGACGTGCTGAGCGTTGCCTCCGTCAAATCCGCGTCCGGCGCCGCGAACTACTTCGCCAAGGACGACTATCATGCGGCCGAATACTACGCCGGCGAACACGCCACCGAAGCCAGTGGCTGGGCCGGAGAAGGGGCGAAGGCGCTCGGCCTGGCCGGCGAAGTAGCGAAGGAAACTCTCGAGAAAATCCTCAACGGGGAACTGCCCGATGGGGAGAAGGTGGGCCAGGTCCAGAACCGACAGTCGGGGATCGACCTCACCTTCTCGATGCCCAAGTCGGCGAGCGTGATGGCCTATGTCGCTGGCGACGAACGCGTCCTGAAGGCCCATTGGAACGCTGTCCGCACGACCATGGCCTGGGCTGAGAAGCAGTTCGCGGAGGGTCGTACCTACGAGCGGACTAAATCAGGCGAACCGGTGCGGACCGGGAACCTGGTCTATGCGCTGTTCCAACACGACACGAGCCGCGCGCTCGACCCGCAAGGGCATATCCACGTCGTGATCGCCAACATGACGCGAATGGCCAACGGTGCCTGGCAGGCGCTGCACAACAGTCAGCTCTGGAAGAACAACACCACTTTGGGCGCGGCGTACAACGCGCAGTTCCGGTCCGAGCTGGCCAAGCTCGGTTACGAGACCCAGCTGACCGGCAAGCACGGCCAGTTCGAGATCAAGGGTGTCCCCAAGGAGGTGCTCGAGGAATTTAGCCAGCGTCGGGCGGAGATCCTCGCCAAGGCAGAGGAATTGGGCATTTCATCCCCGAAGGGGCTCGACAAAGTCACCACGAACACACGCGACCCAAAACTCAATGTCGAAGATCGGCTCAGCTTGCGGGACAGCTGGCGCGAACGCGCGGCGGCGCTGGGCTTCGACGGAAAGGCTCTGCTGGCCCAAGCGATCGGGCGATCAAGCCCTGGCTCCGCAGAACACGGTTTGCGAACCGAGCGGGGCCTCAACGAGGTTCTGACCGGCATCAGGGAAGCGGTCGGCAGCATTTTCAGCCCACGCGACCCGCTGGTCGATCGCGGCCTCGACCGGCTCGGCCTGACCGCCTCGGAATATCGCGCGCAGCACGCGGTCGCCTCGGCTGTCCGCATCCTCGAGCAGCGTGAGGCGGCGTTTTCGGTGCCCGAGGTCACCCGCACTGCGCTCGATCTCGGGCTTGCAGGGGTCACGGCCGAGAAGGTCGACGCGCGCATCAGCGAACTCGTCCGCGACGAAAAGCTGATCCCGGGAAAGTCCAACCGGATCGACGGGGTCGTGACGCATGTCACCACGCCCGAAGCGCTCGCGACTGAGGCGAAGATCCTGGCCGAGATCGACGCGGGGAAGGCGGCTGCCAAACCAATCGTCGCGCCCGACCAAGTGGTGATGCGGCTGACCGACGCGTCCGGGGACAAGACACTGAACGCCGGGCAGATGGCCGCTGCCACGCTGGCGCTGTCCTCGTCCGATCGGATCGTTGCCGTGCAAGGCGTCGCGGGCGCCGGCAAGTCGACCATGATCGCCAGCGTTGCCCGGGTTGCCGAAGCCGAAGGTCGCAAGGTGCTGGGCCTCGCCTTTCAGAACAAGATGGTCGGCGATCTGCGCGAGGGCTCGGGGATCGAGGCGCAGACGGTGTCGTCGTTCGTCAACACCTATGCCCGACATGCGCTCGCGGGGCGGGGAGAGGGCTACGAAGGGGCCCGGAACGAACTCAAGGGCACGGTCCTCGTGCTCGACGAAGCCTCGATGGTCGGCAGCACACCGATGCGCCATCTGGTCGGAATCGCCAATGCGCTTGGGGTCGACCGCCTCGTGATGATCGGCGACCGTCAGCAGCTTTCCGCGATCGACGCGGGCAAGTCGTTCGCACTGGCACAAGCTGGCGGGATCGCCATGGAGCGCATGGACGAGAACCTGCGCCAGCGCACGGATCAGCTGCGCAGCGTCGCCGCGCTCGCCAACCGTGGCGCCGTGCGCGAAGCGCTCGGTGTCCTGGGCGAAAAGCTGAAGGCCAGTCCGGCCCACGTCGAGGCGGCCGCCAACCATTGGCTATCCCTGCCCAAGGACGAACGCGACGCGACCGCGCTGTTCGCTTCTGGCCGCGCGTCTCGCGCCGAGTTGAACGAACGCGTGCAGGCAGGGCTGAAGGCGGACGGTACCCTGGCGGGCGAGGGGCGGACGTTCAGCGTGATCGAACGGGTCAACACGACCCGCGAGGAGTTGCGCTACGCCAAGACCTATGCCGCCGGGCAGACGGTCGAGGTCGCGCGCGCGGTCAGCGAGCTCGGACTTCGCCGCGGCACCTACGAGGTCATCGGCGTCGATGCCAAGGGCAGGGTAGAGCTGCGCTCGGGCAGTAAGACCCTGCGCTTCGATCCGCAGAAGATCGACCCTATGGACAAGCGGGATGCGCTCGGCCTCAGCCAGCGTGAGAGCATCAAGCTCCACGAGAACGATCAGATCCGCTGGACGCAGAACGACAAGGATCGCGGACTGCTCAATGCCGCTCTCGCGCGGGTAGTGTCGGTATCGGACAAGGGGATCACCGTAGAGGCGGCCGACAAGACCCTGCACGAATTGAAGACCGGCGATCCCATGCTTGAGCGCATGGGCCTCGCCTACGCGCTCAACATGCACATGGCGCAAGGCATCACGGCCGACAAAGGCATCGCGGTGATGAGCTCGACCGAGAGCAATCTTTCCAACCAGCGACTGTTCAACGTGACCGTGACCCGCGTGCGCGACGATCTGACGCTCTACACCGACAACAAGGACAGGCTGACCAGCGCGATCGAGCGCAACGAAGGCAACAAGACCTCGGCGCTCGAGACCGTGGGCAAGATTGACGTCGACGCTCCGTCTCGAAGCGCTCCGGCTCACGGACCTACGCCGCGCGAGGCCAGCTTCAACCCGACGCTGCCGCCTGACCTTGCGTCACTGCACGGCAAGCCGCTCGGCCTTGGCGCTGAACTTGGCCCGCCTGCGAAGGATCTGCCGTTCCCCGAAAAAGACATTGGACTGGAGCTGTGACCATGACCAACGCCGAAATGACGCCCGTAGTTACCTGGGATTCCGTGAAGCACCTGCAGCACGTTCACTGGTGCGATCTCGAAGCCAACAGCCTCAAGACATGCATCGCCAAGGCGCATCACGAACATGCGATGAAATGGGCCGGGGACGCTCTCTCGTTCGCGGCGATCGCGGTCCTGCTTCTGTTGCTGTTGCGGCCGCTGGCGCGCGCGCTGACAAGCGGCGAGCCGGGGGAGATCACCATTCGTCTGCCCGCGCGTCGGTTCATGCTGGCGAAGGCCCGCTCCTGACATGGGCCTCTCCGACCGCGACTATATGCGCGACCGCTACCGGAAACAGGGTGGAGCGGCGTCGATCCCTGTCTGGAATGACAAGAAGGGCAGGGTCGAACGCGAAGACGTTCCGCTGGGCAGCGCGAGCTGGGTCGGAAAGAACACCGAGTTCGACGAGTACGATCGCATAGCGATGCGCTACGGTCGCCGCCGGCGTACTCGTACAGGCCGCGCCGGTTGGACGCCTGCTCTGCGCGGTCTGATCCCCATCCTCTGCTTGGTGCCGGTGGCGATCGGCATCCTGGCCGACGCGAAGCGTCGGGGATGGCTTCCGGATTTCCAACCAGCGATCACTTTTCCGGAATCGGGAAGTGTCGCGGTGGCGCGCACTTTGCCGTTGGGTCTCGTCCAGAGCCGCCTCCGCGTCAGCGCGGCCGAGGCGAATGCCGTCGTCCAGCTGATCGATCCCCGCACCGGCGCACACGCCCTTTCCGTCTTCGTGGCAGCGAACGACGACATCGACGTTCCCGCCCCGGCGGGGAGGTGGCGCATGCGGATCGTCGAGGGCCAGAAGTGGCACGGCCCGAAGGATTTTTTCGGGCCCAACACCCAATTCGAGACCGTCGCAAAGCTGATGGATTTCCCGGCGCGCGGCGGAAACGGCATCAACCTGCATCGCCGGTTCGATGGCAATCTGCCGACGCGTCAAATGCTGACCGGACCGGATCCGCTATGACCCAGCAGCACATCATCTTCCTGGTCCTGGCTGTCCTCGCTGTCGCCTTGCTGCGCTTGCTAGGCGGGAGATCGGGCATCGGTCGCTTGCCAGTGCGGCCGCGCGAGCTGATGACCAAGCGCGAGCGGATCGTCTGCGGGTTCATCGAGCAAGCAATTCCGAGCGCGCGGGTTCATGCCCAGGTGTCGATGGGCGCGATCCTGCAGCCTGCGCGGGGGCTCGACCGGAGCCGCGCGACGTCGGTGCGCAATCGCTTCTCTTCCAAACGGGTCGACTTCCTCCTCGAGGACCGGGCCAGCGGCGACATCATCGCGATCGTCGAGCTCGACGATAGGACCCACAACGCCCGCCAGGACGCCCAGCGCGACCAAATGACGGCGCGGGCGGGCTACACGACCATCAGGCTCTCAGGGGGCCGTCAGACCGCCCTCAGCGTGCGCAGCGCGCTTGCCGAGGCTTTGGCACCACAACCGGATTCGCGCGCGATGCGCCGAACAGCAGCGTGATGACGCGGAAAGGAGGAAGCATGAGCAATTGGGATTTCGAGGAAATGGGCGACTTCGGCGACGAAGCCGCTGCGGAGCGCTGGGCGAAGCGCAACGACGTGGATCTCCGCGATATCCGCACCAGCAGACGAGGCGACGGGGTCCGATTGGAGATCCGTCGCTCGGCGCTCGGCGACACCGGTCGCCGGGACAATGACCTGCGCGACGGCCGTCGCACGGGGTGGTGAACACAACCAAGAAGGAGTGAATGCAAATGATGAAGCGATATCTGTTGGCGTCCACGCTCGGCCTGATGGCCGCGAGCGTCGCCGTACCTGCGGCAGCTCACGCTGCTGAACCGGGCCCGGTCCTCCTGGCCATGAACGAGTACGCCTCTTCCACCGCCGGGACGGATGTCGCCGCGCGGGTGGCGAAGAAGAAGGCGGCCTACCACGCGCACGCCGGGAAGCACCACGTCAAGTGCGACCTCAAGGACTGCGGGGATTGCCCCGACTGCCCTGATTGCCCCGATTGCGCGGACTGCGACGAAGCCAAGATCGCGCGCAAGGTCGCCGAGGAAAAGGCGGGCATCTGCGATCCCACCAAGCATGCGCAGGGCAAGGTGAAGCATGGCTAGGCGAATGATCGCCGCTGGGTTGCTGGCGGGCCTCGCGCTCGCCGGCACTCCCGCGCTCGCGCAAAAGCTGGGGCAGGGCGGCACCGGTGTCGACGAGAACACCGAGCTGCCACGATGCGCGGCCCCGCTCGGCGTCGTTGCCCTGGTCGAGGAGAAGGCGCCCGACATGCGCGACAGCCTTTCTCCCGGTTTGGCAGCGCTGCTCAAAATGGCAGAGGCGCAGCAAGGAGGCGGAACGGCCAGGGTCGATCCCTTGCCGCTCATCAAACTCATGGCCGCACGCTCCAACTGCTTTCGGGTAGCAGACCGCGGTGCCGCAATGTCCGCGCTCGAGCGTGAACGCGCGATGGCGGGGGCAACGCCGTCCGCGGCGATGACCAAAGCGGACTACCTCATCAGCGCGCAGGTGCTTTATTCCGATGCCAAGAGCCGCGAAAGCGGCGGCGGCTTAGGCGGCGCGCTGGGCGGCGCGGTCGGCCTCAAGTCGAAGACGCTCGAGAGCCAGGTCATGCTATCGCTGGTATCGGTCGACACCGGGTTGCAGGAGGCGGTCGCGACCGGCTCGGCCCGCAAGAAGGATATCGGCGTCGTCGGTGGTGGTCTGCTGCTTGGGCTTGGCGTGGGCGCGCTCGGCGGCACCTACGGGTCGACCGATATCGGAAAGATCACCTCGCTGGCAGTCCTCGACGCGTTCCGTAAGCTCATCGTCGACGTGCAAGCGCGCTTGCCGGCTAAGCCCGCAGCTGTGACGGCGCCGCCAATCGAGAGTCCGAAGCCATGAACATGCTCACCGGCGTCCCGGCAGCGAATTGCCCCTACTGCACCAAGCCGCTGGGTCGTTGGGCTGACGCGCATCTCGTCCATCGCTGCGCGGGCTGCGACCGCCCCCTGGGCCGCGTTCGAGTAAGCAGATCGGTTCGCTTGTATCGGATCATGCCGATGCTCGATGTGACCAAGATCCTCGGGACGGTCCTCGCGCTGTCCGGCATGGTTCTCATGGTCGTGGATCCCGCTCTGGTGAAAGGCTTCGTCCTGCTGATCGCCTTCGCGCTTATGACCTACGGGCTTACCGACGTGTTCGATGGCTGGCTTTCGGTCCGGACCCGGATCGATCGCACCGCGCGAAAGATGCGCACCGGGGCAGCGGCTCGCCGCGCTGGATTAGCGAAGATCCTGTTCGGTTTCTTGACCTTGACGGTCGCGATCATGGGTATCGTCGTTAGGTCCAGTCTGGGTGCAACTGTTTGACTTCGCACGATAGAACAGATGATCGGAGCGACGAGAATCGCTACAATGGTGTCATGAAACCCGAGACCTCCGTGACGACCAGACTCGGCAAACCCCAACTTTCCTGGGAGGTTGACGGTCGGCTTCACTCGCTCACGTTCGACGGCGCCCATGGGACGTACTGCTCGCCAGATGGCGAAGTCATAGAAATGCCGCGGGAGGGATGGCTGGCCCTTGTCGAAGCGGCCGCCCGCCTAACGGACGAACCAACAAAGATTAGCCCGCCGCTTCGCGCAACTCCGGCAAAACCACCCAAGCCTCGCGGGCCGAGGAGTGGGCAAGGCTGGTCGCCCGAAGAGGACGCTCGCGTCCTTGCCTGGTTCACCAGCGAGACGACGCCGATCGCCGCCATCATGGGCGAGCTGGGCCGCAACGAGGGTGGCATCGAATCCCGCCTTGTCCGCCTCAAGGCTGCGCCCGATCGTGAAGCCGTTCGCCGCGCGTATCTTCGCCGGACTGCCAGCGACGGTATTGGCATCAAATGAGCAGCGCGCAGTCGTCGCCTAGTGTGGACGAGGCCGAGCGTCCTTCGAGGCCATGCTCGAAGGGTGCTTCTGGTTGTTGCGCTTGTTTGATCGAGAAGGCCAGACAGACGCCTCCCTTCACATCTGCAACGCGATCGACGCGCTTCGCCGGCATCCCGCAGCTCGTCCGCTCGACTTCGCCCTGCATGATGCCGAAGCTACGGGGCTCCTCGAGCCGATTAATTGAGCGTGGAACGAAGGCGCTCCCGGCTGCGACGAGTGGCATTCGTATGCGAAGTCGCGGCAATCGGTGCGATGACTGTCGCCGGCCTGGTGTCGGCGCTCCATGGCGCTTGGCTTGCAGCACCCGAGCTTTTGGCACGTTTACAACGCCTTCTCTGATATCCGAATTGGCTTTTTGACGTCCAACACAGGTTGGCTGTTCCCTACATGTTCTGTTTCGCGCTACCAGTGCCCGCGAAAGCGGGCACAAATGCAAAACCAGATTCGACTGACAGAACTCCAATGGGCCGATACCCGATCCTCGATCCCGCTCGCGCTGGTGCGCGTTCCTGCAGGGTTTCCCAGCCCCGCCGAGGGCGAGGAAGACGACCCCATCGATCTCAACGCATGGCTGATCGAGCAACCAGCTGCCACCTATCTGATGCGGGTCGAAGGCTGGTCGATGACCGGTGCCGGAATCAATGATGGAGACCTGGTCGCGGTCAGCCGTGCGAAGCAGGCAATCGCCGGCGACGTCGTGGTTGCCGTGATGCATGGCGATCGCACTCTGAAGCGCCTCAAGAAGCTCGATGGGCGGTTCTGGCTCGTTCCCGAAGCTGAAGGCTACCCGCACCTCGAGGTCGACGAATACACCGAGATCTGGGGCGTGGTCGTGGGACTGGTCAGGCGCTATCGCCGATGAGCGGGCCGATCGCCTTATGCGACTGTAATTCCTTCTATGTTTCCGCAGAACGCGTCATGGATTTGTCCCTTCGCGGCGTTCCGGCGATCGTGGCTTCGAACAACGACGGCAATGCGGTCGCCAGATCTGCGGAGGCCAAGGCGCTCGGCATTAAGATGGGTGATCCCATTTTCAAGATCCGCGATCTTATCAAAGCGCACGGTGTGGCGGTCCGCAGTTCGAACTATACCTTGTATGCCGACATCCAGCGGCGCGTGCTGGCGGCGACCGAACCGTTCGCGCGCGACATCGAGATCTATTCCATAGACGAGAATTTTCTCGATCTGACCGGTTTCGAACACCTCGATCTGGTCGACCATTGCCAGAAGCTGCGCGCGCAGATCCTGCAGTGGACCACGATCCCCACCTGTGTCGGCTTAGGGCCAACCAAGACGCTGGCCAAGCTCGGCAACGCGGCCGCCAAGAAGAATCCGATCTTCGACGGCGTCGCAGACCTGCGCGACGAATATATCCGCCGCTACGTGATGGACCGGTTCGACGCCGCGGACGTGTGGGGGGTAGGGGGCGCGACCACGCGCAAGCTGAGCGACCTCGGCATTCGAACCGCTGGCCAGCTGCGCGACATGCCGCTGCGGCAGGCGAGGGGGCTTGGCACCGTCGTACTGGAGCGCCTCGTGGCCGAACTCAACGGCGTCCAGGCCGACGCGGTCGAACTCGTGGCTCCCGATCGTAAGGGCATGGCGGTGACGCGCTCGTTCGGCACGCCGATCGCCGACCTTGAGCAGCTGATGGGGGCGATCTCGCAATTCGCCATGCGCGCCGGCGAGAAGCTGCGCCAGCACGGCCTCGTGGCAGGGCGTATGGCGGTGTTCTTCCACACCAACCGCCACAAGCCGGATCGGCCGCAATATGGCGCGTCGCGGGGCGGGGCACTGCATCCCATGACTGCCGACAGCTTCGAGCTGATCTCCCTTGCCCGGCGCTTGGTCGAGCGCGCGTATCGTCGCGGTTTCGAGTTCACGAAGGCGGGCATCATGCTCGAGCAGCTGGCGGCGGCCGACGCACGGCCGCGCACGCTGTTCGAAAACCAGGACCAGTCCGCTCAGCGCGAGCGGCTCATGGCGGCGATCGACGACATCAACGGCAAGTTCGGCCGAATGACGGTTGTGCCCGGCAGCCAGGGGTTCAAACGGTCTTGGAAGATGCGCGCTGACATGAAATCGCCGGCATGGACGACACGAATAAGCGACTTGCCCGTAGTGAAGGCATGAGCGCCCCCGAGGACAGTATGGACGATCGCCTGACGCTACAGGCGCTTCGCGAGGAAATGGTTTTCACCCGCGTCCTGCTTGGCGAGCAGTATGCGACGTCCATCGACGCCGGCGCCGCGACGCGCGAGGAGATCACCGCGCACATCCTGAACTGCGGACGCATCGCCGAGCATCTGTCGAACAACCAGACCTCGGCGATCGCGGATGCAGCCAAGGCGATGATTGCGGCCCTTCCCAAAGGGTACCGGGGTGAGGAGTGATCGAGCGCATGAATCACAAGCCACGAGGTGATTCAAAATGCCCGTTTCACCCGCACAGTGTGCGCCCCTAGTGCTGTCGACTATGTCTCTGACCGATTTAGCCGGTGCTTCCTTCATCGAGCTCACCGCTGTCGATGAAGGTCGCAACTGCCGGCGAGCCTATCGTATTGAGCGCACCGAGGATCTTTTCGGGCACCAGCTGATCGAACTGTCATGGGGCCGGATCGCGGGGCCGTCTCAGACGAAGCGCCTGTCGGCACCGTCGACCGCCGAGGCTATCGCCACTATTCGCAGAGTGCTCGCGCGCCGAGCGTCCGCGACCAACCGGATCGGCGTTGCTTACACGCGACAGGATGCCGACAGCATGGCAGCGCCTGGAGCCTCTGCCCATCAATAGTCGAGGTTTCGCCGCTCCATCTGGTCGGCTGCGAGATCGGCCACCGGCCCGGTGCCGCCCGTCAGGCTGTAGATCTCGATGACCTGGTGATCCGGTAGGCGCTCGACCATCAGCCGCACAGCCGTAGCATTGTCCTGATCCAGGATCATCTTGGCTTCGGATTTGGTCATGATATGCACCTTGTCCAACTACATAAGGTGTCGATTACATGAATATGAGCGAACTGACCAAGAGCGTTGCCTCTTCCACCGGCGCGACCGAAACCGCCACAAAGGCAATGATTGCTGCGGTCTTCGACGCGATCGCCGCCTCAGCAGCAGAGGGCGATGACGTCGCTATTCCCGGTTTCGGCAAATTCACCGTCAAGAGCCGCCCCGAGCGTCAGGGACGGAATCCTGCGACCGGCGAAGCCATGACCATCAAGGCATCACGGAAGGTGTCGTTTGCGGCTGCAAAAGGACTGAAGGACCGCCTGTAGCGGTCGGCCTGGCTTGAGATGAAGAACAGACCGATGGCATCAGACGCCGGCAGCATGAGACGAGTCTCGTTTGGAAATTGCGGAGGTGTCTCTTTTCGAAGTTGCGCTTACCTATTTCAGATTGATAATACTTCTTATGTTAAATCAGAATGGAGTTCGGTCTCACCGTAGGTTTTCCATGCGCGCTTTACGCGCTCTGTCCACCGAAGCTTAAAAAAGGTCTCAACTGTGTCACTTGCTACGTCAAGTGTATCGAACGCGATATTGGCGATCTCGTCTTTCCTGAGGCGCAAGATCGCGATCACATCTTTCGCCGCTGGTGCTTGCCGATGCACTCCTTTAGCATCAACCGTGACCAAGAAGCGGTCCACCTTCGACATCGTGATCATGCCGACGCACTGATCCTCGTCGAGGCTGATGGCCTCGACCACGCCCTCGTAGGCCACGAAATTCCCCTCGTGCTCGGCTTTTGTCATCACGTAGGCGAGAGCGACCTTGTCCGATGCAGCGGACGCATCGACAACGCGCTGAAGCCATCCAGCCGCAGAAGGCTTCACGAGGTTCTGAAGCGCTCCTTTGCGACCGAGCCAATAGCAAAGCGCACCCGTTACGAAGCTGGTCCACAACAGGCCTGAAAGCGCCGTCCAGATGTCGTGGGCGTTACGCGCTTCGGTAGTCGGGCTCAGGATCACCCGGTAGAAGTCGGGATCATATGACAGCAACGTCCAGGTGGCGGCGACCCGACTGTTGAGGTCGATGGCCATGGCCGCCAACAGATGCCCGAGGCATGCGAAGAGCACGATCGCAGCCAATGTGGTGGTTGAGCCTTGCCGGTCGGGCATGGGGCTCAGGAGGTCATCGGTTGAACCGGCTCGAACGCATACCCACCCGACGATGCCGGGCAGGAGAAGCAACAGAGCAATAAATAGCTGGTAGCCGAGCGTCATGCCGGCTGCGGGCGTCGACCGCCAGCCTCGGGCTGTCGCTCGGCGATCGGGCGTGCCTCGCGCAGGCACGGGAGCTGGAGCGCCCTGCCCTCACCGCCGATAAGTCGTGGCGGGCTGTGAAGGTGAAAGGGCTGAAGGTCGAGGTGTTGCGATAGCCGGCGACGACCGCTTTGCGCCCCAATATCGGTCATTCCGAACCCTTCGGATTTAAACCGAAAGCCGCCATTCGTTCGCGCATCAAAACGAGGCGGCGCGGTTCATAGCTTGCTTGCCGACTGTCTGCGCGTTCCATCGATTAGCTCAATCAGCCACACTTTCTGGCGGGCCAACATGGCATCGTTGCGCGCCGCAATCAGCCGTTCGTGTTTCTGGCCCACAGACGGCCTTATTCACGCGAAAAAACCTGTAGGAATGCCGCACTATAATAAGCATAGGGCAGTATGCGCACACCTGTCACGAATTTTCGTGCAATTAAATGGCCCTTATCCTTTTCAGGCCTAAGCTCTTACTGCAAGATTTATTGAATTTTTCGTTGACAGGTAAGCCGGCTAGTTTTTCAATCGATGGAGCCAGCTTTCTACATAGCACACCAAGGCAACTAACTGCGCGGCGCTTCGAGGACAGCTTGGCCTTGGCTTGCGAACAGGTAAACCACATGCCCGCCAAGCGATGCCAGGGCCCCTTCGATATCAATCGGCAGGCCCCGCTCGCTGTTCGCGGCGAGCGCGCTCAGGATGGCATGCGCAGCCGCGGTTCCCAGCTCCTCTGCAGCGGTCAGCCCCTGTACGAAGGGGTTGCGCCCCAGCAGAAATGGCAACGACAGGCAATGCACGCGTTCCAGCGGGTTGCCGGGTTGCCCGAGCTTGAAGCCCTTCCCGGTGACGATTTCATCGAGGCTTGCCGACCGCGCGATGGCCAGGGCGCGGATCTGCATGCGCAGCGTTGGAAAGGGAAATTCCTCCTGCCCCAGAACGGCCTGCCCGCGTGCGTCGACGATGGAATCGAAGTGGTGCGTCACTCCGCGCGCAGCGATGTGCCAGCCGGCGCCTTTGTCGTCCCGCTCCATCGTATAGTCGGAACCGAGCGCATGGATTGCAAGGATACCGGCATCGTGCAACGCGATCAGCCGTTCGATCGAGAGCGGCGGAACAGCCGCATAATTGTCCACGAACACGCGCTTCAGCGAGCGGTTGAAGCGGGCGCGGTCGCCGTCCGACAAGTCCTTCACAATGGCGCCGAACGGCTCGTGCATGCGCAGCAGCGCATAACGCCAAGGCACGGTGCGGTGATGCCGCGCGTTGTAGTGCACTTCCAGCAGATTGCCGCGCGCCCATTCCAACGGATCGAAGTCGCTGCGGCGCTGCGCATAGCACTTGGAAAAGCCCTCCGGCGTCGTGCATCCCGGCCCGAGCGATCGTAGGAACGCCGGGTCGAGCCGCTCGAGCTGGTCGAGGAAGAGGCCGAATGCCCGGTCCAGATCGCCATCCTTGCCCATGACGATTGCAGCCAGCCGGTCGTCGGTAAACAGATCCAGCGGCTGATAGGGGATCGGGCAGAAGAAATCGGCTTCGGGCAGCAGCCCGCCGCGCGACATCATGGTGATGAGCGGACCCTGCGCCCGGTCGCATTGGTCGGTCGGCGCAAAGGTCAGGCGCCCGTCCACGGACTTGAAACGGCCGATCCGCATTGCATGATCGATCGCCACGTCGATTCCGCTCAGAGAGGTGCCAAGGATACCGAGCCGAATCGCGTCCGCCGAAAGATTTGGCTCGACGCTGCGCCCCAGGGCCGCCGGGTCGGCCCCGTGTGTCTTGGGCACCGAGTGCCCGGTGGCCAGAATCGCATGATCGAACGCGAGCGCGGCCTGCTGAGTGACAGCATCGCTCGTCACCCAGACCCCGCCCTCATGCGCGACAATATCGCTGACGCGGGTGCGCGTGTGCAGCGTGATGCGGTGGCCGCGCGCCGCGCCTTCATTCACCAGCGCGCCAAACTGGTCGGCGTAATAATCGCCCAGAACCACGCGCGGAAAAAAGTGTCGTTCGTGCAGGTCGGCATCCCCGATGCCCCAGCCATGGCGGGTTTCGGGCGGGATCCGCTGCAACCAGTCGAGCAGGGTCTCGCACACCGGCGGCAGTTCGATGCTGGCGATGTTGGACAGCATGGCCGGTGAGTTCTGCTGGCGATCGTAGGGCGTACCCACACCGGGCCGCGCCCCGGATTCAAAGATCAATATCGCCAGCGGTGCCTCTGACGTGATCAACCGCTTCAGGGCATAGACCGCGCTCGGCCCGGCCCCGATGATCGCCACGCGCGGCCGCGTTGGCTTGTTCGTATTCCTCAATCGAACACGCTGAAGGCGAGCAGCTTTTCGCGCACATCGCGATCCGCCCCGGCCGGGATCAGCGCCTCGATCGCGGCGCGGCGGTCCAGCGGGCTGGCGTCGAGATCGAGCCCGAGCATGGCGGTGTCGGGGAATGTCCGCTCCGTCGCAGGTTGATCAAGCACGACATCGAGCGCGCGGTGACGCGGATCGCGGTTGACCGTGGCAAACATCTGGCCAACCGCCTCCGGGCTGCCTTCGAGCACCTGCATGTAGCTATTGCCGTTGCCCAGCAGCAGGCCGGTGAGGCCCTTGCGCCGATTGCCCGCCTGCACTTCGTGAGCGAGCGCAAGCGCGGTGTCGGCCTGCGCGTTTTCCTGCGCGCCGGCGGTGCTGAGATAGATCAGCACGCGCAGCGGTGCCTCGGACAGCGTGCAGACATCGGCGGTGCCGGCCATGACGGGATCGTTGTCCTCCATGATCCGGCACCGCGCGTGGGTCAGGCCAGGTCGCGGACTTTGGGTTCGCGATCCCAGTGGCGCTTGGTGCCGACCTTGAGGAAGTCCTCCGGCTTGGGCACGCCCGCGTCAGGCTCGATATTCGCCTTGGGCAGGATATGCTCGCGCGTGCCGCCACAGGCGCCGATGGTCTTGCAGTGATACCAGGCGTCGGCAAACCAGGCGACCGCGCCCACATCCTTGGCCAGTTCCTGCGCCTGGTCGGGCATCAGGATGGCGACCACCGCATCGAACACCACCGAAGGCGTGCCCGCGAGCTGGCCATCGGCCTTGAGTGTGCCGCCCTTGACCTTGATCTCGCCCACCTTGGGCGCGACCAGCTTAACCGTACCGCCGTCCTTTTCGACGCCCGCCTTGATCTCGTCGATCATCGCCTTGTCCGAACCCTCGGCGTAGAGAATGCCCACGCAGCGGCCCTCGAACACGGGCTTTTCCTGCTTCTGGATCGACAGTGCATCGGACAGCGCCATATCGATCGGTTCCTTCGCGGCCTTGGCCTTTTCCGGGAGGTCCATCGCCAGACCGGCGGCCACGCGCTTGGCCAGATCCTCGTCGATATTGCGAAGACGGCTCATCACCCGGTTGCGGACATGCTCCAGCGTCACCTTCGACAGCTCGAACACGATAGCCGAGCAGATGTGCGCCTGTTCGTTATCGGTCTGCGAACGATAGAACAGCCGTGCCTGGCTGTAGTGGTCGGCGAAGGTTTCCGCACGGATGCGCAGCTTCTCGCCGCCATCGTTGCGTTCGTCATTGGCGGCAAAGCTGGTGAAGCCGGTTTCCGGGCATTCGCGCGGGCCGCCGTCCTCGCCCGCTTCGGCAAGGCTGTTGGGCTCGTAATTGGCGCGGCCCGTGGGCACCAGCGTCTGCATCATCCCGTCGCGCTGGAAATTGTGGAACGGGCACTTGGGCGCGTTGATCGGGATCTGGTGGAAATTGGTCGTGCCCAGCCGCGATTTCTGCGTGTCGAGATAGCTGAACAGCCGCCCTTGCAGCAGCGGATCGTTCGAGAAATCGATCCCCGGCACCACATTGGTGGGCAGGAAGGCGACCTGCTCGGTCTCGGCAAAGAAATTGTCGACATTACGGTTCAGCGTCATGCGCCCGATGATGTCGACCGGGATTTCCTCTTCGGGAATCAGCTTGGTCGCATCGAGCACGTCATAGGGCTGCTTGGCGGCCCACGCCTCGTCGAACACCTGGATGCCCAGGTCCCATGCCGGATAGTGCCCGCCATCGATCGCTTCGTGGAGATCGCGGCGGTGGAAATCGGGGTCGGCCCCGGCCAGCTTCACTGCCTCATCCCAAGTGGTGGAGGCAAGGCCCAGCACCGGCTTCCAGTGGAACTTGACGAAGCTGCCCTTGCCCTCGGCATTGACGAGCCGGAAGGTGTGGACGCCGAACCCTTCCATGTTGCGCAGCGTGCGCGGGATCGCGCGGTCGGACATCGCCCACATGATCATGTGCATGGACTCGGGCATCAGGCTGATGAAATCCCAGAACGTGTCATGCGCGCTGGCCGCTTGCGGATAGCCGCGATCGGCCTCCATCTTCACCGAATGGACGAGGTCGGGGAACTTGATCGCGTCCTGGATGAAGAACACCGGGATGTTGTTGCCGACCAGGTCCCAGTTGCCGTCTTCGGTGTAGAGCTTGACCGCAAAGCCGCGCACGTCGCGCGGGGTGTCGACCGATCCAGCGCCGCCCGCGACGGTGGAGAAACGGGTGAACACGGGGCAGCTGTTGCCGGCCTTGGAGAATAGCTTGGCCTTGGTCAGTTCGGGGATCGCCTTGGTGACTTCGAACACGCCGTGCGCGCCGGAACCGCGGGCGTGGACGATACGCTCGGGGATACGTTCGTGATCGAAGTGAAAGATCTTCTCGCGCAGAACGAAGTCTTCCAGCAGTGTCGGCCCGCGCGCGCCGGCTTTGAGGCTGTTCTGGTTGTCCGCAATGCGATGGCCGTGGTTGTCGGTGAGATGCGCCACCGTATCGCTATGATCGCCGCTATCGGGCACCTGCTGATGCACTTCGCCAGCATTGCCCAGCTCGGTGTCGAAATCGGTCTCGCCCAGACCCGGGTTGTGGTGGTGCAGCGAATTGTCGCCCGCCGGGCCGCGTGGCCGCTCCCCCTTGTCGATCGCGCGGCCACCGAAAGGACCGGTTTTGTCCACGTTGGGAACTGGCTTCACGATGATCGGGTCGGGGTTGATGTCATGGGCGGTCGTCTGAACTTTTTTAGCCATCGTTCATCCTCTAATTTTTGCCCCGGGTCGGGGCAACATCGATAAAGTGCCCGCAGGGGTCCCGATATCCAGCGATCGTCGATCAAGATACGCTAGCTGCAAAGATCTTAGCGGCCTTCGCACATGGAGCGACTCATCTTTTCGGCCATAACGGAAAAAAGGAGTGCGATGCCATACCGCCCGCCGATCAGAACGCTCCCGCTCCATGCGGTGACGCCAAACTTGCCATCGCGAGGGAATTGGAATGTCGCATTGTAGAAGGCCTTCCCGGCTCCTTGCTATTCGGTTTCCTAGCGACCGATCTCGAGCCTTTGCTTTCGGCGGATAGGAAAAGGTGCCGCAGTCGGAATTATCTGTTAGTTAGCGCTGTCAATTGTCTGGCAGTTCGTGACGTGACCCCCGGCTTTCCCCCAACTGGGATTAGAGCCGCGCGGTTGTTTTGCGCTTGAGCGCGGTTGAAGCAATGGGCTGCGTAGCGGAGCCCGGAGGGCGTAGCGAATCAGTCCATTGCTTATCCAGTTCGGCGGCGAACGCCGCCGGTGTTGCGTATCCAAGGGATGAGTGTGGTCTCTCCCGATTGTAGTCCTCGACCCAGGCGGCGATCTCGACCCGGGCGTGGGCAAGGCTGAGGAACAGCGTCTCGTTGAGCAGTTCGTCGCGCATGCGGCCGTTGAAGCTCTCGACGTAGCCGTTCTGCATCGGCTTGCCCGGCGCGATGTAGTGCCGCTCAACGCCGATCTCCCCGCACCATGCCAGCACCGCATTGCTCGTGAGTTCGGTCCCGTAGCACATTGGGAAGCGGCCCCTCGAAGGGCCGCGTTGCCTTGATGAAGACAAGGGCGCGTAGCGCCCGCCGGCTTCATCAAGGCGGCCATGACCGGCCAGCAGGTCTCTAAAGTGAAGTTGTCGACTCAACACTTTGGAGACGGACCGACCATGACCAAGCGCAGTTCTACTCCCGCCGACGCCGTGCTGGTAGCCATCGATATGTCGAAGCACCGGCAGGAGGTGCTGATCGAACGCCCTGAAGGCGGCCGCCGCCGGCGCATGACAATCATGTGCACCAAGGCGGACTACGATCGCCTCGCCCGTGAGCTCGGCAGTATAGGGCGCCCGATCGTCGTCGGCTTTGAGGCCACTGGCAACTACCATCGCACCCTGGCGCATCGGTTGCTGACCGCAGGCTTCGAGCTGCGCCTGATTTCGTCAGTCGCGCTGGCTCGCACTCGCGAGGCGTTGCACAATGGCTGGGACAAGAACGATTCCAAGGATGCGCAGGTGATCCTGCACATGCTGCGGATCGGCGCCACCCAGCGTTACGTCGATCCGCTCGTCGCCGGGATCAACGACCTGCAGGAGATGTCGAAGACGCACGAAGCTATCTCGAAGGCCAAGACCCAGACCTGGCACCGGATCCTGACGCACTACCTGCCGCTGTATTTTCCTGAGATCGAGCGCTTCGCCGGTAACAGCCGGTCAGATTGGTTCCTCGCGCTGCTCGAGCGGTTCCCGACGCCGACCAGCATCACAGCGCTCGGTCAGGAGGGCTTTACGCGCGAAGCCTGGTCCCTCGTCGGTCGCAAGGTGTCCAAGGCACGGTTGATCAACGACATTTACGAGACGGCCTCCGCCTCTGTGGCACTGCCGATCGACGAGGACTCCGTCGCGATCGCCATGTTCCGCATGGTCATAGCTCAAGCACGCAGCCTGATCCGGCAGCGCGACGAGATCGAGCGAACTGCCCACGCCATGCTGGCCGAGAACCGCGATTACCAGCTCCTGCGCATGATCCCCGGGATCGGGCCGATCAACGCGCTCACCATCCTTGCCGAAGCCGGCGATCTTCGCCGCTTCGCCCACCATCGCCAGTTCCTCAAGTTCTGCGGGCTCGACCTGGCGACCTGTCAGTCAGGCACCTTCCGTGGCCGGACCAAGCTCTCGAAGTACGGCAATGCCCGGCTACGCCGCACCTTCTGGATGGCGACCCAGGTCGCCGTTCGCCAACGCGACAACAGTTTTCGCGACAAGCTTGGTCGCTATGTGGCCGGCCACGGCAACGACCCTGATCGCCGCCGCAAGGCGATGACTGCACTCACCGCTAAGATGGCGCGCGTTGCGCACGCCGTCATCAAGACGGGAGCCGAGTACCGTCCGTTCGTCGAACGGGCGGACACCAGATGGAAGGACCCCTCTCTGCTGTGCCGTGAGGGCGCTACGGCGACCCTGTAGATAATGTTCGGGCCTTCCATCTGGCATCCGCATCTCATTTTAAGGACGGTGAGGACCACGACCCGCGCGGCCGCTGGATCCTGTGTTTGCTATGGCCGAGAGCGCATTCCTTGACGATGGAAGCCATCTGGATCAGAACGCAACCAGCGCCGATCATGATCGGCGCAACGAGACCTGCTGGCCGTTTCCCGCCGCTGCTTCCCGACCTAGGACGTTGTCGCTGACGATCATCCCCGGTTTGCCGCGCTGTGCGATCAGCTCCGTCAACTCGCGCACGACACGGCCGCCTGAGATCGATGTGTCGGGCACCGCCGCAAGGCACTCCCGGGTCACGTCATCGACCACGTTCAGCACGCGGAACCGTCGTCCTGACGCCATTTGGTCGTGCACGAAGTCGAGGCTCCAGCGCTGGTTCGGTAGGGCCAGCACCGGAGCAGGCGCCCGTGTTCCAACAGCACGCTTGCGGCTCCGGCGTCGCCTGACCGCCAATCCCTCCTCACGGTAAAGACGCTGGGTTTTCTTGCGGTTGATCATCACCCCCTCCCGGCGCAGCAGGATATGCAGGCGACGATAGCCGAACCGGCGTCGCTGGTTCGCCAGCTCGCGCAGCTTCTCGCGAAGCTCGGCATCGTCAGCCCGCTGGGAGCGATATCGCACGCTCTTACGGTCGGCTCCGATCACATGACACGCCCGCCGCTCGCTCATCCCGTGACAATCCTGGAGATGAGCAACAGCTTCCCGCTTCGCGGCGGGCGTCAGAACTTTTTTGTCAGAAGATCCTTCAGCGCAGCGTTGTTCAGCATCGCATCGGCCAACAAGCGCTTGAGCCTGCCGTTCTCATCCTCGAGCGAGCGCAGCCGCTTTGCCTCGGACACCTCCAGTCCGCCGTACTTCGCCTTCCAGTTGTAGATCGTCGCTTCCGACACACCGTGTCGGCGGGCCAGGTCCGCGGTCTTCGCCCCCGCCTCCGCTTCCTTCAGCACGCCAATGATCTGCTCTTCAGAAAACCTCGTTCGCTTCATCTCGTCCGTCCTTCTCTCAGAGTCTGACTCGAAACTATCGGCTGTATTTTCATAGACGTACGATGCGTCGAGTGAGGAGCTGGACGGAAGCGGTGAACAGCCAGCAGCGGGCCGATGCGAGGGTCTGTTCGAAGTCCTTTGCAAGGCGACGGTTGCGGCCGAGCCAGGCGAATGTCCGCTCGACCACCCAGCGTCGCGGCAGGATTTCGAAGCCCTTTGCCCTGTCGGACCGTTTGATGATCTCGATGGTCCACTGCCCGAGCCGGGCGAGGCTACCCCTGAGCTTCTTCCCGGCATAGCCGCCATCGGCGAAGACGTGCCGCAGCCATGGGAACGAGCGGACGATCTCGGCCAGCAGCAGCGGAGCACCGTCACGGTCCTGGATATCGGCGGTGTGGACCACGGCATGAACCAGATTACCTTCGGTATCGGTCACGATATGACGCTTGCGCCCCTTGATCTTTTTACCTGCATCATAGCCCTGCGGACCTCCGCTTTCGGTCGTCTTGACGCTTTGGCTGTCGATTACACCGGCACTGGGCGAAGCCTCACGGCCCTGGGCGGTGCGTAGGTCTTGCAGCAGATAATGGTTGATCCGTTCCCACAGGCCCGCATCGCGCCATAAGTAGAACCAGCGCTGCACGGTCGAGGCCGGCGGAAAACAGGGGGGCAGCATCCGCCAGGGCAACCCGCCGCGAAGCAGGTAAAGGATCGCCTCGACAATGCGCCGGACTGGCCATTTGCGAGGCCGCCCAGTCTGCGATGGCGGCGGGAAAAAGGGCTCCAGAACGGCCCACTCACCATCGGTCAAATCGCTTGGCAGGGCGAGGCCTTTGCGCGAATGATGCGCGCGGGTGGTATCGGTCCACATCGCTGATCTCCGGAAGTTCTTCGCAAAACCTCCTGAATCAACGGCAAGGCACGGCGTCAAGCTAACCTGCTGATATCACCCACCTTAGTTTCGGGTCAGACACTAAGGCTGTTTCGCGTCGGCGCCACGCTCGACACCTTCACGCTTAGCGCTTCTGCGATGTCACCCGATCGGTGGGGCCCAGCGCCAAGCTCGGCCATTGCGCGCAGATATCGCTTCTCCGCCGGTGTCAGACGATCGAACCGCACACGAAAGAAGCTGGCGTCCAGTTCGGCAAGAGCGCTGCGCGTTGCAGCCGCGACATCGTCACCAGTAATCGGGGAGGCTATGGCAGCATCCCAACTATGCTTTCCCCATTCCTGCAGGAAGTAAGGATAGCCTTGGGTCTGCTGGAGAATTGCATCCAGAGCCGCATCATTGACGGTTTCTTCTTCCCGCTTGATTGGAAGCCGAATGGCATCGCGGGCGGCCGCATCATCGAGTGGGCCCACGGCGGCAAACTCGAAAAGCCGTTCCGCATAGGACTTGGCCCGGCCCAGCTGCCCGACAAGTTGCGGCAGGCCGGCGGCGATCATTGTGACGGAAGCTGCTTCTGACTGGCGCGATGGAGGGCACTGATCAAAGCGGCCAATTGCTCTTCCGGGACATATTGGAGTTCGTCGATCACGAGTACGACGGCCGATCCCTTCTCTCGCGCCGCCTCACCGATCGCCACCATCAGATCGGCGAGATCGGCTTCCAGGTCGCCGCTGTCGGCTAGGCCTGGCTCAACGTCGAAATCGAGCCCGACTTCGAGATCATCATATTTGACTTTGAGCTTCGCGAATCCCGCCAGCGCCCGAAGCGCCCGCCTGACGCCCTCCGAAGCCTGCTTCATGCGATCAAGCCTCAGCAGCGTGGCCCGAAGGGCGGGCACCAGAATGCCAGGAAGGGACCGGTTTTCCGGTGCCTCGATCGCGACGATCGCCATGCCCTCCCCTTCCGCAGCGTCCCGCATCGCCGTCAGCAGAACGGTCTTGCCCACGCCGCGCAGGCCGTAGAGAACGCTGGGGCGCGCGGCGCGGCCCATGCGGATCCGGTCTAGGGCAACCGCATTGCGTTCGAGCAGTGCGTCTCGACCGGCGAGCTCGGGAGGACGCGTGCCGGCACCGGGCGCGAAGGGGTTGCGGCGTGGATCCATAGCGAGGTTATGGCAGTTTATCGTTTTTCTGTAAACTTGCTAATCTCTCTATAACTTCTCTCCTTGGGTTGAGATTGACGTACAAAAAGGCTATTCTTCGTGTCCAGGAGATGATCATGCGTTTCCAGAAATTCGACCTCCATACCTACAATCAGAGTCTGACTCGAAACTATCGGCTGTATTTTCATAGACGTACGATGCGTCGAGTGAGGAGCTGGACGGAAGCGGTGAACAGCCAGCAGCGGGCCGATGCGAGGGTCTGTTCGAAGTCCTTTGCAAGGCGACGGTTGCGGCCGAGCCAGGCGAATGTCCGCTCGACCACCCAGCGTCGCGGCAGGATTTCGAAGCCCTTTGCCCTGTCGGACCGTTTGATGATCTCGATGGTCCACTGCCCGAGCCGGGCGAGGCTACCCCTGAGCTTCTTCCCGGCATAGCCGCCATCGGCGAAGACGTGCCGCAGCCATGGGAACGAGCGGACGATCTCGGCCAGCAGCAGCGGAGCACCGTCACGGTCCTGGATATCGGCGGTGTGGACCACGGCATGAACCAGATTACCTTCGGTATCGGTCACGATATGACGCTTGCGCCCCTTGATCTTTTTACCTGCATCATAGCCCTGCGGACCTCCGCTTTCGGTCGTCTTGACGCTTTGGCTGTCGATTACACCGGCACTGGGCGAAGCCTCACGGCCCTGGGCGGTGCGTAGGTCTTGCAGCAGATAATGGTTGATCCGTTCCCACAGGCCCGCATCGCGCCATAAGTAGAACCAGCGCTGCACGGTCGAGGCCGGCGGAAAACAGGGGGGCAGCATCCGCCAGGGCAACCCGCCGCGAAGCAGGTAAAGGATCGCCTCGACAATGCGCCGGACTGGCCATTTGCGAGGCCGCCCAGTCTGCGATGGCGGCGGGAAAAAGGGCTCCAGAACGGCCCACTCACCATCGGTCAAATCGCTTGGCAGGGCGAGGCCTTTGCGCGAATGATGCGCGCGGGTGGTATCGGTCCACATCGCTGATCTCCGGAAGTTCTTCGCAAAACCTCCTGAATCAACGGCAAGGCACGGCGTCAAGCTAACCTGCTGATATCACCCACCTTAGTTTCGGGTCAGACACTCAGGGGCGGACTCTAATCCAGCGTGGAGGAAAATCGGGGGTCACGTCACTATTCCAAGGGCGGCACACAGCGATCTGATCACGGCTCGGCATCCAGAGGCTCGATACAATCGCGACGCTCATCAAAAAGGTGCAAACTGACGCTACATGCCATTAGAGACTGAGGAAGAGGTTGCTTCGAATTATCGTCCGCCGTTATGGCCTTGGCACGACTAAAGGATTTCAAACTCTTGCAAGATGCTGCCTCCAAGCGGAAATTCCGCGACACGAATTCCTGGTGGTCTATCGTCGGCCTCGTTGCCGGGATCGGCTTCTTCCTGGTCAGCGCGATCCTTTCGTATTCGAACGTCCTCAGCATGCGCGAGAACGAGGAACGGATCCGCGTTACGCACGAGGTGCTGACGTCGCTCGATGAGCTCATGATAGCGGTGCTCGGCGTGGAAACTGGTAGCAGAGGCTATGTCCTGACCGGCAAAGACCAATATCTTGAAGCTTATCGAACCGGAGCTGCCAGCGCGCGACAAAACCTGGGGAAGTTGGAAGCTTTTGCAAATGACAATGCCGCCGAGGATGAGGACCTCGACCGGCTCCGGACCCTGATCGACGAAAAACTCCGTTTCTCCCGGTTGGCCATCGAGACTCGTCGCGATCAGGGCTTCGATCCGGCGATCGCGATGATCGACAGCGACCAGGGCAAGATCGCGATGGATGCGATCCGTTTGGAGATGGCGCAGAGAAACCGCGCGGAGACGACAGAGCGCCAGCAGCGCATCGCCGAACTGGCTGCGGCGTCCAGTGCAACGCTCGTCAGCGCCATGGTCACTAGCCTTATTGGCATCGCCTTGACCATCGCGATATTCCTGCTGCTCATGCGCGGAAACCGCCTGCGCGAACGTCAGCGTTGGCTGCAAACCGCGCAGGTGGAGCTTAGCGAAGCGATGCGCGGCGAGAAGACTGTCCCGCAGCTGGGCGCCGCGGTGCTTGCCTTCCTCGCCGAGAGGACCGGGGCTAACGTAGGCGCGATCTTCAAGGGAGAAGGAGGCACGTTCAACCGTGCAGCCATGCTCGGGGTGACCGACGCGGCAGCGGTGCCCGAAACGTTTGCCTTCAACGAAGGCTTGCTCGGCAAGGTGGCGGCAGACGGACACCCGACCGAGCTTGCGGATATCCCGGACGGTTATCTCAAGATCGGTTCCGCACTTGGCAGCGATACGCCGCGCCATCTCGTGGTCGCCCCGGCTTTCAATGAAGGTTCGGTCAATGCCGTCATCGAACTCGGATTTTTCGATGCGGTGGATGACCGGGTACGAGAACTGCTCGATACCGTTTCAGGCTCGATCGGCGTCGCCCTGCGCTCGGCGCGTTTCCGCGAGCGCCTGCAGGACGCGCTGGAGGAAACGCAGCGCCAGGCTAGCGAACTGCAGGCGCAAAGCGAGGAATTGCGGGTCTCCAACGAGGAACTGGAGGAGCAGGGGAATGCGTTGAAGGAAACGCAAGCCCGGCTGGAACTGCAGCAGGTCGAACTGGAACAGACCAACAGCCAGCTTGAAGAACAAGCGCAGGCTCTGGAGGGCCAGCGTGACGAGCTTTCGCGCGCCGCTGCCTCGCTGCAGCTTAAGGCTCGCGAGCTTGAGCAGGCCAGCCAGTACAAGTCTGACTTCCTTGCCAACATGAGCCACGAGCTGCGCACGCCGCTCAATTCGCTGCTGATCCTTTCCAAGCTGCTGGGCGACAATGCCGACGGCAACCTTTCGGCCGAACAGGTCAAGTTTGCCCGCACGATCGAATCTTCGGGCAACGACCTCCTGACCCTTATCAACGACATCCTCGATCTGTCGAAAATCGAGGCGGGTCACGTCGAGATCCAGGCGACCCAGGTCTCCACGGAGCGGCTCGCTTCGGACCTGCGAAAGATGTTCGAGCCGCTGGCGCAGCAGCGTGGGCTGGAACTCGACATCGCGCTTGCCGACGATGCGCCGCGTTCCATCGAGACCGATCGACAGCGGCTGGAACAGGTACTCAAGAACCTGCTTTCGAACGCGATCAAGTTCACCGAACGGGGCAGCGTTACCCTGTCGATCTCCAGCAAGGATGACGACCAGATCGAATTCGCGGTCGCCGACACCGGGATCGGCATCGCACCGGAGCAGCGCGACGCGATATTCGACGCCTTCCGCCAGGCCGACGGCACAATCAGCCGCAAGTTCGGCGGCACCGGGCTCGGCCTCTCGATTTCGCGCGAACTGGTCCGCCTGCTGGGCGGAACGATCCGGGTCACGAGCGAAGAAGGCAAGGGAAGCACGTTCATCGTGGACGTGCCTGCCACTTACGATCCCGCCACCGTCGCGCCGCGCGCTGCCGCGCCGGCGGGTAAGGAACCGCCGGCAACAGCCCCGGCAACTGTACAAGCCGCGACCAGGCCGAAGGGCCGGACCAATACGACACCCAAGGGGCCGGTCATCGACGACGACCGGGCGGTCCTGTCCGGTGACAAGCGCGTATTGCTCGTGATCGAGGACGACAGCAGATTTGCCGGTATCGTGTGCGACCTGTCACGCGAAATGGGTTTCGAATGCCTCGTGGCCGGCACCGCGCAGGAAGCGATCGACCTTGCCCGCGAGTACCGGCCCAGCGCCATCGTGCTCGACATCGGTCTGCCCGATCAGTCGGGCCTTACCGTTCTGGACCGGCTCAAGCATGAAGACAGGACACGGCACATACCGATCCACGTTATCTCCGGTTCGGACCAGGCCCAGACAGCGATGGCATTGGGTGCGATCGGCTTCCTTGAAAAGCCCGCCCCCCGCGAACGGCTGGCAGAGGTGCTGGCCATGCTGCAGCAGAAACTGGCATCGCGCGTTCGGCGTGTGCTCATCGTCGAGGACGACGCGGTCCAGCGTGAGGCGGTCAGTCAGCTGCTCGGATCGCAGGATGTCGAGACTGTCGGCGTCGGCACGGTCGCCGAATGTCTGGAGGAACTGCGCGGCGGCCAGTACGATTGCATGGTCCTCGACCTCGCGCTGCCCGATGCCACCGGCTTTTCCCTGCTCGAGACGCTAAGCGAGGAAGGCGAGGGTCCGCTTCCTCCGGTAATCGTCTACACCGGGCGGGACCTTTCGGCCGACGAGGAGCAGCGCCTGCGTCGTTATTCCAGTTCCATCATTATCAAGGGCGCCAAGTCGCCCGAGCGCCTGCTGGACGAGGTTTCGCTGTTCCTGCACCAGGTCGTTTCCGACTTGCCTGCCGAACAGCGCCAGATGATCGAGAAAGCGCGTCACCGTGATGCGGCGCTCGAAGGCCGCCGCATCCTCATCGTCGAGGATGACGTGCGCAACGTCTACTCGCTCACCAGCGTTCTGGAGCCCCGCGGCGCACTGACGCGGATCGCGCGCAACGGGCAGGAGGCGATCGATGCGCTGGAGGAAGCGGCGGGCGATCCTGACAACACGATCGACTTGGTGCTGATGGACGTCATGATGCCGGTGATGGACGGCCTCACCGCCGCTCGCGCCATCCGTGCCGATGCGCGCTGGAAGAAGCTGCCCATTGTCATGCTCACCGCCAAGGCCATGCCCGACGACCAGCAGAAATGCATCGATGCGGGCGCCAACGATTACATGTCAAAGCCGATCGACGTGGACAAGTTGCTTTCACTGGTACGGGTATGGATGCCCAGGTGATGCGCACCAGAATGACGGACGCCGGTGCTGCGAACGAGAGCATCGAGGACATCGAGATCCAGCTTCTGCTGGACGCACTCTATCGGCATTATCACTACGATTTTCGGCACTATGCCCGCGCCTCAATCAAGCGGCGGCTGCTGCAGGCGCGGACACAGTTGGGCTACGACAGCATTTCCGACATCCAGTCGGCCGTCCTGCACGACGAGACGATCCTGCCGCGTTTGCTAAACTTCCTCACCGTTCAGGTGAGCGAGATGTTTCGCGACCCTTCGTATTTTCGCGCCCTGCGCGAAAGCGTCGTGCCTCACCTCAGGACCTACCCCTCGCTCAAGGTATGGGTCGCGGGATGCAGCCATGGCGAGGAGCTTTATTCGCTGGCGATCCTCTTCGCCGAGGAAGGGCTGGCCGACCGTACCATCTTCTACGCAACGGACATCAACCCGGCGGCGCTGCGCGCGGCGCAGGCGGGCATTTATCCGCTGGACCGGATCCGCCAGTTCACGGAAAACCATCGCCAGTCCGGCGGACATTCATCTTTATCTGAATACTATACCGCGGACTACGACAGGGCCGTGTTTGACAAGGCCCTGCGCGAACGAGCCGTTTTCTCCGATCATAGCCTGGTGACCGACGCCGCGTTCGGCGAGATGCACCTCGTTTCATGCCGCAACGTGCTGATCTACTTCGACCGCGAATTGCAGGACCGGGTCGTGGGACTGTTCGGCGAATCGCTCGCGCGCGGCGGATTCCTAGGCGTCGGGTCGAAGGAAAGCCTGCGCTTCTCGGCCCACGCCGACATGTTCTCGGAGTTCGTGCGCGAGGAAAAGATCTATCGAAGGAACACTCGGTGAGCCTTCAGGCAGTCGTCATCGGCGCGTCGGCGGGCGGCGTGCAGGCCCTTTCGCAGGTGCTGCCGGCCTTGCCCGTGGACTTTCCCATTCCCGTCATCGTCGTCGTCCATATCCCGCCACGGCGCGATAACGCCTTGGTCGATCTGTTCGCCGACAAATGCCGCATCCCTGTAAAGGAAGCGGAGGATAAGGAGCCGCTGGAACCGGGAACGATCTATTTCGCGCCGTCCGATTATCATCTTCTCGTCGAGGCGGGCGGCTCGCTCGCTCTATCCTCGGACGAGCCGGTCAATCACTCGCGACCCGCAATCGACGTGCTGTTCGAAAGCGCGGCAGACGCGTTCGGAAGCGAGCTGGCCGGGATTGTCCTGACGGGAGCGAACAGCGATGGCGCAGCGGGATTGCGCGCTATATGTGCGGCAGGCGGGAAAGGTATCGTACAGGATCCGGCCTCGGCGGAAGTGGCGACAATGCCCCACGCTGCGCTTGCCGCGGCCCCGGGTTCGCAAGCGATGCGGTTGGAAGACATCCACCCTGCGCTGGAGGCCATGATCGCGCTATGACCAACAACGTCAAATTCCTGTTGGTCGACGATCTCGAGGAAAACCTCGTCGCGCTCGAAGCCTTGCTTGCGCGCGAAGGGCTGGAGCTGCATTTGGCGCGCAGCGGCGAAGATGCGCTCGAACTGATGCTGGCGAACGATTATGCGCTGGCGCTGCTCGACGTGCAGATGCCCGGCATGGACGGGTTCGAACTGGCCGAGATAATGCGCGCGAACGAGCGATCGCGGCATATCCCGATCATTTTCGTGACGGCGGGAAGCGGCGATGCCGCACGCCGCTTTCGAGGTTACGAGGCGGGAGCGGTCGATTTCATCCAAAAGCCGATCGAAGCCGACATCCTGCGCTCCAAATCGAATGTCTTCCTGGACCTGTATGCCCAGCGGCAGCAGATCACCGCCCAGCGCGACGAACTCGCAACGCTCAGCGCTGCGCTACAGGCTGCCGATCAGCAGAAAAACCGGTTTCTCGCGGTGCTGGCGCACGAGTTGCGCAATCCGTTGGCGGTCCTTGCCGCCGGTCTCAGCATTCTGGAGAGGAAAAGGGATCCGGAGGTCATTGGAAACGTCCGCACGTCGATGCGGCAGCATCTCGGGCACATGACCCGTCTCGTCGACGACCTGCTCGACATCAACCGCATCGAGCACGGAAAAATCTCGCTGCGCCGGGAGAAAGTGCTGCTGGCCGACATCCTTCCCTCCGCGCTGGAAGTCGCGGTTCCGGCAATCGAGTCAGGGAATCACACGCTCGCAGTGAACGTTCCGGAACAGCCGATACTACTCGACGTCGACAAGGCGCGCTTCATTCAGATGGTCAGCAATGTCGTTGGCAATGCGGCACGGTACACGCCGAAGGGCGGGCGCATCGAGGTCACCGCAAGTGGCAGCGGAAACAGCGCCAGCATTGTCGTTTCCGACAACGGTGTCGGCATCCCAGCCGACCAGCAGTCGCGCATTTTCGAGCTCTTCGAGCAATCCAATGCAGGAATGGTCGTGATAGGCGACGGGCTGGGAATCGGGCTGGCCCTCGTCAAGCAACTTGCCGAACTGCATGGCGGGACAATCCGGCTGGTAAGCAGCGTACCTGGCGAAGGAAGTACTTTCGAGATCCAGCTTCCGACCGGAAACCACTAGCGCGATTAAGCTTACCGCTGAACTTTCGTACTTGAAGCTCGCAACACCAATCCAGGAACCCAAATAGTCAGGAGGGATCCCGTCGGATGGCAGTTGATTGTCGGATTTCAAGGTCGCAGCGCCTATAAGCCGCCAGTCCGCTTGCGGCCCAAAAGCCTCCTCTTTCAGCGTTCCCCGCTTGGCCAATGACGGCCGAGGAGATGAACCATGGGATACTCTCGATTTGACCCCGCAATACAAGCCCGTGCAGCCTGGAACGCCGGCAAGACCGTTGGCACCAAGCGACCTCTGACGCAGAAGCAAATCTGGGCGATACGCTTCCACCTAGATCGCGAAGGCCGTCTCCGGGACAAGGCTCTCTTCGATCTCGCGATCGACAGCAAACTGCGTGGCTGTGATCTCGTCAAGGTCAAGATTGGCGATGTCGTTGCTGGCGCGGACATTCGCAATCGCGCCATTGTCATCCAGCAAAAGACCAACCGTCCCGTCCAATTCGAACTGACAGCGGATGTTCGCGCGACTCTGATCGCCTGGCTAGAGCGACGCGGCGGTTCGGCTCACGATTATCTATTTCCGAGCCGCGTCGATCTCCATGGCCATATGAGCACACGCCAGTATGCCCGCCTCGTCGATGAGTGGGTGACCGCCATCGGTTTGCGTAAGGCTGAGTACGGCACTCACTCGCTGCGGCGAACGAAAGCTGCGATGATCTACCGTGCCACCGGCAATATCCGAGCTATCCAAATTCTGCTCGGCCACACCAAGATCGAAAACACGGTTCGGTACCTTGGTGTCGACCTCGAGGATGCCTTACTGTTGGCGGAGCGCACCGAAATCTGACACAGCAAGCGGTCGACCGACCTATTCGGTCGGCCGCTTTGAGGCGGCGTTAGAATGGCGTGATCGACCGAAATTGGGTGGAGAGCGGAATGGCACCTTTATCAACCGAATGAGATCGAAGATCTACCGTTACGCACTGGGGCGACGTAAAGAAAGGTAGCCGCAAATCGATGGAGTCCTATTTCTCGATGGGAGGTGGCGGATAATCCGTGGTCATCTGTCCAGAAAGCCGTCGATTTTCTAAGATAAGCACTCTGCTAATGGCTGAAGATCCTTCAAGCCCGACAAACACGTTGAGTACCGGATCCATCAGGCCGCCTTGGCAATTATTTATGGTGAGTTGCGGAACCTCGCCTTTGACCATGTCGCTGCATAGCCATGGACCCATGCTCGCCCAATAAAATCCACCTACTGCGTTATCTTGAGTGTCGCCGATCATTGAAAAACCTTCAACGTTCAATAGTCTATGAACCGCTTCAGCAACTTCGTAGGGTCCCTTGAACAATTGCGCACCTTCGCTCGTAACGAGGGAGAGAGTGACAGTCGTTGTAAGCTCGGCCTTAGCTTCAACGAGGCGACCGACAGCGACTTTCGCAAAGAATTTCGCGGGTAACTGGGTAACGGCGGTGTCCGCAGGCGAGCAGGCAGATGCTGCTCCAGTCGACACTATGACAGAAACGATGCCAGCAGTTACTAGTAGCCCTCGTCGGTCTAAATCAGTCATTTAGCACCTCCACCAGCCCAGACCGAGCTTCCCTTGAAACAGGCACACCCGTGGCACTCTTGCGCCTGAGTTCGCCCCCTATGTCAGGTTCGACGTCTCGACCTGAGATAGGCAGATTTCAAGCCTTACTCGCTCACCGCCAAATGTCTGAAGAGGGCGAGAAAGGTGTTGAAGCCGGGGTTGGACGAGGGAACGATGAACGAGGTGCCCGGTCCGGTGGGGCCGTTGCTTGCCAAATAGCCCGAGGTGACACGGTAGTCGGGCAGCTTGGTGCTTGCGTATAAAGCCTCGACGCGAAAATCGATGCTGTCCGAGAGTGCCACGGTCACTTCGCCATAGAACTGGTACTGATCGGTGTTTTCGACCAGGTTGTCGAAGGGCATATACTGATAGTAGCAAACGGGTGCGGTGCCCGCGAAGCCCGAGAACCCGCCCACCGCCGTGCAATTCGCATCGATGTTGTAGCCGAAGCTGGTCCCGGTGCCGCCGGGACCGCTGTAAGCTGTGTAGGCGCCGGGGTTGCCCGTACCCGACCATCCTGCGGGGCTCGTGAGATAGGGCTGCAGAACCCAGTCTCGCTCCAACACGCTGAGTTCGGCTCGGTGCTGATAGGCGCCGCTGAGGAGAACCCTCACTCCGTCGCCTTCGTAGCCGTAGAGCAGGCTGCCCGAGTAGTCCCCGCCATCGGATCCGGGCACATAACGATAGTCTACCGACCCCTCGAGACCATCGACGTTGGTGCGCGTGATGAAGTTCGCGACACCGGCGATGGCATCGGACCCGTAGGTGGCAGCCGCGCCGTCCTTGAGCACTTCCACACGGCCGATCGCGGCGATGGGAAGAAGGTTCGTATCGGCCGTGCCGGCGGCGAACCGGCGTCCGTTGAGCAGCACAAGCGTTCGCTGCGCCCCCAAGGAACGGATATTGATCGTGCCTCCGCCGTTCCGGACGTTGGCCGCGGCGTTGAACTGGTTTGTGTCGCCAAGCACCGGCCCAGCGATCGGAAGGGTCTTGATGAGATCGAGCACCGAAGGCGAACCGCGCTTCTCGATATCTTCCTGGCTAACCACCGAGAGGGGGATAGCCGTGTCCTTGGCCGTGCCCTGAATATAGGTGCCGGTGACGACGATCTCGTTCTCGACCTCGGGAGGGGTGTCTTGCACGCTCTGACCAAAGGCGGGAGCTGCGATCGCTAGCGCGAGCGCAGACGCGGCAAATTTCCAACGCGATTTCACCATCATTTCCTCCTCCACATTGGACCTGTTGCCGGCCCTCTTCGATGCGTGTCGTCGAAATCGTCAGGTGCCGGCGCGCGAATGCGCTTCGTTCGCGCGGCATTTACCCGTGGGGAGGAGGGGGCCGACTTGAGCGGTCAGTAGCCCGCACAACAAATTGAAGTCAATCGCATTGAGAAATTATGCATGTCATCATATGCATAATGCCGTTACGGCCTTGGTGACTTTGATCCTTTTTTCAGAATCTCGCAATGCTCCGAGGTCTCATGATCTGCCGTTTGCTCGGAGGACGCGCAACCGAGGCCAGACCGATGGCCCCGGCGAGGTGCTGCCCGAGGGCAAGTCTGAGCGCGTACTCAAACCGCTCTTTGTCCGTCTGCGGTCTGGCCATGTGCACCGAGCGCGCCATCGATCGAGGCGGTGCACTTTCGCGGACACGGCCATCTTGTCACCGAAGCGCCGATGGTGACCGCGAATAAAGCATCAACGGCGCGCTTGCTTTCCTTTGCTCCAAGAACGAGAAGACGGGTCCGCTATTATGTGCCGCGAAAAAAGGCCTGCTGGACAGGATTAAGAAAATCGGTATGTCTCGTCGCTTCAAGTCCGGAGAGGCTGACATGGTCGAGTTTACGCCGAATGGTCTCGTCGCCGCAGCGCTTGCGTTCTGCATAGCAACTGCGACGCCTGCTAGCGCCGCCGAGAAGGAATGGCACTGTCCCGAGGGCTTTACGCCGAAGGCCGGCCTCAACACCGATTTTCCGTCCGATGGCGAGAAGCGCGCCTTCGTGATCGTGCCGCCCAAGGGCGAGAGCCGCGGACCCGCGCCGGTGTGGGTGCCGATGGTCGGCACGGTCGAAGCGACCAATTGGAACCTCAATGTGCCGCGCAGCGGCAACAACGCCAAGCTCGCCGAAGCCGGGTTCATGGTCATTGCGCCTATTCGGGAATGCGCCAAGCAGGATCCCGACCTGGCCGCGGGTGCCTGCAATGGGCCGGGCCGCAACGGATGGACTTGGAATCCTTGGCGGGACGGCCGAGCGGGCGGCGTTTCCGGAGACGTCTTCAAAACCGATGCCGGCCCGGATGTGCGCTTCTTTCAAAGAATGGTTCGCTGTGTCGGCACCAAATGGAAGCTGGATCGCAAGCGGCTCTATCTCGGCGGCATTTCGGCCGGCGGTACCATGACCAACCGCGCGCTGACGTTCGATTCCGGATTTTGGGCCGGCGGCCTGCCGATTTCCGGTGAGTGGTACGTCACTCAGGACGACGGTTCGTCGAGATCCTTTATGGACACCCGGGCGATGGTGGCGGCCGAGCCGAACAAGATCTGGCAGGGGCGCGTCGGACCCTATCCGTTGCCGCACCGGCTCGAGCCGATGATCGTCGTCACCGTGTGGGGCGGCGAAAAGGATCTGTGGGACTGCGGCCCGCCAATCGGGCTCTGCTCCGACTATCGCCCATCGACCCAGGCGGGGGCGAACTACTTTAGCTCCATTCCGGGAGTGGTCCATGTCGCCTGCACCGGGCAGTACGGGCACCGCTGGCCGCAGCCCAAAACCGACGAATTCAACCTGTGGGCGCTGACCACGCTCGCGTCGCACCCCAAGGGCAGCAAGCCGAGCCGCTTCAAGCTGACCACGCCTCCCGAAGGCTTCGACTGCCGCGTCGGGCGCTACACGGATCACTATTGATGGCCTGGACGACTCACCGCACCGGCATAACCGCAGCGGCCTCGGCGGGGCTCGCGCTGATCGCCTCCATCACCTATGCCCAAACATCGGGCACCTCGGCGGCCGCGCAGTCAGCGCCGAGGAGCCCGGCCACTACGCAGGACATGCCGGCGGCTCACGCGACGGCCGCGGCCGCTGACGGCGCGGCGCTTTACCAAGCGCGATGCGCTGCGTGCCACGAGAACGCGGTCGAGCGCACGCCCAGCCGCGAGGTCCTTTCGAAGAACCCTGTCAGCTTCATCCTGGCTTCGATGCGCACAGGCGCGATGGCCCCGATGGCGGAAGGGCTCAGCTTGGCGGAGATGACCGCGATCGCCCGTCACGTGAGCAAAGCGCCCGAGGCCGCCGCGGCGGATCAGGACGTCGACGTCAAGGCGATCTGGGGCGACGGGGTCGAGGGCACGCCACTCGACGCACCGAAATGCAAATCCGCCCCCCCACCGATCGACCTCGCGGCGCGCGACCAATGGAACGGCTGGAGCATCAGCAAGACCAACAACCGCTATCAGCCCAATCCCGGCCTCAAGGCTGGCGACGTCCCCAAGCTAAAGCTCAAATGGGCGTTCCAGTATCCGGGGGCCAAAAATGGACAAGCAACCGTCATCGGCGACCGCTTGTTCGTCACCTCGATGTCGGGCGCAGTCTATGCGCTCAATGCCAAAACGGGCTGTGTCTACTGGCGCCATGCCGCGGGCGCGGCCACCCGTACCAGTGTGGCCATCGCGGCATTGCCGCCCGGTTCCGGCGCGCGGACGGCGCTGTTCTTTTCCGATTGGACCAAGTCCGCAGTCGCGCTCGACGCCGACACCGGCAAGCAGCTGTGGAAGACCGTTGTCGACGACCAGCCTGGCCTGCAAATGACCGGATCGCTGACTTACTGGGACGGCAAGATCTTCGTGCCGATCTCGTCAGGCAACGAGGCCTTCGCACAATCGCCCAACTGGGTGTGCTGCAAGTTCAGGGGCGCGCTCGTCGCGCTGGATGCGCGAACAGGGAAGGTGCTGTGGAAGCGCTTCACCACGGAGGAAGAGCCAAAGCCGTTCAAGAAGAACCGGCTCGGAAAGGACATGTGGGGGCCATCGGGCGGAGCCATCTGGGTCGCGCCGACGATCGATGCCAAGCGCCGCATCGTCTACGTCGGCACCTCCAATTCGTACACCGAGAAGACCTACGACAATGCCGATTCGGTGATGGCGTTGAACGCCGACAGCGGCGCGGTGCTCTGGTCGCGCCAGCTGACCCCCGACGACAACTATATCGACGGCTGCTACCGGCCCGCCGCGCAGCGGCCCGCCAACTGTCCATCCCCTCTCGGACCCGACTTCTCGATCGGCGCGTCGCCAATCCTCCACGACCTACCCGACGGTAGGCAGCTGCTCCTCGTCGGCCAGAAATCGGGCATGATCTATGGGCTCGATCCAGCTCGCAAAGGCGCCACCGTCTGGGAGAGGCAGCTCTCGGCCGGGAGCGCGCTGGGCGGCATCGAGTTCGGCACCGCTTCCGACGGCGCGCGCGTCTACGCTGGCGTCTCGGACATCGCCTCCCCCGATCCCGATCGTGGCAAGCCGGGCCTGTGGGCGCTCGACGCCGCCACCGGCGCCGTGGTCTGGAATCAGCCCACCAGTTCCAAGCCTACCTGCCGATGGAAGAACTGGTGGTGTCATGGGGCGATCAGCCAGGCGATCAGCGTCATGCCCGGCGTGGTGTTTGCGGGCAGCTATGATGGCCACTTCCGCGCCTATGACGCCGTCACGGGGAAGATCGTTTGGGATTTCGATACCGGAACCAAGCCGGTCAAGGCTTTGAACGGCGCAATGGTCTACGGCGGCGTAATGGACGGGGCCGGTCCGACGATCGCGGGCGGCATGGTCTATGTCCACGCGGGCTATGCCGGGCGTTCCGGTAGCACCGGCGGTCGCGACATGCGCAATGCCGACGGCAACGTGCTGATGGCATTCTCGGTCGGCGGCCGCTAGCCGCCGACCACGCATTGTATGGGCGGCGCGATCGACCCGTCGCTCGAACCGCCGGGCCAGCGCGACGCAAGTGGGCGTGCGAGCTGGCGCCCCCTGGCCTATCCGCTCTTCGCGGCAGTCTGGCTAGCCAACACCGTGTCGAACTTCGGCGGCCAGGCTCAGGGCGTCGGCGCTGCCTGGCTGATGACCTCGCTGACCAGCGACCCCCTGACCGTCTCGTTGGTCACTACCGCCGCCCTCGCGCCCATGCTGCTATTTTCGCTCCTGGCGGGTGCGGTCGCGGACGCATACGATCGGCGGCTGGTGCTTCTGATCGCGCAGGGCGCCATGTTCGGACTGTCCATCGCGCTGGCCTGGGCGGCGGGGGCCGGCGCGCTGACGCCAGCCGGGCTGGTCCTTCTCACTTTCGGTATCGGTTGCGGTTTCGCCTTCAACGCGCCCGCGTGGCAGGCGGCGGTGTGGGAGTTGGTGTCGCACGAGGACGTGCCCGCGGCGGTGTCACTGAACGTGGTTGGCTTCAACCTCTCGCGCACCGCGGGTCCAGCGCTGGGGGGCCTCATCGTCGGCTGGGGCGGGCCATCGGCGTCCTTCTGGTTCAATGCCGCCAGCTACCTCGGCTTGCTGGCGGTCCTGGCGATATGGCTCCGCCGCCCGACCAAGGCGTCGATCACTTCCGCTCAGCCGATCTGGCCAGCCATCCGCGCCGGGGTCGGCCACGCCGCCACATCCGCCCCGTTGCGCAGGGTGCTGATCCGGATCGGGCTGTTCGGACTACCCCTTGGGGCCTTGCTCGCGCTTCTGCCGATCGTAGTCCGGCAGCTCGGCGCCGGTCCGGATGGCCTGGGGATCGTGCTCGCCTGCTCGGGCGGCGGTGCTGTGCTGGGCGCGCTGGTGGCCAATCGATGGCGCGCACGGCTCGGCCTCGAGCACCTGCTCCGCCTGTGCATCGCGGCGACCGCGGCTGGGATGACGATCGTCGCGGCGAGCGATCACCTGGCGATCGTGGCGATGGCGGAAGTGGTGACGGGCTGCGCCGCGACAATCTTCTACACCGTCGCGAACATCACTCTCCAGATCGCCGCCCCGCGCCCGATGCTGGGACGCATCATGTCGCTGCAAGCGATGGTCGCCTTGGGCGCGTTGGGGCTGGGGAGCTGGCTGTGGGGCGGTGTCGCGGTCGTGCTCGGGGTCGAGATCGCGCTCGGGTGCGCGGCCACCGTCATGGCGCTGATGCTCGCCCTTCCGGGTTCCCCAGGGCATGGCTAGGAGCAAACCATCTTTCTCAAAACTTGCGAAACGAGACTCGCGCTGATAGGCCAAGCCACAGCAGTTACGAGACGGTTCAGAAAAGTGCTGTCATACCAGGTGTCTCGTTTTATTCTGCGGAGAGATCATGAAGGGCCTTCTGCTCACATCGGCCGTGCTTTCGGCGACGCTCGTATCGACCACCGCTGCGCAGGCGCAGACAGTAGTCAGGCCGCCCGCCTATGCGCGCTGCGCCGCTTGCCATAGCGTGGTCAAGGGTGGGCCCAACGGGGCCGGCCCCAATCTCTTCGGGGTGGTCGGTCGCAAAGCCGCAGCGGCGCCCGGCTACAGCTATTCGCCGGCGCTCAAGAAGAAGGGCGGCGTGTGGACCCGCGCGGCGCTCGAGCGCTACATCACCGATCCGACGGCTTTCGCCCCCGGAGGCAAGATGATGAAGGTGCCGACGACGCCGGCCGATCGGGCGGCGATCCTCGCTTATCTGACCGCGCTGAAGTGAGCGAAACCCGCGCCGCGATCGCCGACTACATGGCGCAGCCGTTCGGCACCTTTGCCGATCTGGTCGCCCTGCAGGCAGCCGCGCAGCCCGATGCGACAGCCATCGTCTGCGAGGGACGGACCATTTCCTATGGCGAGCTCGACGATCTGGCGAACCGGGTCGCGGCCGCGCTTCAACGCGACGGCGTGCAACCTCGCGGGGTGGCGGCGATCTGCGCCCACAGCAGCATCGCGTATGCCGCGGTATTCATCGGGACGCTGCGCGCGGGCGCGGCGATCTCGCCTCTAGCGCCATCGGCGACGCCCGCGCAGCTTCGGGCAATGGTCGCGGACAGCGCCGCCAGCCATCTCTTCACCGATGTCGCCACCTCCAGCGATCTCGCACCTGTCGCGGCTTCGATCGAGGCGCGGCGGGTGGCTCTGGAAAAAGGCGCTGCAGGCGTCTTACTCGAAGAGTGGCTCCCGCCCCCCCAGACACGGCCGGCGCCGGTGGCAGTCGATCCCGATCAGGCGTTCAACATCATCTACTCTTCCGGCACCACCGGCACGCCGAAGGGCATCGTCCAGCCGTTCAGCATGCGCTGGAACCATGTCGGGCGCTGGGGTGGCTATGGCCCGGGATCGGTGACCATGATCTCGACCGGGCTTTATTCGAACACCACCTTGGTGTGCTTTCTGCCCGCTCTCGCGACAGGTGGGACCGTGGTCCTGATGCCCAAGTTCGACGCTCACCGCTTTCTCGAACTGAGCGAGCAACATCGCGCGAACTACGCGATGCTGGTGCCGGTGCAGTACCGACGGATCATGGACCTGCCCGACTTCGATAGCTTCGATCTGTCAAGCTATATCATGAAGTTCGCGACATCTGCGCCGTTCGCGGCCGAGCTCAAGGCGGATGTTCTACGCCGTTGGCCGGGCGGCCTCACCGAGTGGTATGGCATGACCGAAGGCGGCGGTTCGTGCCAATTGCTCGCGCACGAGCATCCCGACAAGCTTCACACGGTCGGCCAGCCCATGGATGGGCACGAGATGTTCGTGATCGACGAGGCCGGCAATCGTCTTCCTCCCGATCAGGTGGGCGAGGTGGTCGGCCGCTCGACCTCGATGATGAACGGCTATCATAATCAACCCGGAAAGACTGCCGAAGCCGAGTGGTGGAGCCCGGCGGGCGAGCGCTACATTCGCACCGGCGACCTCGCGAGTGTCGACGCCGACGGCTTCTTCACCCTCGTCGGCCGCAAGAAGGACATGATCATCTCGGGGGGGATCAATATCTACCCTGTCGATCTGGAAGCGGCGCTGCTCAATGATCCGGCGGTCAAGGAAGCGGCGGTGGTCGGCGCGCCAAGTCGGGAATGGGGCGAGACCCCGGTCGGCTTCGTGACTCTCCACCCGGGCGCGGAGGCCGACGGAGAAGCTCTGCGCGCGGCCGCCAACGCGCACCTGGGCAAAATGCAGCGCCTATCTGCCGTTCACGTCGTCGACGAGCTGCCGCGCAGCGCCATCGGAAAGATACTCAAACGAGAACTGCAAGATCGGCTCGCCAGAGCAACCGCCTAAAGCGCGAAACAGGAGGACCACGGATGACAGGCAGGCTCGACGGCAAGGTCGCCGTCATCACCGGGGGTACGAGCGGGATCGGGGAGGCGACCGTCGAGCTGTTCGTCGAGCACGGTGCAAGGGTGGTGTTCACCGGCCGCAACGAGGCCAGGGGCGGCGAGATAGCGAGCAAGCTCGGAGAGGCAGCGCTGTTCGTCGCCGGCGACGTCCGTCGCGAAGAGGACATCGCTTCCGCGATCCAGGCCGCACGCGACACGTTCGGTCGTCTCGATTGCCTGTTCAACAATGCCGGCGGCGGCACCAGCGGCTCCGTAGAGACGGTGACGACCGACGATTTTCGCTACGCCATGGACTTGCTGGTCGGCAGCGTCGTGTTCGGGATGAAGCATGCCGCGCCGATAATGAAGGCTCAGGGCTCCGGCGCGATCATCAACAACACCAGCGTCGCAGCCCTCAGGACCAATTACGGCGGATTGCTCTACGCCGGTGCCAAGGCGGCGGTGCGTCAGATGACCAAGGTCGCGGGCATGGAGCTTGCTCCGTGGGGCATCACGGTCAATTCGATCGCGCCCGGTGGGATCGCGACACCGATATTCTTCGGCGGATCCGAGCGCGCCAAGGGCATGGAGGAAGGCCACGTGGCTGCTTCGATGGCCAAGCTCGAGCGGAGCCTGGCCGCCGCGACGCCGCTCCAGCGCTCGGGTCACCCGATCGATATCGCCTATGGCGCGCTTTACCTGGCGAGCGACGAGGGACGTTTCGTCACCTGCCACGACCTGGTCATCGACGCGGGCATGACCGCTGGCGGTAAGACGAACTTCGAGGGCAGGCCGCCCGAGACGAGCTGGTAGTAGGACGCGACGCCGAGCGGCTTCACATGGGGTCGCGCCGCCCTGCAATTCCGGCGTGAATGCGCGCACGCACTTCAGGCAGGATCGCGCGCATAGGGTGGCGGCCGTCGACCCAGCCGACGAACTGACAGATGTCGTAGCCCAGCAGCTTCTGCACCTCTTCGGGCAGGCTGGCCACCGTCGCGGGATCGAGCCCGAGGTATTGGTTTTCCTGCTGACGCAGCCAGCCGCGGCAGTAGTTGAGCGAAAGTCCGAAGCGAGCCTCCCCGGTGGTGTTGGCTCCGCCACCATGCCAGACGGCGCCGTTCCAGAGCAGCACGGACCCACGCGGCATCTCGGCCGCGATCCATGCCGCTGCCGGATCGACCGGCTCGCTGCAGAGGTGCGAGCCCGGGACGAGGCGGGTCGCTCCATTGGCCAGGCTGAAGTCGGTCAGAGCCCAGATTGTGTTGATCACGAGCGGCGGATGTGCCGCGTCTGGAAAGTATGCGTCGTCGCGGTGCAGAGCCTGGAAGGTCTCCCCGCCGTGGATCTCCATTGTCGAAGCGATCGAAAGCTGGGCTTCAGGACCGAGAGCAGAGCGGACGATCGTAAGCACGTCGGGCTGGACCAGCAGGGAATCGAGGACGCGGGTTTTGGCGAACAGATTGAACACTCGCTTGGTGCGGGTCCCGGCGAAGTCGTTGTCGCCGAACGGCTGGTCCGCATGAAGGCGATCGAGCTCGGACTTGATCCTCCGGCACCCTTCGTCTTCGAGCAGGCCGGGGATGATGGTGTACCCGGCCTCGGCGAGCTGTTCGGCATGCTCGGACAGCGCGTCCGGGGCGTATGGCCGGAACATCAAACCGTATCCGACACGGCCTGCCAGGGGGGCGCAACTCGCGCATCGTCGGGACGATTGTCTTCGCCCCAGAAGAGGACTGCGGGCACGTGTGCAACCAACTGCTTCGAAACAATAATCTACAGCTGACAAATCGCCGAGAGCACCAATAGCAGCACCGCATCGCGAAGCAAGTTTGACGGGCGAACCTAGAGCCAACCAAATACAGAGCGAGGAGGACACAATTGTGCTCTCTAAACGAGCGGGGCGATGGTCGGTGGGCTGCGCGCAAACCCTGACGACTGGCCGACCGCACTGCTGTGGGATTTTTGGGCGTACCTCAGGCAATAGTCCGCGCATTTGTGGTGGCGGGGATACGGTATCTCTTCCGTTTAGGGCGGACGGTCCTGCAGCCTTGCAGTTAGCGAACGGCGGCGACGCGCTTCCGAAGCGCGTCGCCGCAAACGGTCGCCCACGCGATCGCTCAGAACTTCTTCCTCAGGCCGAGTTTGAACGTCCGTCCAATCGGATTCCCAATGAACGGATCGTAGCTGTATTCCAGACGTGCGCGAGGTGGATCACGGTCGAACACGTTCAAGACCGAAGCCGACAACGTAACGTCCAATGGTAGGTCTACGCGGTAGGTGAAATCGTGCATCATGAAGGAGTTCACGCGCAGACCGAAATCGACCAGTTGGCAATTGGTGGCCGAGCCGGCGTTGACGTTGGCCACGCTGCAGTTCGTCGAGGGGCCGGTCTGCACGACAGTCGGCCCTCGATTGTCGTCGACTCCCTCGATGAAGGTCGTCGTCCAGTTGAAGCGATGCGGCCCTGTTTCGAAGTCCAAATAGGCGGCTACCCGCAATTTCGACACGGTGCCCGGTGCTCGATCGTAGTTGGTGAATCCGGCCGCATCGAAAGCCGGCGAGACGAAGATACCGTTGTAGACGAACTCGTACTGCTTGTAATGAAACAGGTAGCTACCCGTCGCACCGATATCGAGCGTTCCGCCGATAAGCTGGTCGAAGCGATAATTGACGTCGAAATCCACTCCGTTGAGGCGGATCGTGGGACCATTGGTCACGTCGGATCGGACCCGCTCGATGTCGTTGCCCGTCGTCACGCCCTGCGTGCAGGCATTGGCGTTGTTGAAGGTGACGAACGAGCGCAGTGGGCTCGAGCAGTTGACGAACTGGCTGCCGTTTCCAGTACCCGCAACTGCGGTCGCGACGACATTGGCCGGAACCGCGAGGATCTGGTCGTCGACCTTGTAGCTCCAATAATCTATCGTCGCCGTAAGCCCGCCTGTCTGTAAGATCGCGCCGACGCTGTAGCTGAGCGCCTTTTCTGGCCCGACGGCGGGGTTGCCGAATGTGTCGATCGACTTGAAGACATTGCCCGAGGCGGCGATGCCTTGAAGGAGGGTGACACCCGTCGGCGCCGAATCCAGCACCGTAGGGCCACGAAAGGATGTCCCTACCGAACCTCTGATCGCCAGCCAGTCGGTTAGGTCCCATTTCGCGCGCAATTGCGGATTTGTGGTCGAGCCGGTCAAGCCGCCATAATCTTCGTGTCGTAACGACAGCTGGGCGTCGAACCCTTCGAACAGCGGCAGGCTCAACTCGCCGAACACCGCCTTCACCTTTAGGGAGAGATCGAGCGGAATGTTCTGTCCGAGGAAGATGTAGGGGCCGGTGCGTAAGGCGCAGGTCGTCTGGCCTAGCACCGGGCATGGGTTGAGGTTGGCGTTGTAGATGTCGGAGACACGCTGTTCGAAATCGACGTGCCGGTACTGCGCGCCGACCGCAAATCCCACCTCTCCGCCCGGGAGAATGACCGGCAAGGCGCCGCTTACCACCGTATCGGCGACCCAGGTTTGGGTCTTGGCGGTGTAGCGCTGCGTGTCGAATAGCCAGGCGACAAGCTCGGTAGAATTGGCGTTCGCCGGCACATAGCCGGGGTTGGTCAACTCGAGCGGGCGATTGCCGGCATACCCATTCGAGAAGGGATTGAAGTATTGGCAGCCGTTGGCCCCGGGCACGGTGCCCCCGCAGTTGGGGCCACCCAAGCCGTCGAGTGCCCGCTGCAGGCGGTCGATCAAGACGTCGGGGGTCTGCTGGACCTGGTCCTCGATGATGTATGTCGCCGCAATGTCGAAGGCCAGGCCGTCCGTGAGGTCCCCTTTCACGCCCGCAGACCATCGCAACTGCTCGTAGTCGCGCTTGAGAATCTGTCCTCCTTTGCCGTCTGTCGTCGGATTGCCGCCCACTGCGATCGGACGAAGCCGATTGGTCCTAATGCTCTGCGCTACGCCGATCAGAGCGCCTTGTCCGGTCTGGGGTCGATTCCTGAACGGCAGGAATTTTTCGCGAGCGGGGCAAAGCCGCCATGCGGCTTTCCGGATCGCGGATCAGCCCTGCTCATGGCCGCTTGTGGGTGGAAAGGCGAATGGCAGCTTTGGCAGCAAAACCTTGCAAGCTTGGTCGCTAGCTCGGAGTAGGCCCGACAAGCGCTATCCACTCGGCTTGTGTCCGCGGTTGTTCGGCAAGTGCGGGCACCCCATCAGGAAGCGTCACCCAGGCTTGCTTGCTGCTCACCCAAAGATGAGCGGCAGGCACGACCTCGTGGCTTTGATCGAGGGTTCCGCAGCGCAACGATGCAAAGCCCGGGCGCTTGTCATTCTCGGCGAAGATGCGGACTTTGCAGGTTGGACACCCCCAGATCGATGATAGGGCACCACTCGGCTGTTCATAGGAGCCGATGTCCAGATCGCCCTCAATGTCGAGATCCTGCTTGGCGAACAGCATGTGCTCGCTGAAGGCTCCACCAGTTCGCGTCTGACAGTCGGTGCAATGGCATGCATAAGGTCGAAATCGAAATCCATCGCGAAGAGTGTAGCGCACGGCACCGCACAGACATCCACCCGTCAAATCGCCTTTCATCGGTTAGCCCTCACGTCGTAACCTTCCGGCAGTCTAGCGAAGGCTGGAACGGCGACAATGGGGTCGTGAGCTGCCTGGCGGCTTTTGGCCCATAGGCCCAGGATAGCGGACAATGCGTCCGGCGCCGGCTCGGTGTCTGCTTTCCTACCCCGGCGATCTGGAAGCTGCCGATCGGCTTCCGACCCCTTAGCAGTCATCACTCCAGTTGCAGGGATTGGTTTGCCATCTGTCCCAACGCGCCGAGCGCTTCGAGCGCGTCTCTGGAATTGCCGTCAGCAAGCGTCATGATCCGCGCCGTCACAGACGGCGAGGCCCCCAGCTCGCGGGTGAGCCTGAAGAAGATCGCCTCGCTCCACGGTTCTCCCTTGCGCACAGCAACGAACAGCGCGCGGTTGAGATCGGCAAGGCCGGCCTTGCCAGCGCGCCGTTCGTCTTGATCGATCGCCAGCCACATGATCAGCCCGCACTGATAGTGCAGATCGAATTTGCCCTCGGCCGAGGCTTTGCTCAAAGGTGTCGCGGCAAGCCCGGCGGCACAGGCCTGTTGGGCCTCTTCCTTGCGGCTCAGCACATAGGCCCGCTCTGCCGGACCGCGCCCGACCATCGCTAGCGCGGCCATGGCCTCGGCACCGCCCTCGTGAATCCACGCAAAACGATCGTCGCCGAACAGTTTGCCGGCCTTGTCCTGCTGGAACAGATGCGCGGCTTCGTGGGCGAAGAACCAATCCAGCCACAGCGGATTATCCGCAGCGACCCTTTCAATCGCGCCCTCGCCGTCAAAGTGCATGAAAATCTGACGCGGGAGGGTGCCGCCCTGGCTAGAAACTCGGCCATTCTTCTCCGGCTCGTCGTCGATGGAGACATAGAGTTCCGGTTTGAAGGACAGCGGGCCGTAGATCGTGGCAAGATCCTGAATGGCTTGGGGCAGGGAGCGATCGAGATGCTGGCGCACCGCCGGCGGAAGACCGGGATCAATGATCGCCACGAAATCATCGGCATCCACGGGCTTGAGCGTGCCGATGAAGATGCTGGTGCCATCGTCCCGGCTGATGAAGCTCTCGCGGTCCGGGGTCCGGCGACCCTCGACACCGACAATCTCGCCGGGCGCCGTGATGCGGATCGGCAGGGGGCCGGTCTGCTCGCATGGCGCGCTCGGGCAGGCGTGGAACTGGCCGGAATGAACGAGAGCGCCGCCCTGGCTGAACGGCGAGAAGGGCGCGTAGCTCTTCGGCAGGGCGCGATAGTCGATCGGAATCGTGAACGCGACTTGCCGGAACGCTTGCCCGTCGGTGCGCTCGATCCGCTCGCCTTGGCCTTCCTTGACCCAGCGGAAGGCACCGTCGGCGGGCTTCCAGACTTCAGCGCGATAGCCGCCGAGCTCTTGCGGGAAGTGGAGCGCCGTGGTCGCCTCGCTTAGGCGATAGTCTGCCGTGACCTGCCGGTCTGCAGAGTGGGTCAGATCCAGCGCCAGCGTCTGAGGCGCGCCCGGCACGCCCACTCCGGCAGCGCAGCCTGCTAAAGCGAGGGCTGCGGGCAGCACTATGGCAAGCGTGCGAAATGACAATGGCATATCGATTCCCTGAACGACCGGTTGAGGCGACATCTACAGCTCTGGCACGGCGTCGAAAAGCCGCCCTTCGCTTTCCCACCCTCGACCTCGCCATTAGATCGGCTCTGGGCAAAACTTGGAAGCGGTCATTGAACGTGGGGGCGGCGGTGGTGGCGGTGCCCGGACGCATACGGCTTAGCGTACGTTTACGCACAGATTCTGCGATGCCCCCGTCTTGGCAGCCTCCTGTGCGACGTCGGCGAGCGGCTCGAAACGGTAAGGGGCGAAGTCCGCCACCATCCGCTTCGACAGCGTCTTGCGGCTGTAGGCGCCGCCCTCGGTCCAGCTCGCGCTTTGCGTGAAGCCATAGCCCTCCGCGTGCCGAACCATCTCGTCGTGCGGCGCGACGTACCAGCGGCCGGCGTCGTGGAACGCGATCCAGATGTCGCGACCGAGGTACTTCCGGTCGATCATCCAGCGCCCCTTGAGCTGGACGAGCTTCGTGTCGCCGGTCGTCTCATTGGCGAGGATGAAGTCGATGCCGCCGTCGTAGACCGGCAGGAAGGCGTTGTAGCCGTTGGCGAGCGCGAGGCTCACCAGCGCGTTGCGGTTGATGACCTCTCGGATCTGGCTGCGGTATCGGCTCATGGGCGCGGCCTCAGCCCTGCCAGCTTGGCAGCGCGGCAACGATTTCGCGCGTGCGCAGGCTCATGGCGATGACGCGTGCGAGGAGGTCGAAGGGGTAGCGGGGATCGCCCTTCTCCTCGCGCGCGTAGGCGTTGGCGTCCTTGGTGATGCCCGACGCGGTGTCGGTCCGGACCCCCTGCCACTCCATCACCCATTCGATCGCCGACTTGCCGTTGACGACGTAATCGTACGCCTCGAGCGGCACGCCGGTCAGGGTGAGGTTGTGGTTGTAGTGGATGACGCTGCGATCATACGCGCCCTGCTTGCCGCCGAAGCGCATCTTCTCGACCCGCCAGAAGACGACGGGGTCGGGGATGTTGATCAGCCGCAGGTCGCCCTGGGCGAGCGTCACGGGGAACGGCTCTACACTCTCGAAACCGCAGTGCAGCTCGGCAAGCTCCCGGCCCGCCCGCTCGAATGCGTCGAAGATGGCGCGATCGGTCGGAACCGGCAGACGCGGCAGTTCCTTGGCGAGCGTGTCGGCAAAGCGCAGACGATAGTCGGGTGCGTGGAGCAAGCCGTACGAATAATAGAACATTGCCTCGTGGCTGAGCGCGGCATCGCCGAGCGCGCTGCGATAGGCGTCGAGCGCGCCAGGCGTGATCCCGGGGCGGCGCCGGTACTGGCGCTCTCCCTCCCCGAACAATTCGCCAGCGGCGAGATCGGCATCCGGGCCGACAGGCTCGTAAATCCAGAGCGGGAAACACTGCGAGCCGCCCATATCGGCGAAGTGCAGGCTGGGAACGGCGTCGGCCATGATCGCGCCAAACGCGACCTTGCCACCGACCCCGGAGATGCTGATCACCCTGTTGTCGCAGCCCGCCGCCGGAAAGATCGACGGCATCTTGTAGACCATCTCGTTGAGGTCGCGGGCGAAATACAGCATCTGAGGGGTGAAGGGCCGATATAGGGACCGCGTGATGGCCGCCCCTTCGTACGCGAGGGGCCGGCGTTTGACCGCCATATCCTTCAGTGCACGGGTCCAACTGATCTTTCGGCTGTCGGTGTCGACGAACGCGTCGATGAGCGCCTCCCGCTCTTTGCGGGTGGCCTTTGGATGCGCTGCGTCGAACCGTTTCAGCTCGGAATTGTAAGTGTCGATCATGCGGCCGATGTTCGCGGCAAGTGCGGCGCGCGACGGGTTGTAAGCCCACCAATCACGCTGCGTCTTCACGCCGGCAGAATAGCTTGCAAAAAGCTTGATCCGCTCCTTCCCGTCCTTGTCGCCCATCGCCATCAGATCGGCGAAGCTGCCGTCGCGCTGACCCAGCCAGTCGCCGTGCGCGTCGGGCTCGATCAAACGCCAGCCCTTGCGCGCACCTACGCCCTTCATGCTGCCGAGGCGCATGACCTCCGCCAGCTTCCGCTCACGGGTCAGGTAGTCGTCGACGGCGTGGAAATGGATGCGGCCATGGTGGGCGGCGTCGGGGTTCTTGACGAACAGCCACACTGCGATCGGCGCGCGCGAACCGGCATCGAAGATCTTGCCGCCCTCGCGCCGCGACCGCTCACCCGAGGTGCGCTGGTTGCCCTTGAGGTGGAAGATGTAGAGGTCGGCGAACTCCTCCTGCAGGCATCGCCGGATGCCATCGGTGGAATTGCCGTCGACCCAGCCCCCGTTCGTGACGAACGACACGATGCCGCGGTCGCCGATCCGGTCGGAGGCCCAGCGCATCGCGCGGATGTAGCTGTTGTAGAGCCCATTCTTGTTCCGCGCGGCCGAGCGCGCGGCGTAGGTGTCGCGCACCCGCTGATCGAGGTGCGGATAGTCGACGTTGGCGGCATTGTCGTTCGCCGTGTCCTGCCCGTCCGAATAGGGCGGGTTGCCGATGATGACGCGGATGTCGAGCGCCTTCTGCCGCGTCCGCCGCCCGCTGTTGTCGCGCAGGGTCTCCGCGACGAGGTCATCCTTCTCGTAGAGCTGGAAGGTGTCGGTCAGGCAGATGCCGGGGAAGGGCTGATAGGCGCCGCCCGACAGCTCGTGGAACGTCGCCTCGATGTTGATCGCGGCGATGTAGTAGGCGAGCAGCACGATCTCGTTGGCGTGGATCTCGTGCGCGTATTTGCGCGCCAGCTGGTCGGCGGGGATCAGCCCCGACTGCAGCAGCCGGGTGACGAAGGTGCCGGTCCCGGTGAAGGGGTCGATGATGTGCACCCCCTCGGACGCCAGCGTCTGCCCGAAGCTGTCGCGCAGCGCCTCGTCGACCGAGCGGATGATGAAGTCGACGATCTCGACCGGCGTGTAGACGATGCCGAGCTTCTTCGAGAGCGTCGGGAAGGCGGTCTTGAAGAACTTGTCGTAAAGCTCGAGCACGATGCGCTGCTTGGCGGCGGCGCTGTCGATCCCGGCGGCGCGCATCCGCACGCTCGCGTAGAAGCGTTCCAGCCCCTGCGCCTCGCGGTCGAGGTTGTGACGGTCGAGGACGGCAAGCACGCCTTCGAGCGCGCGGCTGACGGGGTTGGAGGCGGCGAAGTCGTAGCCCTCGAACAGCGCCTCGAACACGGGCCGGGTGATGAGGTGCTGGGCCAGCGTCTCGATGGCCTCGGCCTCGGTGATGCTGTCGTTAAGGTCGTCGCGGATCTCGGTGAGGAAGCGCTCGAACGCGGCGCGCTCCTCGCTGCCCGGCGTCGCCACGATCGCGGCGATGCGCGTCACTTGCGCCTCGGCGATGCCGGCGACGTCCTTCGCCCACTCCTCCCAATAGGTGCGCGTGCCGCACTTCCGGACGATGCGCGCCATGATCGCGCGGCTGATCTCGTCGAACTGAAAGGCGAGGCTGCCTTGCGCCGGTCCTGGCGCGGCGGGGCGATCGTCGCCGGGGTCGGTGTCGCCCGCCCCGCCCTCGCCGCCGATGCCGATGCCGCCGCCGCCCTTCTGCGGCCGCGTCGGCAGTTCGTTGGCGACGGCGATGATCTCGATGCGATCGCCCGGATCGACGCCGAGGTCGATCTTGTTGATCGTCGCGTCGAGCCGCTCGTCGTGGCTCCGGAGCGCGTTCAGGATCTGCCAGACGACGCGGTACTTCTCGTTGTTGTTGAGCGCGTCCTCGGCTGCGACCCCGGCGGGGATGCCGACCGGCAGGATCACGTAGCCGAGCTCCTTGCCCGGCGCGCGCCGCATGACCCGCCCGACGGCCTGCACGACGTCGATCTGACTCTTGCGCGGATGGAGGAACATGACGGCGTCGAGCGCGGGCACGTCGACGCCCTCCGACAGGCAGCGCGCGTTGGTGAGGACGCGGCACTCGTCGTCGCGGCCCGTGTCGGCCTTCAGCCAGCCGAGCAGATGATCGCGCGCCTTGGCGTTGAACCCGCCGTCCACATGCTCGACCGTGACCTCGAGCGGTGGCATCTGTTCCGCAAGCTTGGGTGCCGCCGCCTCGAGCGAGGCACGCCAGTCGGCGGCGACCCGTCCGAACTCGGCCGCGACGGTCTTGGAGGCGGCGATGCTCTTGGCGAACGCGATCGCGCGCCGCATCGGTCGTGGGTGGCCCGCCTCACCTGCGAAGTCCACCTTGGTCAGCGCTTTGTAGCAGCCCACCAACTTCGTTGCATCGTCGAGCACCAGTGCGCTGTCGTCGTCAGCAAGCCGCGCCTGCAGGCCGGCGGCCACATCCGCTTCGTTGATGGCGAGGACGATGACCTTGTAGTCGGTGAGGAGGTCGTTCTGAACTGCCCACCCGAAGCTGCGTGTGAAAAGTGTTTCGCCATAGAGAGCAGGGTCGTCCATTGAGACGAGCGCGGCATTCTCATCGCGCGCGACATCGCGCACCGCTTCACCATACACGCGCGGCGTCGCGGTCATGTAGAGACGCTTGGCGGCGCGGATGTAGGTTGCGTCATGGACGCGCACGAAGTTGCTCTCATCCTCGCCAGACAGCGTCACGCCGGTGGTTCGGTGGGCCTCGTCGCAAATGATCAGGTCGAACGCCGGTAACCCGAACTTTTCCTGCGCTACTGCAATCGTTGGCAATGACTGGTAGGTCGAGAAGATCACCGTCATCCGCTCGGGAACGTCGATGGTCGCCTTTGCTGCGAGCACAGAAGCGTTGGTTGTCGCCGGAATCTCGAGGTCGTGCGCGTCGATGTCGGTTGTATCATCGCGGCCGCGCCGGACACCGACCTGCGCGTCCGAGCAAACCGCGAACGAGCGAAGCGGCGCTTCGCTATCGATCGACCACTCACGCACGGTCTGCTGCATCAAAGCCAGGCTTGGCACCAGGAACAGCACCCGACCCCCTCGCCCCGCCATCGCTTCCGCGATCTTAAGCCCGGTAAAAGTCTTGCCGGTACCGCACGCCATGATGAGCTTTCCGCGGTCGGCCGTCGCTAGCTTGTCGGTGACGCAATCAATCGCTTCGATCTGGTCGGGACGTGGCCGCTTTTTGTCAGTCAGCCGCACTGTGCCGTCGGCAGCAAATGCGGACCAGTCGATCCCGCTCTCCTCGAGCTCGGTGAGACCGACGCGCTGCGTTTCGATTGCCTGATCTCGAAAGGTCGTCTCGGCATGATCGGTCCAGTTGACACCCGTCGTGTCGACGAACATCCGGCGCGCGAAAGGTGCGCGCGCGGACGCGGCCAGGAACCCATCAATGTCGGATCGCTGAAGCCGATAGCCCTCCGCGTAGAATTTGCACTGTATCGCGCACCAGCGACCCGGATCGTCCGCCAGCTCGGCGACGAGATCGATGCCCGTGTCAGTCCCGCTTTCTCCGCGTTCCCGCCCGAAGTCCGTATAGGTCAGCACGCGCGCATAACGGCCCGCTTGGGTCGGTGCGTGCTCAAGCCAAATTTTGGTCAGTCGCTCAAAGTAGGTGCCCTTCTCGCGCTGCGACCGCGCACTCGAACGATAGTGGTCTAACAGGGCACGAAGGGGTGTCGGCACAAATGGGCTTTCGTGAAAATCTCGAAGGTCGAGCGTCTACAAGTTTTCGTCTCAATGAGTCTGCTGGTATTGCGGAGACCTAATATGGGGCAGCGAAATGTTGCTCGTTCAATGTGCCAATTCACCGTGCCGAAAGTGGCCTCAAGCGGGCATTTGCCAAGTCCTATCCTCTCAGGATTCTCCATTAGCGAAGGTGCTTGAGCTGTAGCCCCCTCACCTTCACCTTCTTCCATTCGCGGTCAGCGGTGAGGACCGGCAAGCCTAGCTGAAGCCCGAGTGCCATGCACGAACGGTCACCCAGCCCTCGCCCATATTCCTGGGTCTTCTCCCACAGCTCGGCAGCGGCATAGGCAGCCTCGGTATCATGTGCACGGACGTCGAGCGCGAGCTCGCCGAGGATCGCGCGCACGTCCGCACAGGATGCGCCTTCACGAAACATCTCCTTTGCCACTTCCTGCAGATTGACAGCGGAGATTGCAGCATTGCCCATGTGGCCGGCAACGATGTCCGCCCCCGGCTCGTCACGCAGAAGCGCCAGCACGGCCGATGCATCCAGCACCACCTCGCTCATGGGGCAGGATCGCTAATGCTCGCTTCGTCGTGCCCGGCCTCTTCACGCCTGTCGCGTAGGAAGTCTTCGGTGGTGCGCGGCGACTTGACCGCCTGCAGGTACAGCTCGCGTGCGCGCATCACACGATGGCCGATGGGCACAAGTCGGACGCCACCCGCTTCTACGATCGCGGTCACCTTCGTATCGCCCGACAAGCCCATTGCTTCGCGCACGGACTTCGGAAGAACCATTCGCCCATTGGCAGCCACCTTCAGATCAATAGCCGTCATCACACGTTGAACCTTAGACCAAATATGCCACGGTTTAAAAAGTGGCACACAATCAGATAGGACGCAACGCCATAAGAAATTTGGTTGTACGATAGGGGGTCGCTCAACGGACACAAAATTTGGCCCGATCGCCAATCAATAGAATTTGGCTTTCGTCCTCCAAAATCGGGGTCGACCAGTCCGTCTCATTAAGGTAGTACGACTAGATTCTCATTGATGGGGCGCTAAGCGTTACAGATGACCGGGACTTTGATCGGATACGCACGGTGTTCAACCGACAAGCAGGATTTGACGGCCCAACGCCATGCTCTCGCCGAGCTCGGTGTGTCGGCCGACCGGATCTATACCGATCACGGCCTCACCGGCACTTCGCGCGATCGGCCAGGGCTTGCGCAGGCACTCGCCGCCGTCCGTGCCGGCGATACCTTGGTCGCACCGAAGCTCGACCGCCTAGCCCGATCGGTCCCCGATGCGCGGGCGATCGCCGAGGAGCTCGAGAAGCGCGGTGTTGCCCTCGCCCTCGGCCGACAGATCCACGACCCGAGCGATCCTATGGGCAAGATGTTCTTCAACATCCTCGCCACCTTCGCTGAATTCGAAGCTGACCTGATCCGGATGAGGACGCGGGAAGGTATGAAGGTCGCCAAGGCGAAGGGAAAGTTGAAGGGCAAGCCCCCCAAGCTGACCGACCGCCAGCAGCGCCATCTGCACCAGCTGCATGAAGGAGGCGAGCACTCGATCAGTGAGCTGAGCGAGTTATTCTCGGTTTCGCGCCCAACAGTCTATCGAACCATCCAGCGCATGGCATCCAAGCTCGCTTCCGGACAGTAGTGCATTCTAGCGGCCCGTCCGCACCCAGGGCACCGTCGTTCGATCGACTTTGATATCTCTCTGGTATGGCAGCTCGCATAGGGTCAACGCTTCAGCGGCTGAGCCGTGTTCCCATGTCGGATATTGGTCGCCTCGCAAAATAACCGGCATCCGGGAATGGACTTCGGCCGCGGCACCAGTGCCATCCTTCATCACCATCGAATAGCAATCACCCCATTCATCCGAAGACCGCCATACGCCGGCGACGGCGAACAACTCCGCGTCCGGCAGCGACAGCCAGGTGCGCGTCATGGATCCTCGGGGACCCTCGGCCTCCGCCCACGCGGTAAGGGGGATGAGGCAACGTCGCTTCTCGAAGCTGTCCCGCCAGAAGAACTGGCTCAGCTTGTCGGTGCGGGCGTTGTTGACCGGTTTCGGCTTTAGAGGCTGGCCCGACTTCTTGCTCTTCAGCGACAGCGGAAAGCCCCACACCATCGATCGGATCGATCCTTTGGCCACGACCAACCCGGGATACCCTGGATAGATCTCTCCCGGCGCGTTGCTCGCTGCAGCGGGCGCGGCGTTGAACAACCCAGCGACCTCGGCCGAGCTCTTGGTCATGCGATACAGGTTACAAATACACGCCTCCCAGCCTTCAGGAATCTTCAACTGTCATCGCAGTATGATAGAAGAAGAGATCATGCCCGCCACCATTCTTGCCGCCGCCGCTGCCTTTGTTTGCACCCCGATCGCGGTCTGGGACGGAGACGGGCCAATTTGGTGTGCCGAGGGCCCGAAAATTCGCGTCGGCAATATAGCAGCGCGGGAGAGGGACGAGACCTGCCGACCAGGGCACCCCTGCCCTGCGGCAAGCGGCGCGGCCGCGCGCGACGCAATGGTCGCTCTCCTCGGTGGACCTCGAGGAACTTTAAGCACCGGCCATGTCCGCGTGCGCGCGCCCGCCATGCAGTGTCAGGCTACCGGCAGCAGCTACGAGCGGGTCGTTGCGACCTGTCGCCTGCCCAACGGCCGCGATCTTGGTGCGGCCATGCTGGCCACCGGCACCGTTGTTCCTTGGCGATAGACACAGCCTCGATCCGGCGCGAATCCGAAGAACGGACAGAGAACGCTTGTCCTCGAGCTTCCGAATGTGATATCCTTTTGCCGGAAGGAAATCACCATGTCGTCGTTCGATAACTGGCCAAGCGCGACCTCGTCGTTCGACGACGCTCCGAGCCGTCGGTTTGAATCGGCCGCGCCGGAGTTCAGGTCGACCGTATTTAACCAGTCCAACCCCTACGATCTGTCCACCTATATGGGACAGCATCTGATGTCCCACCCAATAGGTTCTGGTCTCCCGCTGCCCTCTACAGCTCAAGGGCTGTCATGGAAGCAGTTCGGGTCGATGGTAGCTCTTGGCATTGTCGGTGCGATGATCCTCGCCCTGATCTTCTGAAGCTGATTTGTCAGCCGTAACGAACGGCGCGGCAGCTATGCCGCGCCGTTTGCTTATCCGCGATTACCGAAAGTCAGGTGCAGGTGGTTGTCGTGTCCCCTGTACGGCTTGGTCAGACCTTCGCGGACGAGGACCGGGTCATTGAAGAGCACCGTCATTCCGGGGTTACGCTCCTTCATGAACTCGATGTAGTTGCGCGTCTGTTCGCGATCATAGGACCGGCTCTCCCAGTTGGTGGGCTGGTTCGAACCGTCGTGTCGGAACGGTCGAACGTCGACCTGACGTCCGACCTCATGCGTGTCATGGCCTGGAAGGTCTCCCCCACCCCGCCGGCTGATGTCGCCAATGTTAACTGGCGAACCGCCGCGAGCGGACCATGCGGCCGACGACTGTGCCAGCTCGCTCACGAGCGACGCCGTGCCGTACTGCTGGCTCTGTGGCGAATAGCTCCTGAAACCTGCGCCTGATCGCGGCAAAGCCGTCTGCACCGGTCCGGCGCCGACATTGCCCCCGCCCATGCCAAGCTGGTTCTGGACCCAGTCAGAGGCTTCACCAATTCGCTCGCGAGCGCCCTCTATCAGCGGCGAAACGACAGGCATGGTCTCGATTAGCGATTGATGATTGCGATGGTCGACATGCGCCCCAAGATCTGCGCCGCGGCCGCGTGCGTCGCTCACCCGTCCGTCCAAGTCGAACCCTTCGCGCATTACACGAGCCGAGCCACCGAGAATCTGGTCCTGCACATCATCGGCAAGTCCCTGATCACGAGAGCTGGCGCGTACATCAACATCGGGCCCTTGGCCGCGCACGGCGGCTTGTTGCCGACCACCCCAGCCACGGACACCCTCGGCTGACGTGATCGACGGTCCGGTCAAGCCGGTGTCCAACCGATCGGGGATTCGCAGCCCCATCTCTTCGCGGGCATCGTTGATCTGCCTGTTGACGAAGTCGTTCAGCAGAATGTCGCGGACTTGGCGCTGTCCCTCTGTGCGAGGCATGACCATGCCCGGCGTCCACCCCTGCGAGGACAGGAGGGGATCGGCGCGAAGGCGTTCTTGCGCATACGTGACGAATTCCTGCGTGTCGTTCTGATTGAGGCTGTACCCGTTCGAGGAAGACTCGCGCAGATCGTCCGACACTCGCTTGAACGTCTCCTCGCTCATGGCCGCCTCTCGCGTGAGACCGCGCGACTCGGTGACGCCCGCCGACAGCCGTTCCGATAGGGACCGCACGCGGCTGTCCGAGCTGCTGCTGGTCTCCCGTTGGAAGTCGTCCCGCGCAGTGCGCGCCTGACTCGTATTGGTCTCACGGTAGAGATAATCTTTCAGCTCCGACAAAGCCTCCTCGGATGTGACAGTTCGCCCTGAATCTCTTGAGGCAGTGGTGGCTAACTTTGCTCCAAGAGCTGCGGAGGCGTTGGCACTCAGGCCGGGGATACTGTTGCCTGTTCCAGTACCGCCTGAGAGACCAACGGTGCCCTCCCCAATCATCTGCGAGGCGCGCGCAATCCGCTCCGAATCCGCTTCACTGAGACCAAACCGAGATTGCAGCCCACTCGAGATCCCACGGGACACGTCGTGCATTCGGCTCAAGCTGTTGTTGAAGCCAGATCCCGTTTCCGTTCCGCTCGATGCGCGCTGCTCGGCCGTCCGCAACAGATCCGTGCCGGTTTGCACCGTCGCCTGCCAGGATTCGGATGCCGATTGGCGCCGCGAGTCAACGAGCGACTGCCCTTCCGAGAGCGTCCGCGAAACCGCCGCATCGAAGCCGCTGGTCCGCGTCGGGGTGAACGCAAGGTTGGAGATACCTTGCCGGGTGTCATACGCATAATCCCCGTTCGCGAAGCCATGTTCGACCCCGCCGTCGGCATTGGTGAAGCTGCTGCTCGCGAACCCGCCCGTGATGTATGGCCGCTCATCCCACTTGTTCGCCTGACGCATGTTCGACGTCAGGTTCTGATAGGACATGTTGCCATAGCTGTAGTTGCCGGTGGTCCGCTCCGAAGCGGCCGCCTCGGCGGCGCTCTGTGCCGGCGCCAACATCGACGTCGCATGCCCGGCGATCGCCATCGCGCCGCGCGCCATCCCGGCGGCCAAGAACGGCACGCTCATCATCAGGAACCCGGCGACGGTCGCGATATCGTTGTTCACGGCCGTGATCCCGTCGACCACCAATAGCGTCGGTCCGGTAGGTGAAATAGCCGCATAGGAGCTGGCCGCCCTGTTCATCACGAACATGTGCAGGATGACGTAGAGCGGGCCCCAGCTGGCGAGATAGAAGAAGCCTGTCGCGTAGCCCTTCAGCGTCGAGATGCCAGTCCGCGGGAAAAGGAACAGCGGGAAAATCACCGGGAACATCGCGTAGAACACGACCTGCAGGACGATGCCGAGCAGCGGCACCCACGTCATCGCCTGCTGAGCGATCGACGTGTAGGTATTGCGGGCCTGGGCGTCAGCGCGCTGCGAAGCGTAGGCGTCCCACCCAGCGTCCGAAAAGCTCTCCCGCGCGGCAAGGAAAGCGTCGATCGTCGAGACCTGCTGCAGATACTGATATGCGTCGCCGCTCGTCCCGTGCATCGCCGCCGCGACCTGCGGGATATCGGCTTTCAGGCGCGCGAGAGCCGCAGAGTCGACCATCTTGGGATAGGACACCTTCGCCAGCTTCGTCGCGTCGATGTCGAGCAACGCGTTCCACTGCGCGGACATGCGACCGTAGGCGTCGTTGCAGGGGATGATGTACGAATCAACCGTACCGCCGGCAGTCTTCTCCAGCCACTTCTGTGCGCGGGCCGTGCTTCCAGGCCCGATGTCGCTCCACAGGTCCGACGAATTCGTCAGCTTGAGGGCATAGCGTGGAAAGTACGCTAAACAACGCTAAGCGAGAACGCATGGCGAACGCTCGATGCGAACGGACGGGCGCTTAATCAGGCGGGCCGTTCGATTCCCATCCTACGCATTTCGCGATAAATGGTCGATCGGCCGATGCCGAGTTGCCGCGCTGCTTCGGTAGGCGAGATACGAGCTTCGACCAGCTTGATGGCCGCATCCACTTTGGACATGTCCAGCGGCTGACGGCCAGGCTGTTTGCCCTTAGCACGGGCGGCGGCAATACCATCTCTGGTTCGCTCAGAAATCAGCCGTCGCTCAAAATGGGCGATGGCCCCAAACACATGGAAGATGAGCTCGCCGGCAGCTGACGAAGTGTCGATCTTTTCTTCAAGGCTCAGGAGCGCGATGCCCTGACCGCGTAGCGTCTCAACCGTGGTGAGAAGTTCGGCAAGCGAGCGCCCAAGCCGATCGAGGCGGACCACCGCCAGCGTGTCACCCTTGCGGGCATAGGCGATTAGCTCAGCCAGACCGGGCCGTTCCATGCTCTTACCTGAAATGACATCGGTGAAGATTTTGATGGCGCCAGCCTTCTCCAGACGCATGGTCTGGCCCGCAACGTCCTGATCGCCGGTGCTGACGCGGGCATAGCCCAGAATATCACCCATGCCGCACGTCTCCCAAACGGTCGTTCTGTGGACGCTATGGAGGGCAGCCGCTGCGCCCCACCCATATCCGTCCACATACTATGTCTCTTTACTCCTCGCTGTCCATAGGCCCAGATGACCTTTTGTGGACAGGAAACGGCATGACGAAGCGCAAGCATCAACTCCTGACCGAGAGCGAACGCGATCAGATACTCGCCATCCCGACCGATCGCGACCATTTGGCCCGGCTCTATACCTTCGAGCCTTCCGATATCGAGATCATCGGCGCGCGACGGGAGCGACGGAACCAGTTGGGCGTGGCGCTGCAACTCGCGCTCCTGCGGCACCCGGGCATCACGCTTGCGCAGTTGATACAGGACAGGGGAGCAATACCCCATGATCTCGCCGCTTTCGTCGCGGAGCAACTTGGTCTGCACGTAACCGAGCTGGCCAACTATGCGGCGCGGGATCAGACAATGACGGATCATGCCCGTGAGCTGGCGGCGCGTTTGGGGCTTCGGGGGCCAACCCGGGCCGATATTCCCTTCATGGTCGAGGCGGCCGCGAGAACGGCATGGGCGACCGACAAGGGGATGACGATTGCGATGGGCGTGGTCACCGCCCTGCGCGAGGCCCGGATTTTGCTGCCGTCCATCTCCACCATCGAACGCGCCAGCAGCGCGGGACGTGCCCGCGCGCGCAAGCAGGCCGCCCACGCCCTGATCGCCGATCTCAGCGCCGAACAGGTCCAGGCCCTCGATCAGCTCTTCGACGCCGCCGGCGGCATGAGCCATCTCGCCTTGCTTAAGACCATCCCCGTCGCGGCCAAGCCCGATCACGTCCGCCAGATCCTCGACCGTCTGAGGCAGGTGCGGAAGATCGGCATTTCCCCCGACGTCGCGGGCCGCATCCACGCGGACCGATTTCGGCAATATGTCAGGGAAGGCCGTGCGTCGCCTGCCTATATGATCGAGCGCTATATTCCCTCCCGGCGACGCGCCACGCTCGTTGCCTTCCTGCTCGATCTTGAAGAACGGCTGACGGACAGCGCCCTGGAGATGGCGGACAAGCTGATCGGCGGCATCTTCACCCGCGCGAAGAACGCCCAGGCGCGCAGCTATGCCGCCACGTCGAAGAACGTGGCCCGGCTGATGCTGATCTTCCGCAGGACGATCGACGCGCTCACCGATGCAGTCGATACTGGCGAAGATCCTATGGAGGTCCTGGATGCCTCAGTAGGATGGCACACCCTCCTGAAGGCCAGACCGGAAGTGGCGACGATCGCGGAAACCGCCAATCTTGATCCGCTGAGGGTCGCGGCCGACCGCTATGCGACGTTGCGCAAGTTCGCCCCTGATCTGCTTGAAGCGCTGCAGTTCAGGGCCGGAAAGGGCAGCGCGAAAACGATTGCCGCTATCGAGATGCTGCGCGACCTCAATAGGTCGGGCAAGCGCGATCTGCCTGCCGACGCTCCGATGCCCTTCCGCAAGGAATGGCAGAAAATCGTCATGGGCGATGACGGCAAGATCAATCGGCGGCTCTGGGAAATCGCGACTATCGCGCATCTGCGCAACAAGCTGCGCTCCGGTGATGTCTGGGTGGAACGATCGACGGGATACCGCCAGTTCGACAGCTACCTGCTAAGCGAACCGAAGGCCAAGCCGATCGTGTCGGCTCTTGGTCTGCCACCCACAGCCGGCGAATGGCTCGAACAGCGGGGCCGCGAACTGGACTGGCGGCTGAAGAAATTCGCCCGGAGCCTGAAGCGCGACGCTCTGGAGGGTGTGCGATACCGCGACGGCCGCCTCCAGATATCCCCCGTTCGCACGATCGCAACGCCCGACGCCGAAGCCCTGGCCGACCGGCTCGATGCGATGATGCCACGCATCCGTATCACCGAACTGCTACATGAGGTGGCGCAGGAAACTGGCTTTCTTTCGGCGTTCACCAACCTGCGCACCGGCGAGCTATGTCCCAATGAAAATGCGCTGCTCGCCACGATCCTCGCCGACGCCACCAATCTCGGCCTGTCGCGCATGGCCGCCGCGAGCCAGGGCGTCACGCGCGATCAACTCCTATGGACCCATGACGCCTATATCCGCGACGAGAGCTACCGCGCGGCGCTCGCCGTCCTCATCAACGCGCACCACCGCCTGCCATTCTCGCGGGTATGGGGCGACGGCACAACGTCCAGTTCCGATGGTCAGTTCTTCAGGGGCGCGAAGCGCGGCGCATCGGGCGGCGACATCAACGCCCGCTATGGCGTCGATCATGGCTTCAGCTTCTACACCCATGTTTCCGATCAGCGCGGGCCCTACCACGTCAATGTGATCTCGGCCGCCACGCATGAAGCGCCCTATGTCCTCGACGGCCTCATCAGCCATGGCACCGATCTCAGGATCGTCGAGCATTACACCGACACCGGCGGAGCGACCGATCATGTCTTCGCCCTGTGCGCGATGCTGGGATTTCGCTTCTGCCCGCGCCTGCGCGACTTTCCGGACAGGCGGCTTGCGCCGATCGCGCCGGTTTCGGCCTATCCGTCCATCGCCCCGTTGTTGGGCAAGCGTATCCGCACCGACATCATCAATGAACAATGGGACGACGTGCTGCGCCTCGTGGGGTCGATCAAGGCTGGCCACGTCGCGCCGTCGGTCATGCTGCGAAAGCTCGCCGCCTACGAACGGCAGAACCAGCTCGACGTCGCACTACAGGAGATCGGCAAGATCGAACGGACCCTGTTCATGCTGGACTGGCTTGAAAATCCCGATCTGCGCCGGCGATGCCATGCCGGCCTTAACAACAGCGAGCAGCGCCATGCCCTGACGCAAGCGATCTACACCTTCCGCCAGGGCCGCATCATCGACCGCAGCCATGAAGCTCAACAATATCGGGCATCAGGCCTCAACCTAGTCATCGCGGCGATCGTCTATTGGAACACGATCTACATGGCCGACGCCGCCCAGCATCTGCGATCGGCAGCGGCCCCGGTCCCCGATGATCTGCTTGTCCATACGTCGCCGGTTGGCTGGGAGCATATTGCCTTTTCCGGCGATTTCCTCTGGGATCGAGCCGCCGCTTCCGCTGGCCGCAAGGCCCTCAATCTTCCGCCGGACAGCCGCGCCGCCTAAGCGTTCCTCGGTTGTTCTCCCTTAGCGTTGTTTAGCGTACCTTCCACGCTATGCCCTCCACGAAGGCCCCGCAACAAGCAGCCTGCTCGACGCCCTGCATGGCAGTTCAGAGTGAAGCGTTGGCGCAGACCGGACCTAACGCTCCGATCCGCATCGCGCTCAAACCACTACCTGTTGCGGGATTGATGGGAATGCCCGTTCCGCCTGCAACACCCCCTCCGCGAGCTGTGTGACGATCCGAACTACCCACACATTCAATCGACGGAGTTACCAATGACCAAGTTCAAGTTGATCGGCGCTGCCCTGGCGCTGGCGATCCCCGGCGTTGCATTCGCGGCCGATGCCGGCTGCTGCGGCGCGGACAAGACCTGCTGCAAGGACGGCAGCGACTGCTGCAAGAAGGATTGCTGCGCGGACATGAAGAAGGGCGGCGATCACGCTGGCCACGACATGTCGGGCATGAAGCACTGATCTGACGGCGGGCGGGAGCGGTTCATCGCTCCCGCCAGCTACCTAACCATGCCGGGCATAGACGCGGCGACCGCCCGGGCCGAACGCGATGACGGAGAAGGGCTGGGCCTTCATGCCCGCTACCTCCATGCCGGGCGACCCGAGCGGCATCCCGCCGACTGCCAGCCCACTGACGCCTTTGGGACGCTGCGCCAGAACGCGCTTCATGTCAGCGATCGGAACATGGCCCTCGAAGGCCATGCCGTCGACGATGGCGGTATGACAGGATAGCTGATCCGCCGGGACGCCGACGCGACGCTGCAAAGCGCCGCGATTGGCATCGTCGATGATCCGCACCTTGCGGCCGAACTGCTGGCGGACCTGCTCAGCCCACTTCTCGCAGCAACCACACCCCGGATCGCGGTGCATGGCAATGTCGGCTGCGGCCATCGCGGTCGCGGGAAGCCCCATCAACAAGGCGGCTATCGCAGCACGAAAAGGTCGGCTCATCATCGGCTCTCCAATAGCTGACTTGTGTCGCCCAAAGGCGAGGGCGGGTCGGTTACTGCGGGTTCTTGCCCATTTTGCGAAGCATGGCGTTCAACGTCGCGATCTCACGGTTCTGGCTGTCGATCGTCTTCTGCGCCTCACGACGGATTTCATTCCGGGTACTGCGAAGTGCCGTCTGCGACATCGTGATCGCGCCGCGGTGATGCTCGATCATCTGACGAATCCACGTCTCGCCGGCGTCGGCACCCTTTGCCGCCATCATCCGCTCGTGCATCTTCATCATGTCGGGGCCGTAGGGATTGGCCGCGCTCGGCTGCATCATGCCTGCATGGTTCATTCCCTGATGATCCATCCCCTGATGCCCGGTCTGCTGCGCCAATGCCGGGGCGGCGGCGAACAGGGCGGCGGTCATGATCGCGATTGTCTTCATGTCTGATTTCTCCACGTTACCCCCGCCGATGCGAAAAGGTACGTGCACCAGCACGCCACCCCTCAACCAACGGTAAATCTATCGGACCGGCTGCAAGGTGTTGATGCCGGTGCTCTGATCCGTCTCGGGGGGCGGGGGCGGCACCTGCCGGTCGCGATAGGAAGGCAGGTCCGGCGCGTTCGGGGGCGTGGGGTTCGCTTCCAGTCGGGCGATCATCCGCTTCATCTGCGTAATTTCGCGAACCTGGGCGTCGATGATGCCGTCAGCGAGCTTACGCACTTCCGGGTCTTTGATGTGTGCCCGTTCGCTCGTCATGATCGCGATCGAGTGGTGCGGGATCATCGCCTTCATGTAGGCAACGTCACCGACTGTGTCCTGGCTGCGGACAAGCCACAGCGCGCCGGTGAACACGATGACGGCGCCTGCCACGATGCCGAGATTGGCGCGGCGGTTCGGGTACATGCCCCACATGAAACCGAGCATGATGATCGCCATCACGGCACCCATGACGATCGCCATCCACGTCCGGGTCTGACTGTACTCGACGTGGCTCAGGGCATAGGTGTTCAGGTACATCAACCCGAACATCACGACGGTCGATGTCGCTATCATGGCGGCGAACCGCCCGTAGCTCATGCCCATCCCGCCACCCTGGCCGGATCGGTGCTGGTCGTGGTCCATCGCTCGTTCTCCTTTGGCACCCCCCAAAGAAACTACGCGGCGGTTCGGGCTGTCCCTTGCACTTTTCTCCGCCTGCGTCGCGGCCAGCGCATGAACAGGAGGATCGCACCCGCGACGCCGAACACGAGGCCACCCGCCGCAAAGGCCATCAGCCACGGCGTGTTGAAGCGTTCGTGCTCGGTCCAGTCCATGATATGGAGGCCCCAGAAGAAGTCGTAGAGCCGCCACGTTCCGGTACGCACCGAGGTCAGCCGGCCGGTTTCCGCCGACACGTAGATGCGCGTCGCATCTTTGTCAGGGAACGATGCGCGCCATGCGGGAAGGCTGCCGCGATATTCGGTGCTCGGGCGCTCCACCCGCTCCATCGTCGGAACTGCGGGTCCGCCTCGATAGGCCCTGCCGGCGATGGCCGCCGCGGCCCTCATGTCGATCGGTGGGAGCGGCGCAGCCGTCCGGGCGTCGAGCAACCGGATTTTGCCATCGGCAAGCTGCGCCTCAACGACGGGTCGGCCGAGCAGCATCCGGTGTTGAAGCTGACGGACAGGCACGCCGGCATTCGCGAGCAGGGCAGGAACGGGTGCAAAGGTTTGGTCGATCGACAGCGCCGGCTCGGCATTGCGATCGATCCGGTGATCGCCGTGAACCGTGTCGATCGGCAGCAGGCTCATAATGAGTCCGCTGGTGAACCATACGATCACCTGCGCCCCGATCAGGAGAGCAAGCCAGCGATGGACCTTGCTCGCCCCGATGTGGAGGCGCAACCGCGGGCTCAGAACCAGGTCCTCACGCCAGCGACGAAGCTGAACCCGCCGGTGTCACCGCCGCGTGCCCGCGTGAAGCGCGCGGTGTCGCCGAACTGCCGTTCCCACGACACGCCGATATACGGCGCCAGCTCGCGCCGGCCTTCATACCGAAGCCTCAGGCCTGCCTCCAGATCGGTAAGCCCCGACCCGGTGCCTGTCTCCGGCACGTCCTGCGCAGAGAAGTTGGCTTCGACCCTTGGCTGAAGCGTGAAATAATTGGTGATGCGCTGATCGTAATAGCCCTCAGCACGACCCAGCACCTCGCCCTTGTTCGACAGGAACAGCGCACCTTCTACCTCGAACCAGTAAGGTGCCAGCCCCTCGATACCCACGGTCGCATAGGTCCGGGAAGGGTTGGGTTTGATGTCGTAGCGGACGCCCGCCTGGAGGTTCCAATAGGGGTCGAGTGCATGGCTGTAGAGCGCCTGAACCTCGGCGCTGTCGAGCGACTTGCCGAAACTGCCTTCGCCCTCCGACTTCAGCCACAGGCGATCAATGTCGCCTCCGACCCACGCCTCGCCATCCCAACGATACCCGTCGCTACCCTTGCGAGCCTGGTACTCGGCCAGATTGAAGAGCACCTGATAGTAGGTCATCCCGCCATGCTCGCGACGCAGATCGTCCTCGCGGGAGGTCGCCATCGCCTTCGCACCCCAGAAACGATCGGCAAGATGATCGCCGGAGGGAGCGGGTGCGGGCTTATTGCCGGGGGGCAGGTCGGTCCCGACTTTAGCGCCGCCCTGATCGCCGTTCATCGCCATGCCCGGCATCGCGTTCATGTCGTGGCCGGCGTGTTGGTCCTGCGCCGTTCCTGCCGGGGCACCCATGCCGGGCATGGCCGACATATCGTGGCCCGCGTGCGGGTTCGAGGCGGGGGCCGACTGCTGGCCGCCCATGTCCATCCCCTGCATCCCGCTCATATCGTGACCGGCGTGCGGGTCAGTCGCCGGAGCTTGGGCCTGCGCACGTCGGGACGCCGTCTTTCTGGCAGGTGCCTTGCGCTTGGATGCCGGCTTCGCGGCGGCTTTCCGCGCGGGTTTCGGGGCGGCCTTGGCGGCAGGCTTGGCCGGCATGGTCATGCCCGGCATGTCGTGCATGGAATGGTCCATGCTCTGTGCGAAGGCAGGAACAGCGATGATCGCTGATGCCAAACCGGCAAGGAGGATCGACCGGCTCATGCTGCGGCCTCCCCGGCCTTGCGGACCTGGACGACACGCATCATGCCCGCGTGCATGTGGTAGAGCATGTGGCAGTGGAACGCCCAGTCGCCTTCCTCTCCCGTCACGTCCCAACTGACAGTTCCGCCCGGTTGGACCAGCACAGTATGCTTTCGGGGCGCATAGGCGCCTTTCCCCGTCACCAGCTCGAAGAAGTGACCGTGAATGTGGATCGGGTGGCCCATCATCGTGTCGTTGATGAGGGTGACGCGCACCCGCTCGCCATGCAGCAGCGTGATCGGATCGGGGTTCTCTGACAGCTTTTCGCCGTCGAAGCCCCACATGTAGCGTTCCATGTTGCCGGTGAGGTGAAGCTTGATCTCGCGCTCTGGTGCCCGCGTATCGGGGTTGCGGTCGAGCGCCATCAGATCGCGATAGGTCAGCACGCGGTGGCCGACATTCTCCAGCCCCTGACCCGGATCGCCGGTGCGGTCCACCGGCATAGCCGAGATGGTCTGAACGCCCGGCCCCTTCTTCACCTCCGGTGCCTTCGAGAAGTCGCGCATGTTCATGTTGCCCATGTCCATGCCACCCATGTCCATGCCGGCCATCGACTGATCGCCTGCCATGCCGGGCATTGCGCCCGAGCCATGATCCATCCCGGCCATCGTGCCGCTTTGACCCTGCGGCATCGCCATTCCGGCCATCCCTCCGGCAGCGGCAGCGGCCGTGCCGTGGTTCATCTGGGAATGATTCATCCCCTGCATCGAGCCGGCACCGGCACCATGGTTCATCGCGCTATGGTCCATGCCCGCCATCGAACCGGCCTGCGCGCCCGCCGCACCGTTCCCCATGCCTTGCATGGCGCCGTGATCCATGGTGCCCATGTCGTGGCCGCCCATGCCCATGTCCTTCATGGTCGCGAGCGGACGCTTGCGGAGGGGAGGAACCTCGGCAGCCATGCCCTCACGCGGCGCGAGCGTGGCCCGGGCTTGGCCAGAGCGGTCAACACTTTCGCCGACGAGCGTGTACGCGCGCATGTCGGGAGGCGTAACGATCGCATCATAGGTTTCGGCGGGACCGAACTGGAACTCATCGATCTGGACCGGCCGCACGTTCAGGCCGTCCGCTGCGACGATCGTCATCGGCAGGCCCGGAATGCGGACGTTGAAGGTCGTCATGGACGATGCGTTGATGAAGCGGAGCCGGACCCGCTCGCCGGGCTTGAACAGCGCGGTCCAGTTGTCGCGCGGCCCATGACCGTTGACCAGATAGGTGTAGGTCGATCCGGTCACGTCGGCGACGTCAGCTGGGTCCATCCGCATCTTGCCCCACATCAACCGCTCTTTGAGCGGCTGATCCTTGCCCGCGAGCAAGCCGGCCAAGGTCTGGCGCTGGCGGTTGAAATAGCCCGACTCCTTCTTGAGCCGGTCGAACAGGTAATGCGAATGCTGGAAGCTGTGATCGGATAGCACGATGACGTGCTCGCGATCGAACTGCACCGGGTCCGGGTCCTTGGGATCGATCAGGATCGGCCCGTAGTGACCGTCCTGTTCCTGAAGCCCCGAATGGCTGTGATACCAGTAAGTGCCGCTCTGGATGATCGGAAATTCGTAGGTGAAGGTCGAGCGCGCTGGAATGCCGGGAAAGCTGATGCCAGGAACACCGTCCATCTGAAACGGCACCAGCAGGCCGTGCCAGTGGATCGAGGTTTCTTCGTCCAGGTCGTTGACGACATGAAGGCGCACATTCTGGCCTTCGCGCAGGCGGATCAGCGGTGCCGGCACGGTGCCGTTGATGCCAATCGCGTGGCTTTCCCGCCCGTCGATCATCATCTTCTGATGCGCGACCCTCAGCGTAATGTCCTCGCCCGAGACGGTCGGCAACGGTTTGGCGATACCAGCGGAAACGGATTGCGCCCACGCCGGCATATAGGCCGACAGGGCAAGGCCGCCTCCCGCCATGGTGGCACCGCGCAGCACTTGGCGGCGATCGAGAACGCGCGACATCGAAGCTCCTCAAGGGTCGGGCCGCGATCGGCCCTCACCCCTTCTACGCGTCTCGCCCGATCATCCCTTAGCCGCGTTCAACTTTTCCATGAGCTGCGCCCGCGCGCGATAAAGGCGGGTTTCGACCGCCTTCTGGCTGATACCCAACACCTCGGCCGTCTCCGCCTGGCTCAAGCCCTCGATCGTCCGCAGCACCAGCGGCTCCTTCAGATTGACCGGCAACGTCGAGATAGCGCGCGTCACCCGATCAAGCTCCTGGCGATCGGCTGCACTGTCATCGATCGGCACGGCGTTGTCGGGAAGGGTGTCAGCCTGATCCTCCGCCGCGAAGCCGAAGGACAGAAAACGGCGAACGGCGCGCTTCCTCGCCCAATCCCGGCATTTGTTGATCGCGATCGTCGACAGCCATGCCTTCATCGCGCGCTGCGTGTCGTAGCGCGGCAACGCCTGATGCGCGGCAACAAAGGTTTCCTGAACCAGATCAAGCGCTTCATCGGTTTCGCCTACAGAGGCACGCGCGAGCCGAAAAACCGGCTGACGGTAACGGCGCATGATTTCCGCAAAGGCCGCCTGACGGCCGGCGATACTGAGCGTCGCCAGTTCGCCGTCAGACAATGCGGTCCAGTCGATGCTCACCCCTGACCGTCGGTGAGTGCCTTCACCACCGCGGCATCAAATTGGGAGGTCTGATCGGGTCGCAGCAACTGCCGCATGGCGAAGATATGCGCGAGCGTCGCCTTTTGCAGCTCGCCCATCGCCGCATGGCTCTGGTCCACCGCGGCTGCGACCTTGAGGCCATTGCCATGTTCGGTTTGGATCGCCTCGGCGAGCCGGGTGTTGGCAGCGCGCATTTCGAGCTCGAGCGCACGCCGCTGCATCGCGAAGCGATCTTCCAGCACCTTCAACCGTGCCTGCTGGCCGTCGTCGAGCGTCAGCTTGTGGTGCAATACGTCATGCAGCGCGGCACCTGGCTGCTTGGGCTGCGGCAACAGCGCCCGCCCGACGAACACGCCTCCGATCGCGGCCAGAAAGGCGAGCACGACACCGAGAACGATGCGCGTCGTCGAGGTCATTGCTCACCCAGGAGCAAGGAGGAAGGCGCAAGCGGCGACGCTCCGCCAAGCGGGGCCAGGGAAACGGTCGGGCGGGCAGCGACGGGCAGCTCGGCTCCGACGATGCCGATCGCAAGCGCCGCTGCCGTCACTACGCCAAGACCGATGCCGGCCTGCCGCACGACGGGCCGCGAGCCGATCCGTGCAAGTACCCGCGTCTCGATGCCGTCCAGCGCGGCAGGGGCGGGTGCGCCCGCCAGCCTCGCCAATGCTCTGTCCAGTTCGTCCATGCTTTCCACTCCACCCCACTAGCATTTCATACGCAGGATTGCCCGACATCCCTCATCGGGCGGCTAAGGGGTGCGCGACCGGGGCGCGTAGATAGGGCACGAACCCACGGAGTAATCTCATGCGTAGCATCTTCCTCCCTACCGCCCTCGCCCTTCTCGGCATCGCCAGCGCAGCGCAGGCTCATCCGAAACTCGTGACAGCCTCGCCGACCGCGAATGCGACCGTCGACAAGCCTGCCCGTATCGAGCTGCGTTTCAGCGAAAAGCTGATGCCGAAGTTCTCCGGCGCCGATCTCATGATGACCGGACATGGCGGGGCAACGCACGCGCCGATGAAGATCACGACGACGGCAGCCGTCGCCGGTGACGGCAGCACGCTTGTCCTTACGCCCAAGGCGCCGCTCGCTCCGGGCCGCTACACCGTTGCATGGCATGTCGTGTCGAGCGACACCCACCGCGTCGCCGGCAACTACACCTTCGCGGTCAAGTGACGTGGAAACCGACTGGCCGCTGATCGCTGTACGCTTCGCGCTCTTTCTGGCGCTGGGCGGGCTGTTCGGCCTGTCGGCATTCGGCCTCTACGGCCTCAAGGGACGCGAGCGCGCCAGCGCGCTCGCGTTGCGCCTCTGGCTCGTCGGTCTCGGTTTGCTGGGCCTTCTGCTCTCCGCCATCGCACTCGCGCTACTCGCTGCGGCGATGGCGGGCACACCGCCCTGGCCAATCGATCGCGAGGCGATCGGAATGCTGCTTTCCGGGTCGACCATAGGCACGGCATGGGAAGCACGCATGACCGCGCTGGTCGTGGCGTCGGTCGCCGCCTTGGCGGCGGCCGGACGTGCGCCTCTCCTCGGCGTCGTGGTGATCGCCAGCGCTGTGGCGCTGGCGACACTCGCCTGGACCGGGCACGGTGCGATGGATGAGGGCGCAAAAGGCTGGGCTCACCTCCTTGCCGATATTCTCCACCTGCTCGCAGCCGGTGCTTGGGTCGGGGCGCTGTTTGGCCTTGTCCTGCTTGTGGCTCGCCCTACCCGCCGGGCCGACGCGGCTCATCTGACGCTTACGCATCGTGTACTGCACGGGTTCGGCCTGGTCGGTACGATCGTGGTCGGCACCATTATCGTTACCGGCCTCGTCAATACATGGCTGCTAGTCGGTGTAGGCAACCTTCCAAAGCTCGCCACATCCCTTTACGGCCAGCTCCTGCTCGCCAAGCTCGTCTTGTTCGGCGCGATGCTGGTGCTGGCATCGCTCAATCGCTTCCGGCTGACGCCCGCATTGGAGCAAGCGCTGCCGGGTAGCGATCAACGCGGCGCACTCAGCGCTTTACGGCGCAGCCTCGGGATCGAGGCGGTCAGTGCCATTACGATCCTCGCGCTCGTCGCATGGCTGGGAACGCTCGAACCACCCATGTCGGCGATGTGAAGAGTAGGGCGACCGATCAAGGTCGCCCGACGCCACTTACGCGACCATCTTCTCGCATTCTTCCGCGCAACCTTTCAGCCGAAGGGCCGGCAAGGTCATGCAGCCCTTCCCAACTGGGATCGAGTTTTGGGACGCCCTTAGTCCTCCCGAAACCCGTTGCGGGTGAGTGGCGAGACACGTGATCTACCAACAGGCGCGAGACAATAGCGTTAACCGATATATCTGCTATGCTGGATATATGGAAATCGATTCGGCAATCGCTGCTCTTGGTGCGCTCGCACAGGGAACACGGCTCGATGTGTTTCGCTTGCTGGTTCGCCATGAACCGACCGGACTGGCGGCCGGTGAAATCGCCCGTCAGCTTGACGTGCCGCAAAACACTATGTCGGCGCACCTCGGTATCCTCGCCCGCGCCGGCTTGGTCCGATCCGAACGGCATAGCCGGTCGATCATCTACCGCGCCGATCTGGGCGGCCTGCGCGCGCTGACCCTGTTTCTCGTCAAGGACTGCTGCGCCGGCTCGCCCGAACTATGTGTGCCGCTCCTCGCCGAACTCGCCCCTTGCTGCTGAAAGGACGCCCCTTGGCCATTGATATCGTCATCTATCACAACCCTGCGTGCGGCACGTCACGCAACGCCCTCGCCATGATCCGCAATGCCGGCATCGAACCGCATGTGGTCGAGTATCTGAAAACCCCGCCCGCACGCGCGCTGCTGGTCGAGCTGATCGACCGCGCCGGCATGACGCCTCGCGAGCTGCTGCGCGAGAAGGGAACCCCCTATGCGGAGCTGGGCCTAGGCGACACGTTCCTGTCCGACGACGCGCTGGTGGACGCGATGATGGCGCATCCGATCCTCATCAACCGGCCGCTGGTCGTCTCGCCGCTCGGCGTGAAGCTGTGCCGCCCTTCCGAAGCCGTCCTCGATCTGTTGCCGAGTGGCCAGCTTGCCGCGTTTGCCAAGGAAGACGGCGAACAGGTGGTTGATGCTTCGGGCCAGCGCGTCGCCTGATGCTTCTTGCCGTCCTGATCTTCGTCGCGACGATCGCGCTCGTCATCTGGCAACCCAAAGGCCTCGGCATCGGGTGGAGCGCGATAGGCGGGGCCGTCGTGGCGCTGCTCGCAGGCGTCGTCACCTTGTCCGACGTGCCGGTAGTATGGGGCATCGTCTGGAACGCGACGGCCGCGTTCGTTGCGATCATCGTCATCAGCCTGTTGCTGGATGAAGCCGGGTTCTTTGAATGGGCGGCGCTGTACGTCGCCCGCTGGGGCGGGGGGCATGGTCGTCGGCTGTTCGTCCTGACCGTGCTGCTCGGCGCGGCGGTGTCCGCGCTATTCGCCAATGATGGTGCGGCGCTGATCCTGACACCGATCGTCATCGCCATGCTGCGGGCGCTGGGGTTCAAGGACAAGGCGACGCTGGCTTTCGTCATGGCGGCCGGGTTCATCGCCGACACCGCAAGCCTGCCGCTGGTCGTGTCGAACCTCGTTAACATCGTGTCGGCTGACTTCTTCAAGATCGGGTTCGGTGACTATGCAGCCGTGATGGTGCCGGTCGATCTGGTGTCGATTGCCGCCACACTGGGCGCGCTGCTGATCTTCTTTCGACGTGATATACCGCGAAATTACGACGTGGCCGCGCTGCGTGCGCCCGGTGCCGCAATCCGCGACACCACGACCTTCCGCGCCGGATGGATCGTCCTTGCCCTGCTGCTCGCCGGCTTCTTTCTGCTGGAACCGCTCGGCGTCCCGGTCAGCGCCGTAGCCGTTGCCGGCGCGATCTTGCTGCTGGTGACTGCGGGGCGAGGCCATGTCATCCAGACCGGCAAGGTGCTGCGCGGCGCGCCGTGGCAGGTCGTCATATTCTCGCTCGGCATGTACCTGGTCGTCTATGGCCTGCGGAACGCGGGCCTGACCGATCATCTGGCGGCGCTGCTCGACCGCCCCGCCCAAGGCGGGGTGTGGGGCGCGGCGCTGGGAACGGGCGTGATCGCGGCCGTCTTGTCGTCGATGATGAACAACATGCCGACCGTGCTGTTAGGCGCGCTCTCGATCGACGCGACCCACGCGACGGGCGCGATCAGGGAAGCAATGATCTACGCCAACGTGATCGGCTGCGATCTCGGCCCCAAGCTGACGCCGATCGGCTCACTCGCCACGCTGCTGTGGCTGCACGTCTTGGGGCAGAAGGGCGTGCGGATCGGATGGGGCTATTATTTCCGGGTCGGGGTCACGCTCACCGTGCCCGTCCTGCTCATCACCCTTGCCGCGCTCGCGCTGCGGATCGGACTTACCTGATGCCCCTTCGCGACCTTGCCGACCCCGAATATCTGCCGGCACTCGATACCGCCTATGCCATCCAGCGGCCGGCGCTGGGGCTGGGCGCGATCGATCCGGCGCCGCGTATTCTCCTGCTCTATGGCTCGCTGCGCGAACGATCCTATTCCCGGCTGTGCGTCGAGGAAGCGGCGCGTCTGCTCCGCTTTTTCGGCTGCGAAACGCGCCTCTTCGATCCGTCCACCCTCCCGCTACCTGATCAGCACGCTGGCGACGATCACCCGGCCGTCCATGAGTTGCGCGAGCTATCGATGTGGTCGGAAGGGCAGGTATGGTGCAGCCCCGAACGGCACGGACAGATCACCGGCATCATGAAGTTGCAGATCGACCACTTGCCGCTCTCGATGGGTGGGATGCGTCCGACGCAGGGCCGCACGCTCGCCGTGATGCAGGTGTCGGCCGGGTCGCAGTCGTTCAACAGCGTCAACACGCTGCGCGTGTTGGGCCGATGGATGCGGATGGTGACGATCCCCAACCAATCGAGCATCGCTAAGGCGTTCAACGAGTTTGACGACGCCGGTCGCATGAAGCCGTCTAGCTATTACGATCGGATCGTGGACTTGATGGAGGAACTGGTGCGCTTTACCGTCCTGCTGCGCCCCCACACCGTCCAGCTTATCGATCGCTACTCGGAGCGCAGGGAGGCCGGGATGCCGATCAATCCGGCCACGGACCTGTCGAACATCGCGACCGCGCCACAGTCCTGACGCCTTTCTCGATTGGGAACCCGTAGCGAGACAGCCGGGGAGTTTGCGCTGATCGCGCGCGTCGCGACTGCACGGTTTTCCCAAGTCTGTTCCCCAATGGGTTTTCCCAACATGGCCAGTTGAAGATGGAGAAACGGGACGATCCGCAAACGTGCGTATGTGTGACGGAGCGCCTGTCCGGCTCGATCGGCATCGAGCGGTGTCACCTAACCCGTCACGCAATCTATGCACCTCAATCGGTTCCGGCTCGGGGCGGAATGACACGCTAAGGACCGATCCTTAGACCCCGTGCCGGCTGCGCCCCCTCCAGTCAGGTCGGCGTCGCGTCGGGAGGGGGGCCTTGCGCGATCGACCATTCTCTACCGGTCCTGGCCTGAAGCCGCTCGACGATCTTTTGACCTCGCTCGGCGAATATCTCGTCGAGCGCATCGACGAGCTTCGTCCAGTCGTTCGACCCTCCGATATAGAACCCGAAGCGGAAGCCTAGATTGACGATGAAGCGCCCTTCATCCTCCTGGATCTCCATTTCATCGTTGACGGAATCGTGTTCTGCAACATGGGCATATCGCTTGTTCCGCATATCGATGATTTCGTCATGGGCGCTGCGCAACGCCTCGGGCAGCGCGTCGCGAGCGAAGCCGCTGCCGCTCCCTCCGGTGTGAAGCCGGACATAGGTGGCGACGAAGGCGGTCGTTAGCATGTCCAATTCGAGGAACGCGGCCATATCCGCCTTGAAACGATAGACGGCCAGCTTGTCCCTGATGTGCTTCAGGACCGTCACGTGGTAGAAGGACAGCGATAGTCGCGAGAGCTGTTTCAGCTCCTTGTCGGCGGCTTCCAAGACTTTGCGACCGTCCTCGGCACGCGCGTAGATCGCTTCTTGCCATTCTCGCGGCAGATACTGGATCGCCTCTTCGGGTACGACATAATAGGCGCCATCGTCGTCGTCATCTGCGTCCGTGTCACTCATGCTCGTCTCTCAATTCGCGTCGCCCACGGTAAGGGCCGCGCTGCTGCCGTCGACCTTTCCGGCAAGTCCGGGCACTTCCTCCAGTTGGCGCAAATCGCTGAAGCCGCCGCGCTCCTCGCGGTAGCGCACGATCTCCGGGCCATGCCCATTGAGACCCGGAACAGCGTCGAGTTCTGCGGCGCTGGCGGTATTGACGTTGGTGGCGGGCATCGTGATCTCCTTGAACGCGCATCGTGCCATCTGTCGCGACGGTCGCAAGAGGAACCGTCCCCCGCGTTGCGGCGAATGGTTCAACTCTCCTGTTCCCCTTTCGTTCGCGCGAGTGTTACAATGGAGGGTGAAGGGAATCTCTGATGCTGCCTCTGATGCAGCCGGTCCCGCTTGCCGACGTGCCGCAGGGGACCATTCTCCGGATCGTTGGTGCAGCAGGAGCCGGCTTTCCAAGCCCTGCCCAAGACTGGCAGGACGACGCCATAAGCCTGATCGAGTTGCTGCGGCTCGATCGGGCGGCAAGTTTCGTCTTCCGCATCAGCGGATCGAGCATGATCGACGCTGGCATCCACGACAACGACGTCGTGGTGGTCGATCGCGACACGCGCCCCGTCGAGGGGCATATCGTTATTGCGATCGTGGATGGCGGCTTCGTGTGCCGTCAGCTCTGCCGGAGACGCGGCGACCTCCTCCTGGAAGCGCGGAACGCGCAGCAAATCTACGAGCCGACACCCGTGGAAGGGGTGGAGATATGGGGTGTCGTGCGGACCGGCGTCCGCGACTATCGACGCTAGCGCCGTGTCATGGGCAATCGTCGACATAGCCAATTTCTACGTCAGCGCGGAGCGATTGTTCGATCCGGCCCTGCGCGATGTGCCCGTCATCGTCTTGTCCAACAACGATGGCTGCGCGATCGCGCGCAGTGAAGAGGCGAAGGCGCTGCACGTCCGTATGGGCGACCCGGTCTTCAAGATGCGCGATCGGATCAAACGCCACGGAATCCAGCTCCGATCGAGCAATTATGAACTGTATGCCGACCTCAATCGACGCTTCAACGCGGTCATCGCCGATCACTCCGATATGGTGGAGATCTACTCGATCGACGAAAGCTTTTTCCGGCTGCCGGTGCTGCCGGACGGCCTCGGCAACGTCGTGGCCGCGCACGCGGTCCGCGAGGATATAGCGCGATCGGTCGGCCTGCCGACCCGGATCGGCTTGGGTCCGACCCGCACGTTATCCAAGGTGGCAAACGCCTTGGCGAAGGCGACCGAGAAGGTGTGGGGAGGGGTGGTCGATCTCCACGACGTCGAGCTGCGCCGGCGTCTGTTCGACCAATGGCCGGTAGGAGAAGTGTGGGGCATCGGGCACGCGCTGGCAGCGCGGCTCCGCCCGCTCGGTGTGAAGACGACGGCGGACTTGGCCGCGCTACCTCCGGCGGTCGCACGCGATGTGGGAACGGTGGTGCTGGAACGGCTCGTGCGCGAGCTGGGTGGGATCGAGTGCGACGACTTCAAGGTGGCGCCCGAACCGCTCAAGGCGACCGCAGTGACGCGGCAATTTGGCGCGCCCGTCTCCGATCTCGCCGAGCTGCGCGAAGCGATGGCGCGCCGCGCAGCGCGTGCGGCCGAGAAGATACGCGCGCAAGGACTGGCGGCGAGCCGGTTGATCGCCTTCGCACATGGCTCGCGTTATCGCCCGAACCCGCCTTCGGCATCCCGATCGGCGCGGCTGTCCCCGCCGACCAACGATCCGCGCATCATCGTGGGGATCGCGGGGAAGATGATGGAAGCGATGTTTCAACCGGGAGGCGTCTATACCAAATGCGGCGTCTTGCTGGAGGATCTGACAGCGGAAGGGGCGGGGCAGGCGGACCTCTTTGCGACAGCCGATCCCAAGGCACCCGCGCTGTTGGCGGCAATGGATGGTCTCAATAGCCGGTTTGGGAGAAACACGGTCATCTTGGCGGCGCAGGGGTGCGGTGCGCGGTCGTTCGATACGAAGCGATCACAGAAGAGCCCGGCATGGACGACCCGGATCGGGGAGATACCCGTTGCGCGATGAAGCCGTTAGCGGCTCCGGTCCTTATCGCGCGGTGCAGGTGCCTGCACCTGCGCCGCGCGGCCGATCTCGCCGTCCAGTGAACCGCCAGCCTTGATCCGATCGGCGACGAGCTGGCGCGTCGACTCCCTGATCGTTGCGACCATGCGGGCGCTTTCACCCCGATCGGCCGCCGTCTTCATGGCGGCATCGACAATCGCTTGCGCGGGCGAAAGGCGTGGATCGGCATGGTTCTTTTCGGGCGTGTTCTTGATGAAAAGCTCGGCAAGCCGCTCTTGCCCGGGTGAATGGCCGGGGGGGAGGATCGGCCGCTCCAGCGCCCGCACGGCGCGTTGAAGCTGCGCCGATTGCTGACCGTTGATCTGCACGCCCAGGGCGGCCCCGATCTCACGCACACGCTCAAGGGGCGTTTGTTGGGCGGTAACGACGGCATCGACCTGCCGCACGCCGAGATAGGTCAAAAGGTGGGACTGGTAGATCGGACCCTTGGCGTGCCGGACATAGGCAAGCTCGGTTCGTGCATTCGCGATGGCAGTAGATGGCGCGCTTTCTCCGATCAATTCGCGCAATCGTTCGGCCGCCTGCTGTCGGGCGGCGGGCAGGTAGCGTTCCAGTTCTTCGCGCGCCTTAGCGAGGGTGACGCGATAGCGTTGCCCCTCGGGTGGCGCGCGGTTCGGAAGCATGGCAATCCCGGCGGGACCGATGCGCGCCTCGGGCGCGAGGTCGCGCTTGACTGCCGCTGCGGAAAGAACCGCGGCCATGCCGCGATGATCCCCCGTTAGAAAGCCGTGCCGGGATGCCTCCATCCACCCCACATTCTCCAAGTAAGTCGCTGATTTCGCTGTCGTAATCGTGATATTTCGCATATAAATCATGGCGTTGACGGCTGCGAGGGGCGCGTTTCATGGATCACCTGGAGGGTGCGGGCTTGGCGCGGGGAGATCGGGTTGATTTCGACCGCCGTGTGCGTCTGGAGTTCCGTGGTGCGCAGATCAGTTCAGACGGTGGCCTGCTGGTGATGCGCGAGCTTGATGACGTGCTCGGCCTGTCCAATCTGGCGTCGGAGGCGCTGCGAGACAGCCGCACCGGGAAGAACACGCTCCATCGGCTTGACGGATTGTTCCGGCAATCGGTGTTCGGACGACTGGCCGGATACGAGGATGTGAACGATGCCGACCGCTTGGCCCTCGATCCCGTGATGCGTCAGGTCGTTGGCGGCAGGGCCGTCGAGGCGCAAGCTGCTTCGGCATCGCAGATGGGACGGTTCGAGACCGAGACGCTGGCTCTGGCCGCGAACCGGGCGGCGCTGGCCGATCTGAACGGCCAATGGATCGACCGGTTTCATGACCGCAACGGGTTGAAATACATCGTGCTGGACATGGACAGCTCGGTCAGCCCCACCCACGGCGATCAGGAAGGTACTGCCTGGAACGGGCATTTCGACTGCACCTGCTATCACCCCATCTTCTTGTTCAACCAGTTTGGCATGCTGGAGCGCTGCGCCCTGCGTAACGGCAATGTCCACAGCGCCGATGGCTGGCGGGATGTCCTTGATCCCGTCATTGCCCGATATGCTGGCCGCGACCTTGGTGGACGCTTCTTCCGGGCCGACGCTGCCTACGCGATCCCCGCGATCTATATGCGGCTGGAAGAAGCCAGGTTCTTCTACGCCATCCGTCTGCCCGCCAACGCCGTCTTGCGCGAGAAGATCGCGCATCGGCTGACACGGCCCGTGGGACGGCCTTCGCTGACCAAGGTCAAACGGTTCTTCGAGGACTTCGAGTATCAGGCGGCGTCCTGGGACAAGCCGCGCCGCGTCATCGCCAAGATCGAATGGCATCCGGGCGAGCTGTTCCCCAAAGTCGGCTTCATCGTCACCAACCTGCCGATGGAGCCAGACTGGGTGGTGAGGTTCTACAACCAGCGCGGCACCGCAGAGCAGCACATCAAGGAAGGCAAATATGCCTTTCGCTGGACGCGGCTGTCATGCCGGAAGTTCCGGCACAACGAGGTGCGGCTGCAACTGCACGCGCTGGCCTACAACCTGGCAACCTTCCTGCGCTGCATCGAACTGCCCGAGGCCATGGCGGACTGGTCGTTGACCAGCCTGCAACTCAAGCTGATCAAGATCGGCGCCCGCGTCGTCCGCCACGCCCGCGCCATTACCTTCCAGTTGGCCGAGGTCGCCGTCACCGGCCCGATGGTGCGGGCCGTCCTTGCCGCCATCCGCCGTCTTCGAACGCCTCCGTCATGCGCATGACCACGATCCATGCCCAAGCTGAACGAAAGCGGCAGGACAGGTCCGTCTGCCGCGCGGAAAAGCGGCTCTGCCGGGCCAGAATGCTGCGGGTTCGAGGCTTGATCCACCCGACTTCGGCCGTTTGCGCGACGACAGACACCGCTCGGGGCGAAAAACGCTTGCCCAGCGAGCAAAATCAGGCGATCTTGAAGTCAAGCGGCGGGCCACTTGGGGAATGTCGGTTGACACCACGCCGCTGGGTTAATACAAACTCCCCTTCGTCCTGACACCTTATTGGAGCGCCGATCATGTCAATAAAAACTCTGTTCATGGGCGGCCTGATCGTCTTGGGAACCCCCCTGGCCGTTTCCGCCGCCGACATGTCGGCCACCTGGATCGTGAAGGGCGAGTTCGGTTCCGACCTCCAATATTCGCTGTTTTGCCAGCTGGAGGAAAACACCTCCAAGATCGCAGGCCCCTGCGTCGCCATGCAGGGTAAACTGCTGAAAGCAACCGGCCGGCTGACGGGCGACACCCTGACGTTCCGCTATGACACCGACTATGACGGCAGAGGGTTGACCCTGGAGTACAGCGGCGACGTGAAGCCCGACGGCACGGTGATCGGACGGATCAACGCCGGGATCTCCACCGGTCAGTTCAGGGGCTCCAAAGTGATGAGCCGCGACGCCGATCATTCCACCACCTGGAAGTTCGACGTCGGCTTCACGCCGGAGATCAAATACTCCGTGCTTTGCACTTTCAAGGCCGATGGGGTGAAGATCAAAGGCCCGTGCTCCATAATCCAGGGCCCGACCCTTCAGGCCAAGGGCGCGGTGGACGGCTCCAAGGCCACCTTCGCTTACGACACCGACTATCAGGGCCGGGCGGTCCATGTGGAGTATACCGGCGAGGTCCAGGCGGACGGGTCGATGAAGGGGTCGATCCGGGAAGGCGACTCCGAAGGCTCGTTCACGGCGGCCAGATACTAAACCCGGCCGGATTCGAGGGCGCGGCGCATAGGCATCGCCGGCGTTTTGACGGATAAACGCCGCGCGATGACAGCTCCCCCCCCGCCTGTTCGACCGCGCCCGGCATCGGCGAAAGCTGGACCGGGCCGCGTCGCGGTTTGCGTCGGCGGGCTTCCTCAAGGCCCGCGCGGCGGAGGATCTCGCCGAGCGGCTGGCCGTCATAGCGCGGACCTTTCCCGTCTGCGCCGACCTAGGCGCCCGCGACGGCGCATTCGCCCGGGCGCTGGCGGTGAGCGACGCCGCGGGAAAGATCGGCGCGATCATCGAGACCGACCTTTCATGGCCGATGCTGGCCGGCCGGCCGGGGCTTCGCCTGCAAGCCGATGAGGAGCGTCTGCCCTTCGCGGACCAGAGCCTGGACCTGGTGGTCTCGACGCTCGCCTTGCACTGGACCAACGACCTGCCGGGCAGCCTGATCCAGGTCCGGCGCGCCCTTCGTCCCGACGGGCTGTTTCTGGCCTCGATCCTGGGTGGGGCGACCTTGACCGAGTTGCGGCAGGCCCTGATGGCAGCAGAAGCCGAGATCACCGGCGGGGCTGGCCTCAGGGTGGCGCCCCTGGCCGACGCCTATGACGCGGCGGGACTGCTCCAGCGGGCGGGGTTCGCCCTGCCGGTGGCTGATGTCGAATGAAATCACGCGCGACAGAATGAAGGCCGCACTTCCAGAGGCCGATGTCGCTAACTACCAGGCGCTGATCCCAACACTGTCCTTACCGGACCCCGACGACCGGCATGTCCTCGCCGCTGCCATCGCCGGAAAGGCTTCGGTCATCGTCACATGGAACCTCAAGGACTTCCCCGCCTCGGCGCTCAAACCTCACGGTGTGGCCTGCGTTTCGCCAGACGATTTCCTGGCGGGTCTTCATGCGGCCTTTCCAGATCTGTTGATCGAGAGCGTCAACCGCGCGCGTCAAAATCTGCGCAAGACGCTCCCGTCGATCGACGAGTTTCTGGCCGCACTCGAGCGCCAAGGGCTGACGGCCATTGTCGGCATCCTTCGTCAGCAGCAGCGGAAATAACTTGGTCTCTGCTCTTGCATATCCGTCCGGAGCCTTTTTGATCCCGGGACATCGTGCTGCGGCTCGAAAGTTCGATTGCGTCATTAAAACGCCGTTGAACTCCCGGAGGCCCGACAGGGCCGCTTCATGGATTGGCGCCAGTGACCTCGCGGACGAACGCATCGATGGCGTCTTGCATCTGGGTCAGACCCGGCTCCTCCAGGGGATAGTGGCCAGCATTATCCAGCATCACCTGACGCACCGACACCTTGGTGATCGGGTCGAGCACGGGCTTGCTGAGTTCGGCAGGGCTCCAGCGGTCGGCGGCCGGCTGGGTGTGCAGGATCGGGCAGATATCGAAATCGACAGGTTCGATTTCTGGGGCATACTGATGATACGTGTTGAGGAACCGGATTGAGGCTCGGTTTCCGGCGGAAGTCCGATCCGAGAGGAAGACCTTCATCGCATCGGGATTATTACATTCCACTTGTCTTTGTCGATCGCGGCGATGCGGATCGGGTGTCCGGCCTCGCGCGCGAGCTGCGCCGCGTGGTGGCGCATGGTGCGCCCATTACCTTCGCGGAAAGGATGGATGGCGTTGATCTCGTTGATGTGGTCGCCGAGCCGGTCGAAAAACTCGTCTCGAGGAAGTCCGCGAAAGCCGCTTTGCGCGCCCATGTCGGCAAACCGCTTGTCGAGTTCACGCGCGACATAGGGCACGGCTGCGAAGCTCGAGCCGCCCTTGGCGATGTTGACGGTCCGGTCCTGCCCCGCCCAATCATAGAGGTCTTGAAACAGATGCTTGTGAAGCGCGCGATAGCCGTCGGTCGTCGCTGGAAAAGTCAGGCGCGCGGCCTCTGCGCCGCGCGCCTGCGTTAGGCGCCGCTCAGCTTCGATGAGCGTCTTTTCATCGGTGAGCCCGAGCCGGTTTCGAAGCGTCTCGGTGCCGGGATACGTGTAAGGATCGCTTGCCAATGTCAGGCAGCGATCTGGCGGGTTCCGGGCGGATAGAGACTAAGGATGATCGAGGGCATGAGTGCGGGAGGCACACCCTCGTCGAGCATCATCGCGAACATCGCGTCTTCATCGATGGTCGGCGTCATGTCTTCAATCACGAGATTGGCGCGGGACTCCGCGACATCCTCGCGCCAGAGCGCGATCTGTTCGGGAGTGCCGCGTTCGAAATCCATCTGGCGGATGCGCTCGCGCAGCGCTTCAATATCGATCTGGGCCATCGCGTCATCCTTTCTATCTTAACCTTACTCTCCCCGGCGCGATTCCTCAACAAATCACTCGACGCGGCAGTCACTCGGTTCACCATGTCCCGCGCCCGTTCGGGCGCGGGATGATCGCCGCAACTATCAGTATTCGTTGGCTAACATGATGGTCAGCACACGCTTGGTCTGGTGCTCATCCCACGGCACTTCGCTGCCATAGGTGAGCGTATTATCGTAGTAATCCACTTTCCAGAACACTGTCTCGGCAATCGTCTTCTCGTCTTTGGGCCGCTCCTGCGTCCACCCTCCCGTCGCGAGGCGATAGACCGCGCCGAAATCATGTTCCCCATAGGGGTCATTGTCTCCGTCGAACCGGGAAAATCCCACGATCGCCGCCAGTGCCGCAAAGCGGTCGGCATCGGGAAGGGACTGAAACCCTAGCGTGACGTTGGCAATGGAAGCCGTGCCGGGATTGCTCCGGGCCGCATCGTTCAGGCGACGGATGGTGTCGAGTTGTTCGGGGCTGCGCATAACTGATCCTCCTGCTGCATGGGCCGCAAGGCCGCTCGGCCTCACGGCCCTGCCTGTCCGGCGAGGACGGGATGGGGAGGGGGAGCGAGAATCTACTGCTGGCGCGGGCGAGCCGCCCTAGTGCGGTCGGCGCTTTGCGCCGGGTGCCGTGCTTGGCGGATTACACGGGCGGTCGATTGTCGTTCGGGAACGAAAGGGCGGCGCCCTTGGTGTTCCCTCGCGCCGATCGCGCGATGCGCGGGCGGCGAGGACGGCGCGGTGCGGATCTCCGCACGGCATTCTTGCGCGCAAGCGCGCCGTCATGACGGCGCGGTGCGTGCGTCGCGAGCGGCGATCACCAGCTCGACGATGCGGGGCTGATGGAAAAGCTCGCCGCGCTCGACGACGGCAAGGCCAGGACCATCCAACACGTCGCGGATGCGATCTTGCACCACGTCTTCCAGTTCACCGGCCAGAACCCAGAAATGGATCGGGTCGCGCTCGCGGCCTACGGCGCGGAATTGGTCGCACTCGGCAACGGCCTGAGCCAGCGCATTGAGCGCGGCCATCCCAAGCGCACGCTCGAAGGCGAGCTGCGCAAACAGGCGATGATGGGACATGGAAAACCTCCGTGTTGCCGTGATTGGCGACGACAGCGGGAGGTGCGCGGAACGCCGGGTCACAGGACCGCGAAGCGGCCGGCTTGCCGGGCAGCGGGGGAGCCGATTTACGCAGTGAATTGGGGGGACCGCTGATCCTTGAGGCGGCGGGCCGCGTCCCTCACGATGGGAGGAGACTGACGGACAGCCCTACCAAACAACGCCCGCCCACCAGGGCGGTCGATCAGGTGATTTTCTGCTTTCGTTCTCGTTCCCGCTGACTCATAGAATTGTCATGCCGATCATGGCCGAACATCGCTGGCTTTACCCGATCGACTGGCCCGAGCTGTCGAGAGCCATTCGCTTCGGCCGCGCCAATGGGCGGTGCGAGCATTGCCATCGCCCGCATGGTCAGCGCGTATTCCACTTGGGCGACGGACGGTGGTGGGACATGGATCGTCGGCAATGGCGAGACGGGCGCGGAAGGCGGATCAGGGTCGGGGCGATAGACCTCGTGGCGATCGTCCGTATCACGCGGGTCTATATCGCCTGCGCCCACCTCAACCATGATCCGACCGACAACGCCCCGCGCAACCTGGCTGCGCTCTGCCAGCGGTGCCACATGATCCACGATGCTGACGAGCATCGGCGTCGTCGATGGCTCAATGCCTATCGCCGGCGCGCTGTGGCGGACCTGTTCGCGTGGTTCGAAGCGCGCTCGATCATGGCGAACGAGGGTGTGCCACGTGGCACACCTATGCGAACATTGAACATGCGAACCCACGAACCTACTTAGGAGCTGGCCTTCGTGGCTTCGGGGTGCTGGGGGGTTCAATTCCCGCAGGCTGGCTGATTATCGGTGTCCTCTTTTTGGCCCTGGCGCTTCGCTATGCGAGCGTCATCTTCATGGAGGGACTGCCTATGATTACACGTTCAAAATCTCGCGCTCGCAAGGCGCACAAGGTCAAGAACACCAACCTGAACCCAGTGACTAACGTGATGAAGCTCTGTTCTGTTTCTTTCGAGACCGTCTGGGCACTGATCGTTGGCTGGTCTGCTGGTGTGGCCGGCCCCGCACCATCGGCGCAGTTGCGCCAGCGTCACCGGTAGGGGGCGGGAGAGCGATCTTCCGCCCTTTGCTTTTGCGGCTCCCGGCAGCGCTAAACGCGGACTTATTTGCTCGTGGCTGTTTCAAGCGACGAATGACGGGGCGCAGCATTAGGTAGGAGCGCAGCGAGATCGGCTCGCGCGAAATAGCAGAACGGGGAAATGGAATGGATACCTTCAACGCTGGCGTCCAATATAACGACTTCAAGGGGACTGTCGCGGCGGACATTTCCGACAACGTCGCGCTTGCCGATTATCTGGTGTCCTTGGGGAAGGCCGAAAGTGACGAGCGTGTCGTAGGATTCAGGATCGCTTCCGGAGAGAACCGGGGCACCCCTGTGACTGACGTGTCGCTGGTGGCATACCTCCTTCGATCTGCTGAATTTGAGCCTGCTCCGGCAGCGGTGCGCGCCGTCGAGGTGCGCGTTACGCCAGGAGAAGCCCTCGCCTTCTTCAAGCGGTTCGACCTCGTGGCGACCCGGCGCGGCGTGGATTTTAGCGGCACGCACGTGGATGGCCCACACTACGACTGAGGCTATAACTTAGCCGCAATCGCGCCGCCCGTCCCTTGTGGGCGGGCGGCGCGCGCTGGCCTGCAAGGGCAGCGGGCGCGACAGCCATGCGGGGCATGGCTGTCGCGCTGGCGGCGAGGGCGCTGCTGAGACGGAGGGAAGGGGGCCGATTATCACCGGCCCCCCGATCAGATCAGGCCATTTCATCGTCGGCAAATTCGCCGCGCTCCATGTCGTCGTCCTCGATCCCGTCACCGTCCATGTCGGTGTCGAAATCCTCCGGGTCGGCCTCGGGCTGATCGAACGCGCCAATCTTCATTGGGGCAGGTAGCCACCCTCCCGGAAGCCGTCCCGACACATTGACGGCAAGATCACCCTTCTTCTTGATGGTCGCGCAATTCTCGGCGCTGGAAGCACCGCATTCCTCGCGCAACAGGTCGATCATCGCGGCTCGGCGCATCTTGTCGAACAGTGCGATGGGGGCGGTCCAACGGGCTGCGATGTCCACGCCGGTCGCGCGCGCGATCTGCTCGAAATGGTGATGCCGACTGCCGGGGGAGCCACCCGCGAACACAGTGCCGTCAACGGTCATGGCGACAAGGCCCGCCAGCAATGCCATCTTGTCGTCGCTGGTCATGGCGCGGATTGCCTCGAACCGGCCTTCGGCGGGGATCGATGCGAAGCGGGTCGCCATCACTTCCTCGACGGGACGAACGTCGCTCGTTGCCATAAGCTCGTCGGCCACATCGGTCGCGACCGTCTTGGCCTGAACCTCAAGGGCCATTTGGTAGCTGTGCGCGCCGTGGAGCAACTGGCCTGCAAGGCTGTCCAGCATGATGTCGAGCGCCAGCGCCGGGTCGGCCGCGACGGCTTCCTGCACGATCTGCGTCTTGATGCGGGTCAGGTCCGCGAACAGGCTGTTGCTATAGAGGGGTTGGGGTTCGCCGCTGCTCGCTTTGGGCTTCGCCTCGGCCTTGGCGCGATAGAAGCTCTTGCCGAGCGAACCGTCATGCGAAACCCATAGCGCCACGCCCCCGACTGCGACCTGCTCCGCATTGAACGCCCGCATCGCTTCGGTGAGGGTGTCGCGCTCGTCGGACAGCGGCTCGATGCCGTCGCTATCTTCGCCCTCGGCCTCGGCAATCGCCTCGATTTCGGCATCGATGGCGGCAAGCCGCGCCGCCTCGTCCTCGGTCGGCTCGCGGGTGGCCGGATAGATGCTGCCCTTCATGTAGAGATCATAGGGCCGTTCCAGCGTGGCGCGGACCTCGTGCCAACCGATCGCACGATATTCGTCCGCAATGCCGTCCAGCTTTTCTTCGGCCAGTTCCTGCACAAGCTCGGGCTGGTCGGCAAAGCCTTCCGCTCCTTGGCTGAACAGGTCCACCGTTATCGTCCCGCCCTTCGCCTCATAGGCATCGCGCCCGACGAACAGGAACGCACCGCTGGTGGTGTCCACCTTCTCCGTGGTGAGCATCCGCCGGATGGTGTGGGCGTGACCATTCGCCGCCTTGCAGACCTTGATCTGCTGGTCGTGATCCTCGGTGAGGGTGAGCGCGCGCGCCGCCTCAAGCGACAACTGGTCCTTGGCGATCAGGTCGATCAGCGTGGGTGCGAGCGCGGAAAGGCGAAGCATCTTGTAGACGAAACTGACTGCCTGACCGAACCGAGCTGCGATTTCCTCGGCGTCCATGCCGGTGTCGCGCAGTGCCGCAAAGGCGCGGATGCTGTCGGCGGGGTGCATGTCCTCGCGCTGGAAGTTCTCCGCGAGCGACAGTTCGATGGCCTCCTCCTTGGTGCGGACCTCGACGGGGAAGGTGTCGTTGTTCTTGATCCGCTTGCGCTTCGCCAGTTCCTTGAGGCCCCGATAGCGCCGCCCTCCGGCGAACACATAGAACAGGCCCTCGTCCTCGTAGGCGACAAGGTTCTGCAACAGGCCGTGCGCGGCAATGTCGTCGGCCATCGCTTCCACGGCGGAAGGCTTCACGCGCCGCTGATTGAGCGGGGAAAGGCGAAGCTGCGACAGCTTGATGGTGGTGATACCCATGATGAAACTCCTGTGATCTGTGGTGTCGATTGGGGGGAAAGGGTCAGCCTTCGAGGCTTGCCAGCTCGTCGAACTCGGCTGATGCGCGGGTCGCGGCGTCGCCTGCGTAGGTCGCGCCGGATCGTGGATAGAAGAACACGCGGTCGCCTTTGGCGTAGGGGGTGCCGTCTGCACTGGTCCCGCCCACCTTGGCCCGTTTCCAGTAGGGATCGCCCTTGTATCGGGTGTAAGCCATTGTCCTTTCTCCTTCTTCCTGCGGCTGAAAGCCGGTTGCCGCAGCAACCGGGTCTGCCTCTCCGGCGAGGAGCGGGATGGGGAGGGAGGAGGAAAATCGATGGCCTTGGCGCGGGCAGGCCGCCCTAGCGCGGCCGACGCCCGTCAGGGCGTCGGGTGCCGCGCTTGGCGGACAACACGGGGGCGTCTATTTTCCTTCGGGAACGAAAGGGCAGCAGCCCTTGGTGTTCCCCGCGCTGGCGGGCCTCCGGGGGAGGGCCGCGGCGCTATGCGAGTGAAGTCGCGCCCATCGGGCGGCGGCGACAGGTGTGCCATGTGGCACACCTCACGCGAGGATCGTTACCCTTTGGGCCGAGACGCCGGCACGGTGGCTCGGTCGGCGCACGCCAGGGCGCCGATAGAGCCGTGCCCGGCAGGGTCGCGCCCGACTTGGTTTGGTTCAATGCGACAGGGCGTCGATAACCTTGCATTCGGCAACGATGCTGGCGTTGCAGGTGTCACCCCACTGCGCGATTTCCGACCTCAGCGCCGAGAGGTCGGCCAGTTTGCGATCGATCTCCGCGATGTGGACCGCGGCGATCTGATCGGCCTCGGCGCAGGATCCCCGCGGATCATCTGCAAGACGCAGAAGCGCGCGGACCTGATTCAGCGTGAAACCCAGATCACGCGAGCGTTTGATGAAGGACAGGCGATCAAGGTGCGAGCGATCGTAGAGCCGATAGTTGCCACCGCTACGGATGGGAGCGGGAACCAGCCCTTCTGCCTCGTAGAAACGGACCGTCTCTATCTTCAACCCAGTGCGCTTTGCGATCTCACCGATTTTCATCGCCGAACCTCTTGACCCTCTAGTAGGATGAGGGTTCATATAGGGCGTCTGATCCACGAATCGAGCTTCGATAATGGCAGACGCTTGTTGCTCATCAAAACGCGACACGATCGCGGAACTTGGTCGCAAGGCCGAGCAGCGCCGCGTGCTCATCATCGTGATGCTCATCAATCTCGCGATGTTCGTGGTCGAGTTTGGCGGCGGCGTCGTCGCGCGTTCCTCTGCCTTGATGGCGGATTCGGTCGACATGTTCGGCGACGCGGTGGTCTATGCGCTCAGTCTCTATGCATTGCATCGGGGTGCGCGCTGGGAAGCGGGGGCAGCACTGGCGAAGGGTGGCATCATCCTGGCTTTCGGCGTCGCGGTCATTTTCGAGATCGCTGACAAGATTGCGAACGGCGTTCCTCCGGCATCGGGCTTGATGCTCGGGGTTGGCAGCGCCGCGCTGGTTGCGAACCTAATCTGCCTCGCGCTGCTCTGGCGCTTCCGCCGCGAGAATGTGAACATGTCGAGCACGTTCGAGTGCTCGCGCAATGATGTCGCGTCAAACGTCGGGGTTCTCGCGGCTGCCGGATTGGTCGGCCTGACCGGCTCGGCTTGGCCGGACATCATCGTCGGCGGGTTGATCGCCGTGATCTTCCTGCGCTCGGCATGGCGCGTGCTTGGGGAAGCCTGGCCGGCATGGCGTGCCGCGAAGGCACCGGCTCGCGAGTTATTGCAATGACATGGAAACCTCTCCGTGGTAAGGGCGGGTTCGTGCGAGCCTTTTTGCCTCTCCTGACATGCCTGATGCTGGTCCTCACCAGTTTCTCCGGCATGGCTCACGCCGCCGATCTGGCGGGGGGGAGCATCGCGGGCGTCGAGTTCACAATCCATACCGATGGCGACATCGATCAAGTGCCATCGGATTCGGACAAGAACGTCCCGCACCATCACAATTATTGCCACGGGCATGACGTTGGTGCGCCTGCGCGCACGACGATGGAATATACCCACGTCCTCACGATGCCCAAGCCGACTATCTCCGCCTCTGCGTCGCTCGATGGCCGCACCGGCACGGTCCATTTGAGACCCCCCCAAGCCTGACGTCCGATTTGGGCGCGCGTTGGCGCGCCCCTGTCGATCATCGTCAGGAGTCCTATTTTCATGCATCGTATCCTCGCGGCCATGCTGGCCGCAGCGTCGTGCGCCACTATGGCGCAGGCGCAGGTCGGACCGTCCGCGCCTTTTGCGCAGGACGCGCCGGTCTACACGCTTGACCAAGCGGTCAGTGCAGCGGGCGGTTCGGCCCCTGCTGCCGAAGCGGCAACAGCCGCGATCGATGCGGCCCGCGCGGGCCGCACGGTCGCCGGACTGCGGCCCAACCCGGTTGTCCAGGGCCAGGTTGAGAACGTCATCGGCTCGGGTCCGTATCGTGGGGTCCGCAGCGCGGAATCCACGGTCGGCTTTGCGATCCCGATCGAGCTAGGCGGCAAGCGCGGCGCCCGCGTCGCGGTCGCCAATGCGCAATTATCCCGGGCCGAGATCCAGGCCGCGATCATCGCGGCGGATGTCCGGCTTCAGGTGACGCAGCTTTATGTCGAAGCGGTCGCGGCCGATCGCCGGGTGGCGACGGCGCGGGATCAGGCCCGGATCGCCAGCGACGCGCTGCGGGCTGCGAGCGTTCGCGTGCAGGCGGGGCGCGCCTCCCCGCTCGAGCAACAGCGCGCAGATGTCGCGCGCATCAACGCCGACGCCAATGTGGAGCGGCAGCTTCGCTTGGCTGAGGCGGCGCGGGCCAATCTGGCGCGCCGGATCGGGCGACCGATTGACGGTGCGCTCGATGACACGCTGCTCGATCGCCTCCCGGGGGCGAACGTCTATGGGCCGATCGCGCCGGCTGACACGACCGGCACGCTGGCGCTGGCGGCGGCCAACGCGGATTTCTCGATCGCCGAGGCCGGCGTGCGGCTCGCGCGCGCTAATCGCGTCCCTGACCTGAACGTCGGACCTGCGATCCGCCGACTGGAAGCGACCAACGACATGGCGGCGGTGTTCACCGTGTCGATCCCGATCCCGGTGTTCAACAACGGTCGCGCGGCGATCGCGCAGGCGACCGCGCAGCGGACGCAGGCGGATGCACAGCGCCGCGTGACCGCGCTCGACATCGAACAGGCCATCACGGACGCGCAGGCACAGGCGGCCAATGCCGCGACGACCGCACGCGCGGCGTCGGGGCCGGCGCTGGCGGCTGCGCAGGAGGCCGCCCGCATCGCCCGGATTGGCTATCGCGAGGGCAAGTTCGGCCAGCTCGAATTGCTCGATGCGGAACGCACCCTCGCCGAGACGCGGGTCGCCGCGATCGACGCGCTCGCCAACTATCAAAATGCCCGCGCGCAGGTGGAGCGATTGACCGCTCCTGCGCCCAATGGGGGAAACCAGTGATGAAGAACTTCTATCTCGCGGGCGTCGCATCGCTCGCCCTGCTGCTGGCTGCCTGTGGCGGCAAGGATGCCGGGAACGAGGCGACCGCCAATGCCGCAGCCGGTAACGAAGCGGCAGGCGCGGAAAAGGGCGGTGCCGAAGGCGGTCATGCCGATGAAGGCGTGGTCACGCTGGGCGCCGATCAGATCGCCGCAGCGGGCGTGCAGATTGGACGGCCGATTATCGGTGGGGCCGGGACGATCGAGCTGCCTGCGATCATTGAGGGCGACCCGCAAGGGACGCAAGTGGTGTCGGCCGCCATCGCGGGACGCGTAGTTTCGCTAACCCGCAACCTCGGCCAATCGGTCGGCCGCGGCCAGACCATCGCGGTCATCGAGAGCCGCGAGGCGGCGCAGATCAAGGGCGAGGTCGAGGCGGCGCGTGCGCGGCTCCAGCTCGCCAATTCGAACCTCGCACGCGAGCAGCGGTTGTTCGCGCAGAAGGTGTCGCCCGAGCAGGATCTGATCGCAGCTCGCACGGCCGCGACGGAGGCGCGGATCGCGCTGACGCAGGCACAGAGCATGGTGTCGGCTGCGGGCGTCGGCGGCGGCGGTCTCAACCGGCTCGGCATCGCCGCGCCGATCTCGGGCCAGATCATTGCTCGCCCCGTGACGCTGGGACAGACGGTTGCGGCGGACGCGGAACTCTATCGCATTGCGAACCTGAGCCAGGTGTCGATCGCCCTCAACCTGAAGGCTGAGGATGCAGGTCGGGTGCGTCCCGGCAACACGGTGCTGGTCAAGGCGGCGGGCCGTCAGGCGACCGCGCGCGTCACTTTCGTGTCGCCGGCGCTCGATCCGCAAACGCGGCTCGTGCCCGCGCTCGCCACCCTCGACAACAGGGGCGGCGAATGGCGGGTCGGCGAACCGGTGACGGCCGCCGTCCAGCTCACGGGCAGCGGGGGTAGCGGCGCAATCCGCGTGCCGACGACGGCCGTGCAGAGCTTCGAGGGCAAGTCGGTCGTGTTCGTTCGCACACCTACGGGCTTCAAGGCGACCCCGGTGCAGCTCGGCGATGCGTCGGGCGACACGGTGATCGTCCGCTCGGGTCTCACCGGCAACGAACAAATCGCCACCACCGGAAGCTTCACGCTCAAGGCCGAGATCGGCAAGGGCGAAGCGAGCCACGAGGATTAAGCCATGATCGCCCGCATCGTCACATGGGCGGTCGAGAAGCGCTGGCTTGTCCTGCTGCTCACCGCCATCGTCGCCGTTATTGGCGCGTTTTCGCTTTACCGGCTGCCGATCGACGCAGTGCCGGACATCACCAACAACCAGGTGCAGATTAACGTCCGCGCACCCGCGCTCTCGCCCGAGCTGGTCGAGAAGCAGGTGTCATTCCCGATCGAAACCGCGCTCGCCGGCACCCCCGGCATCGAATATACGCGCTCGCTGAGCCGTAATGGCTTCGCGCAGATCACTGCGGTCTTCTCCGACTCTACGGACATCTATTTCGCCCGCCAGCAGGTGGGCGAGCGTCTGCAGGGCGTGCAAGAGAACCTGCCCGATGGCGTGAACCCCGAAATGGGTCCGATCGCGACGGGCCTGGGCGAGGTGTACATGTACACCGTCCGGCTCGAGCATCGCGAGGACGACAAGCACAAGCCCGGTGAACCGGGCCAACAGCCCGATGGCAGTTACATCACGCCAGAGGGTGAGCGACTGACGACTGAAGAGGACAAGGCGACCTACCTGCGCACCGCGCAGGACTGGATCGTCACGCCGCTTCTGAAGAACACACCGGGCCTCGCCGGCGTCGACTCGATTGGCGGGTACGCCAAGCAGTTCCTCGTCGTGCCCGATGTGCAGAAGCTGGCTTCACTCGGCATCACGCTGACGGACCTGGGCAACGCGCTGGAGCGCAACAACACCAGCGTCGGCGGCGGCTTCGTCAATCGCAATGGCGAAGGTCTGGCTGTCCGCTCGGATGCGCTCGTGCGCAATGCCGGCGAGTTGGCCAGGACCGTGATCGCGACACGTAACGGCGTGCCGATCACGGTCGAACAAGTCGCGACCGTGAAGACGGGGCAGGCGATCCGCATGGGTTCGGCCTCGGAGAACGGCACGGAAGTCGTTGTCGGCACCGCGATCATGCGGATCGGCGAGAACAGCCGCGTCGTGTCCACGGCCGTCGCCGAGAAGCTGAAGTCGATCAACGCCTCGCTGCCACCCGACGTCGTGGTTCAGCCGGTGCTCAACCGCACCGAGCTGGTCAACTCGACGATCAAGACGGTCGCCAAGAACCTGTCGGAAGGCGCGGTGCTGGTCATCGTCGTGCTCTTCCTGCTGCTCGGCAATTTCCGCGCGGCGCTGATCGCGGCGCTGGTCATCCCGATCACCATGATGCTGACCGGCTTCGGGATGCTGCGTGCCGGCGTCTCGGCGAACCTGATGAGCCTTGGCGCCTTGGACTTTGGTCTGATCGTCGACGGCGCTGTCATCATCGTGGAGAACGCGCTGAGACGGCTTGCCGAGCAACAGCATCATGAAGGTCGCTTGCTGAGCGTAAGGGAACGGCTCGCGACCGTGGCGGCCGCCGCGCGCGAGATGATCCGCCCCTCGGTATACGGGCAGGCGATCATCATCCTTGTCTATGTGCCGCTGCTCACGCTGACCGGCGTGGAGGGCAAGACGTTCGTGCCGATGGCGCTCACCGTCATCATCGCGCTCGCCTTCGCCTTCATCCTCTCGATCACCTTCGTGCCGGCCATGATCGCGATCTGGCTGTCGAAGAAGGTTGAGGAGAAGGACGGCCGCATCATCACGTGGCTGAAGAAGCGCTACGAGCCCGGTCTTGACCGGGCAATGAAGCGCCCGACCCTGACGATCGGCGCGGGTGTCGGCAGCCTTGTCGTGGCGGCGCTCGCCTTCACGACGCTCGGCTCGGTGTTCCTGCCACAGCTCGATGAAGGCGACCTGCTGATCCAATCGCTGCGCATCCCCGCCACGTCGGTCCAGCAAAGTCAGGCGATGCAGGTGCCGATCGAACGGATGATGTCGAAGCAGCCGGAGGTGGCGTTCGTCTATTCCAAGACGGGCACGGCGGAACTCGCTTCCGACCCGATGCCGCCCAACGCCACCGACATGTTCGTCATCCTGAAGCCGCGCAAGGATTGGCCAAATCCCGATCTTGCCAAGGAGGAGCTGGTCAGCCGGATCGAGGGAAATCTCGCAAAAATCCCGGGCAACGCCTATGAGATCACCCAGCCTATCCAAATGCGCTTCAACGAGCTGATCGCCGGCGTGCGCGGTGACATCGCGGTGAAGGTGTTCGGCGACGACTTCAACACGATGAACCGGACGGCCGAGCAAATCGCCGCCGTACTGCGCAAAACGCAGGGCGCGGCGGACGTGAAGGTCGAGCAAACGACGGGCCTGCCCATGCTCGACATTCGCGTCAATCGTGACGCGATGGCGCGCCTGGGCGTCACCGCGCAGGATGTGCAGGATACCGTCACCGCGACAATCGGCGGACGCACCTCGGGCCAGATCTTCGAGGGCGACCGCCGCTTCCCGGTGGTGATCCGCCTGTCGGAGACGCAGCGCGCTGACATTGGCCTGCTGGAACAGGTGCAGGTGCCGGTGGCGGGGGGCGGCTATGTGCCGCTGTCCAGTGTCGCTGACATCAAGGTCGTCGACGGTCCCAATCAGATCAGCCGCGAAAACGGGAAGCGGCGCGTGGTGGTGCAAGCCAACGTGCGTGGTCGCGACGTCGGTAGCGTCGTTGCAGACGCGCAGGCGGCGATCGGCAGCCAGGTCCGGCTGCCTGCCGGTGCCTATCTCGAATGGGGCGGTCAGTTCGAGAACCTGCAATCGGCGAGCGAACGGCTGAAGCTAGTCATTCCGGCCTGTTTCATCCTGATCCTGTTGCTCCTTTACGGTGCGCTTGGATCGGTCCGCGATGCCGCGATCGTGTTCACCGGCGTGCCCTTCGCGCTGGTGGGCGGCGTCCTGCTGCTCTTCCTGCGCGGCATGGACTTCTCGATCTCGGCGGCGGTGGGCTTCATCGCCTTGTCGGGCATCGCGGTCCTCAACGGCCTCGTCATGGTCAGCTCAATCCAGGATCTGATCCGGTCGGGGCTATCGCGCGAGGAGGCGGCCCATGTCGGCGCAATGCAGCGTCTGCGGCCAGTCGTCATGACCGCGCTCGTCGCCAGCCTCGGCTTCGTTCCGATGGCGCTTGGCGAGGGCGCGGGCGCGGAGGTGCAAAAGCCATTGGCGACCGTCGTCATCGGCGGCCTGATCTCGGCGACGTTGCTGACGCTGTTCGTGCTGCCGACGCTCTACGCCCGGTTCGGGCAGAAGGCGATCGAGAAGCCCGAGCACTACAATGAGGAGCATGAAGGGGACGACCACGGTCAGACCTTCGTGAACAACTTGGCCTGATGGGTGCGCGGGGCGATCCGCGATCGCCCCGCTCATCTCTGGGAGATGGGGATATGCCTCGCACCATAACCAGCTCAATGCTTCACGGCGGGCCACTGCGGATCTGGTCGGCGATCACCGATCCGGATCATCGCCGGGCTTGGAGTCCGCTCGTATTCCTCGACAACCCGTGCCAGCTTGGCGAGACGGAATGTACCTTCGCGATCCAGGGCATCACCCGGCCAATTCGGACGCCGGCCATGGTCGATCAATTCGACAAGCCGCACGCCTTCGCTTGGTCCTGCGGCATCCCTTATCTGTTCACGCTCGAAGAGCGGTACGAGCTGGCAGGGGACGACGGTGGCACCAGGCTAACACATAGCTGCACGCTGCGCGGGGCGCTGTCTTTGCCGTTCGCGGCGATGATGTTGCGTCGTCTGCGGTCCCTGATGGTCGATGCCGACGATCGACTTGCGACCTATCTGCGCTGGCGGGTGGGTCAGCCTGCCCGTGGGATCAATCGTCAGCGCGTCCCCTCCCGCTACAGGAGGAAGGCGCGATGACGCCGTTGAAGCGGGTACTGCCCGCCCTCATCCTCGTTGTCGGGCTGGCGGCTTGCACGGAAAGCAAGCCGCCAGCCCCGCCAACGGAGCAGCAAATCCATTCATCCGACAGCGCCGTGGCGACCGGGGAAATGGGGCGCCATCCCTATCGCTGTTCCGACGGGGAACCGCTGTTCGTCGACTACAAGGACAACGGCCTGCAGATCGATTTGCGGCGCTCCAGCAGCGCCGTGCCCATGACGCTGACCGCGCCAGCGCAGGGCCTCCAATATGTCGGCGAGACAGCCACCGCGACCTTCAAGGGGTCGCAGCTCACCATCGTGGAAGGCGAAGGCCGCACGCGGACCTGCGAACGGGAGGGCACCCGATGAACCGTCATGTCTTCCGACACGTCGCACCGCAACGGGAGAGAAACGATGTCTGACACGTCGATCTCGAATGTGATGGCCATTCGCGCCGAAGTAATCGCGCGAAGCCGCGCCTTGCGCGAGGCGCAGCCGACGGCACCGCCCGGCGTGACGCCGACCGCTCCAGCCTCAACCTTTGCCGACACCCTCAATGCCGTGGTGGCGAAGGTCAACGAGACCCAGGAGCAGGAGGATGTCGTCACCGAAGCATATGAACGGGGCGAAACCACCGACATTGCAACCGTCGCGCTCATCCAGAGCCGTGCATCCATTACTTTCGAGGCGACGCTGCAAGTCCGGAACAAGCTGCTGTCTGCATATCGAGACATCATGAACATGCCGATCGGATGACGATCGCGAAGATAACTAAGGCGGTATTGGTATGATTGTCGGCACAAGGCCACGATTCAAGCAGATTATTGTCGAGGTTTGGAAGCCTCTCACGATCCTGTTCGTGTGGGACGTGGCGGTGACGGCATTCCACATGATGACCCCGATCAAGGAACCGCCTTTGCCGACGGCGCTGTTCGGCACTGCCATCGCGCTCTTCATGGGGTTTCGGACCAACGCCGCTTATGCACGCTGGTGGGAAGCGCGAACTCTTTGGGGCGCGCTCATCAATGCCTCGCGCAGCTTGGCCCGGATCACGCGCAGCCTGACCAAGGGGGAACCCGAGGGCAGTGAGATGCGGCACAACATCATCCTGCGGCAGATCGCCTTTGCGCACTCGATGCGCTGCCAGCTTCGCCGACAATCGCCCTATGAAGAGATTGCCCGGGTCGCTGGAACGGAAGTCGCCGATATGGCGGTCGCCCGCCTGAACCCTGCCAACGCGCTCCTGGAGGACATATCGGGCATTTACGCCGACGCGCTCGCGGAAGGTCGGATCACCGAAATCCAGCAGGCAACTGTGGAGCGCGTCCTGATCGACATCGCCAATGCGCAGGGCGGCATGGAGCGGATCAAGAACACGCCGCTGCCCAATGGCTTTCGGTTCTTCCCGAACCTCTTCACGCGTGTGTTCTGCGTGCTGCTCCCGATCGCGCTGGTCGAATCCCTGGGCCTTGCCACGCCGATCGGATCGACGCTGATCGGACTCGTCTTCCTCGCGGTGCTGAGCATCGGCGAGGATCTGACCGATCCGTTCGCCAATAGCGTCCACGATGTCCCGCTCACGGCAATGTGTCGCACGATCGAGATCGACCTTCTCCAAACCGCGGGACTTCCGGCCCCCGAGCCGCTGACACCTGACCACGGGGTGCTGTGGTGATGGGCATGCGCGCCTTGCTGCATCTGCCCGGGCTGACGATCGCGCGCGTTGGCGTCGTTCTCGTCACCGGCGTGATTGTAGGGGCGTGCAACCCGGCTCCGAGCGAACCTGTCGAACCGGCTCACGACAAGCGTGTGACGCCAAGGCTGATCGCGCAGCGCATCATGTATTGCGACGACGGCACCCGCGCCGATGTCGACTTCATCGACGACGGCCTGAAGATGGCCGTAACCTGGCTGCCGAAGGGCAGGACCGAGATCCTGCGCGCCCAGCGAACCGGTGATGAATTTCGCGGCAACCAGTCACGGGCCGTCGTGGCGGGCGGGGCGATCGCCTTCATGCGGCGCGGGAAAATCCACGTCTGTCACCGAACCCCGGAGGGATCATAGGATATGCAGGCACTGCTTTACACGCTTGCGCCTGTGCTGGCGGTCGTGCTCGGCGCGATCATAGCGAGCCGCACCAAGTTGAAGCCCAACCTTGTGGCCGGCCTCCAGCATCTCGCGGCAGGGGTCGTGTTCGCGGCGGCCGCGACTGAAATCCTGCCGCAGGTCAAGCATGAGGCGTCGCCCAGCGCGACGTTGATCGGCGGGGCGGCGGGCGTTGCGACGATGCTAGGGCTCAAGGCATTCGAAGCCCGCTTCAAAGGACCGATGGCGCTGCTCGCCGCGATCGGCATTGACATTCTGGTCGACGGCTTGGTGCTCGGCCTCGCCTTCGTGGCGGGCGAAAAGGCGGGTTTCCTGCTGACGATCGCGCTGACGCTGGAAGTGTTGTTCCTAGGGCTGACGCTGACCGACGAGCTGGCGGAAACCTATCGCTCGCGCCTTCGCATTATCGTGATCGTGTCGGCATTGGCGCTGCTGCTGCCGCTCGGCGCGCTTGCGGCCGTGCCCGTCGCCACGCTGTCGCCGGTGATGGTCGCCGGCTTCCTCAGCTTCGGGCTGATGGCGCTGCTCTATCTCGTCACGGAGGAGCTGCTGGTCGAGGCGCACGAGAAACCCGACACCCCGCTCATCAGCTCGATGTTCTTCGTGGGGTTCCTGGCCCTGCTCACGCTTGAGGAGATTATGGGATGATCTCGAGCAATGACAACAACGGCGGACAGGAGCGCCGCACTCTCTGGATCGTCCTGCTGCTGAACGCGGCGATTGCGGCAGGCTTCTTCGTCTCGGGCTTCTTCGCGGATTCGAGCGCGCTGATCGCCAACGGCGTCGACAACCTGTCAGACACCGCCGTGTACGCGCTGAGCCTCGTGGCGCTCACCCGGGGCAAGACATGGAAGACACGCGCCGCGATGGCGTCGGGCGTCATGCTGCTGATCTTCGCGGGCGGCATTCTGCTCGATGTCGCACGGCGCTACGTGCAAGGCAGCGAGCCGATCGGACCGACGATGATGGTCATGTCGGCGATTGCCGGTGTCGTGAACTACCTCTGCCTGCGGCTGCTTCAGCGCCTCAAGGATCCGGACGTCAATCTCCGGGCCGCCACCACCTTCAGCTTCAACGACTTCATTTCCAACGGCGGCATCCTGATCGCCGGCGTGCTGGTGTTGTGGCTGGGCACCAACTGGCCGGACCTGCTGGTCGGCTTCGCCACCGCCATCATCGCCATCAAGGGCGGTGTCGAAATCCTGCGCGATGCGCGCGCCGAAACCAAGAAAAGCGAAAGGAGGTCGTCATGAACGACAAGCTCGAACTCGATATTCCAGTGCTGTTGCCGGACCTGCCTGATGCGGCCGATGCCTGCCTGGACCGTCTTGTGTCGACCCTATCCAAGCGCGAAGGCGTGGAGCGGGCGCATGTGATCTGCCTCGACGGCGACACGCCGGCGGCGCTGTGCATCCATTTCGATGCTGCCAAGCTGCCGCTGCCGCGCGTGCGCGAGATGGTGCGCGCCGCGGGCGCCGAGATCACCGACCGCTACGGCCATGCAATCTGGCAGGTTACAGGTATCAATCACGAGCGTCGGGCACGCACCGTCAGCGATGCGCTGTGCGCCTTGCCCGGCGTGGTCCAGGCAAGCGCCAGCACCAGCGGCTCGGTTCGGGTCGAGTATGATCGACGCGAAACCACCGAAGAGGAGGTCCGCGCCGCACTTGGCAAGCTGAAGGTCGGTGTGGGCAAGCGGGTCGCGGCCGACGACCATGCCGGCCACGACCACGGGCCGGGGGGCCACGGCATGAGCGAGGAGAAGCACGGTCCCGGCGATGGCCACGACCATAGCCATGCCGAGTTTCTTGGCCCCAACACCGAGCTGATCTTCGCGCTCGCCTGCGGCGCGCTGCTGGGGATCGGCTATGCGATCGAGAGGCTAGTTGCCGGCGCACCGGAGTGGCTGCCGACCGCCTGCTACATCACAGCCTACTTTTTCGGCGGATTCTTCACGCTGCGCGAGGCGATCGATAACCTTCGGATGAAGAAGTTCGAGATCGACACGCTGATGTTGGTCGCTGCCGCCGGCGCCGCTGCGCTGGGCGCATGGGCCGAAGGCGCGCTGCTGCTGTTCCTGTTCAGCCTTGGTCACGCGCTCGAGCATTACGCGATGGGTCGCGCCAAGAAGGCGATCGAGGCGCTGGCGAAGCTCGCCCCGGAAACCGCGACCGTGCGTCGCGACGGGGAAACTAGCGAAATCCCTGTCGAACAGATGGTCGTCGGGGACATCGCCATCGTGCGCCCGAATGAGCGCCTGCCCGCCGACGGCTTCGTCATCAAGGGCACGAGCGCGATCAACCAGGCCCCGGTGACGGGTGAAAGCATCCCGGTCGACAAGGTGCCGGTCGCCGACGCTGCGGCGGCACGCGCAAAGCCCGATGCGGTGGACGCGGAAAGCCGGGTTTTTGCCGGTACGATCAACGGCGGCGGCGCGATCGAGATCGAGGTGACGCGCCGTTCCAACGAAAGCGCACTCGCCAAGGTCGTGAAGATGGTGAGCGAAGCGGAGACGCAGAAGTCGCCGACGCAGCGCTTCACCGATCGGTTTGAGCGGATCTTCGTGCCTGCTGTCCTGATCCTGTCGGTGCTCCTGCTCTTCGCATGGGTGGTCGTCGACGAGCCGTTCCGCGACAGCTTCTATCGCGCGATGGCGGTACTGGTGGCGGCAAGCCCGTGCGCGCTCGCCATCGCAACTCCGAGCGCTGTCCTGTCTGGCGTTGCCCGTGCAGCGCGGGGCGGCGTGCTCGTGAAGGGCGGTGCACCGCTCGAAAACCTTGGGTCGCTCAAGGCGATCGCTTTCGACAAGACGGGCACGCTGACCGAAGGTCGTCCGCGCATCACCGATGTGGTGCCCGTCGATGGCGCCGATGAAGGCGAGCTGCTGGCGCTGGCCGTCGCCGTCGAAGCGTTGAGCGACCATCCTCTGGCCCAAGCGATCGTCAAGGACGGTCGCGAACGACTGAACGATCGTGCCGTGCCGACTGCCGGCGACCTCAAGAGCCTGACCGGTCGGGGCGTCACCGCGAGCGTGGATGGCGAGACGGTCTGGATCGGGAAGGCCGAGATGTTCGGGAGTGAGGGTATTCCGGCGCTGGGGCAGGGAGCGCAGGACGCGATCGCGAAACTGCGCGAGAACGGTCGCACGACGATGGTGGTCCGCAAGGGGGACCGCGACCTGGGCGCGATCGGCCTGATGGACACGCCCCGCGAAGCGGCAAAGACCGCGCTGCGCCGGCTGCACGAGATGGGCGTGTCGCGGATGATAATGATCTCTGGCGACCACCAGAAAGTCGCCGAAGCGATCGCCAACGAAGTCGGGATCGATGAGGCGTGGGGCGACCTCATGCCCGAAGACAAGGTTGCCGCGATCAAGAAGCTCGCCGGTGAAGACAAGGTCGCGATGGTCGGCGACGGCGTGAACGACGCGCCGGCGATGGCCAGTGCAACGGTCGGCATTGCAATGGGCGCGGCGGGCTCGGACGTGGCGCTGGAGACAGCCGACGTCGCATTGATGGCCGACGATCTGGCGCACCTGCCATTCGCGGTCGGCTTGAGCCGTCACACACGCGGGATCATCCGCCAGAACGTCTTCGTCAGCCTGGGCGTGGTCGCCTTCCTCGTTCCTGCCACCATCCTGGGCCTCGGTATTGGGCCAGCGGTGGCGGTTCATGAGGGATCAACGCTGCTTGTTGTCATCAATGCGCTCAGGCTGCTCGCCTACCGCGATCCGGCGGGGAAGGCGGCATGAAGTGGATGATCGCCTTCGACCTCGACGGCACGCTTGCCGAGAGCAAGCGGCCGCTGTCGGAGGATATGGCCACAACCCTCGCCCGATTGCTCGCCGTCACGGATGTGGCGGTGATCTCGGGCGGGGACTGGCCGCAGTTCGAAAAGCAGGTCGCCTCGCGTCTTCCTGCCGGCGCCGCGCTTGACCGTCTCTGGTTGATGCCGACCACAGGCACAAAACTCTATCGGTTCATCAACGGCGCTTGGCGCGCGGTCTATGCCGAGCTGTTCGACGACGCAGAGAAGGCGACGATCCGCGCGGCCTTCGATCAAGCCCTGACCGATGCCAGCCTCGCCGACGAACGTATCTGGGGCGAACGGATCGAGGACCGGGGCAGCCAGATCACCTTTTCGGGGCTGGGGCAGGGAGCGCCGCTAAAGGAAAAGGAAGCGTGGGATCCCGACCGAAAGAAGAGGACCGCGTTGCAGGCCACGTTGCGCGCGACGCTGCCGGACCTCTCGATCAATCTAGGTGGCACGACATCGATCGACGTGACCAGGGCAGGGGTGGACAAGGGCTATGGCCTGAAGCGCCTGAGTGCTGAAAGCGGCGTCCCGCTCGACGGGATGCTGTTCATCGGCGACGCGATCTTCCCCGGTGGGAATGACTATCCCGCCGCTGAAATTGGCCTCGATACGGTGAGAGTGCGCGACGTTGCGGAAACCACCGCCGTCGTGACAGCCATCATCGCATGTCTGCACCGGTAGGGATCGCCGATGTTCGCGATCCCCGCCTTGGGCCTGAACGTCTGTGGGACTCTCGTCCCGACCTTAGCCCTTTACCTCCGATCTGGAGCAATCGCGTAGAACAGGCAGGCCGGCATGTTTCAAAGCTCGTGGTGGGAGATCGCCACCCATATCATCAGTCTCGCCGTCGCCTACGCGCTCGCCCTTCCTGTTGGCTGGGATCGCGAGAAGGACGCCCGCAGCGCAGGCATCCGTACATTCCCGTTGGTTGCCATCGCCAGTTGCGGCTTCGTGCTGGTGGGCATCGCGATCCTCGGCCGCACGTCTCCAGCGCAAGCCAGGTTGCTCGAAGGTCTGATTACGGGCGTCGGCTTCATCGGGGGCGGCGCGATTCTGAAGAAGGGCGACAAGGCGTCAGGTACGGCGACGGCGGCCAGTCTGTGGGCGACTGGGGCTCTCGGCGCGGCCGTAGGCTACGGCCTATACGACATCGCCTTCATCCTGAGCGCCACCACCTTCCTCACCCTGCGCTGCTCTCGTCCGCTCAAGCGTGCCACCAATGGCGACGTCGGCAGCTCGGCGAGCCCATGACGAGCCCTTGGGCGAGCCGATGGATGCGGCCTGTGCGATCCCTTACCCGGCGCTGGTCACCGGCGACGACCATCGCGGCGCGAGACCGCCAACATCGCTTGCTGCGCTGGGCGACGCTGCTGGAGCGCAATCCCCACCAGATCATCGGCCTGCTGTCCCCCTCGTGGGCGGGCGGTGACGCGCGCGGCACGATGGTCGATCGGCCGAGCGCGATCGATGTCGCATGGAGCGACGTGGTGCTGCGGGTGATGGGGTTGGCGGGACGATCGCGCGGTGAAGCAAAATCGTTCTTCGGATTGTCTGATGCCGAGCTGGATCGGATTGCCGCAGGTTCATGGCGGTGTCCGGTTCGACCCGCTTGGCAGGTCGCCGTGCGGATCAGGAACGTCGAATGTCCGCGCCTGGAAAATCGGATCGTTGGGTCCGTCGCCGCCCTCCTGCTCGTAATTTGCGCGATCTCCTATTGGATCTTCTGACGAGGCTGGTTTGTGTTCGACATCATAACATCGATCCTCGCGTCACTCGGCGGCTTTGGCGTCTTCCTGCTGATGCTGGCCGAAAACGTCTTTCCGCCAATCCCGTCGGAAGTGATTTTGCCACTTGCCGGCTACACCGCTGCGCAGGGGCGCGGCTCGCTGTGGGTGGTGGCAATCGCCGGCACCCTCGGATCGGCTGCAGGGGCGGTGCTGTGGTACTATGTCGGCCGCTGGATCGGCATCGAACGATTGAAGCGCTTTGCTTCCCGCCACGGCCGATGGCTGACGTTGACGCCCGGTGAGGTCGATCATGTCGACCGCTGGTTCGACCGCTACGGTCGTTGGGCGGTTCTGTTCGGGCGCATGGTCCCGGGAGTCCGGACCCTGATTTCGGTGCCCGCAGGGGTCAGCGGGATGCCCCTTGGTCCATTCTTGGTCTCGACGCTCACCGGCTCGGCCATATGGACCGTTATCCTCGTGCTGGCGGGCTATGAGCTGGGCGAACGCTATAGCCAGGTGGCGAGCGTCATCGAACCGGTCAGCAACGCCGTGCTCGCGCTGGCCGTCATCTGGTATCTTTGGCGGGTCGCGACTTTCGGGCGATCAAGGGGTGGCCATTGATGGCTGACCTGCTGCCCGCGTTTCCTGCCGGCCTTTGGCTCATGGCAGCTTCGATGCTTGTCCGCATCACACGCTTTGCACGTGCCTTTAGCCTGATCTCACCAGCCAGCGCGATCATCCTCATCAGATTGGTTGGAAGGCTTCACCGCAGCGGATTTCACGCATGGCGTCGCAACGGAGGGAAGTGGCGTTGGGCCGGAATATGGAGAGGATCGACATAATGGGGAACAGCAAGCAGCAGGCGATCATCGCCGTTGCCGCAACAATCGTTCTGTCCGGATGCGGGCTGATTAAACCACGCGACGCCGGCTATTTCCGCTTCCACGCGGAAGAGGCGAGACTGGTCGTCACACGCTGCGAGCGGGGCCAAGAGACCGGCAGCGACTGCGAGGCCGCGGCGCAAGCCGTGGCCGAGCTCGACGCGGCGGCGGGGCGGCAGTCTGGACGCTGAAGCGAGCCACCTTCGCCCGCCCCATGAACCAAATCACTATCACTGGAGACGAATCGTAATGATCGGAAGCAACAGGCCGTTCGCGCTGATGCTGGCAATGACCGCCGTCTTAACCCCGCTTTCCGCGAAGGCACAGCATACCCAGCATGGGTCAACTGGTGCCGTGTCAGGCTCGCTAAACGAGCCGCCCGCTACGCGGGCCTACCGGGCCGCAAATGCCAAGATGCATGGCGATATGGACGTAGCCTTCACGGGTGATGCCGACGCCGATTTTATGCGCGCGATGATTCCCCATCATGAAGGCGCTATCGCGATGGCTGAAATCGAATTGAAGTATGGCCGAGATCCCGCCGTGCGCCGCCTCGCGGCCGCAGTGGTGGCAACCCAAAGGCGCGAGATCGCCGAAATGCGGACCTGGCTTGCACGTCGGCAACCCCGAAAGTAGCGGCTGATTGAAAAGGTGGCGCTCACCGCCGTCAATGATGGCGACGGTCGTGATTTTGGGATCATAGGCCAGTCGCGCCGCCACGTCCCGGCCCTCGTCGGGGCCGGGATCGTGGGGGCGCTCATGCCGCCTCGTCCAGTTCAGGGGCCGTCTCAACGGCCATGCGGCTCAAGAGCCAGTCGGACGCGTCCTGGGCTAGGCGGGCGGCGGTGAAGATGCACCGCTTGTCGTTGCGCAGGGCCTGTAGCCAACTCGCCAGATAGGCGGCGTGGTCTTCACGATCGTGAAGCTTGATGCCGATGGTCGCGCTGACGAACGCCGCCCCTAGCTCCGCCACATATCCTGACAGTCCAGCGCTAATGTGAATTCCAGCGCCATTTTTTCGAACCTGTTTCACGCCGCCATCTCCTCGGCCTGAGGCTGCTGGGCATGCATCCAGTCGGCTGCGGCCTGGGCCTTGCTGGCAGCTGTGAAAATCGCACGTGGGTCATCCTTGAACACGCGCAGCCAGGACGCGACGTAGGCGGCGTGATCGGGCCGTGGGTGATGGGCGATACCGAGATCCGCGAGGACGAACGATGCGGTAAGTTCGGCGCAAATCTCCTCGATCGCGAGGCTGTCGCGCTTGAACCGTTCGGCGAAGTTGCGGTCGAGCCGGTGCTTTGCGCCAGTGGCGTGACCACATTCGTGCAGCAATGTGCCCATGTGGGCCGACGCGTCGCGGAATGTGGCAAAGGTCGGCATGAAAATCTGGTCGAGATCGATCCGGTAATGCGCGTCGTATGCCCCCTCGATGACCGGAATCTTCAATGCAGAAACGAACGCCTCGGCGTGCGCGAACCGTTCGCTCTCGGGCAAGACCGCGACCGGTGCAGGCTCGTAGCCTTCCACCTGAGCGAGGTTGAACACGGTGAACGCGCGGGCGAACATGCGCCCGGGGCCGGCTTCGCCCTCATCATGATCATCGTCGGCGCGCGATGTAGCCTGCTTCCAGAATACGACCGTGGTGCCGTGCTCCCCTTTGCGAACCTGCGCACCGAGAGCCGCCCACTGACGGTAGGTGCCCCACAGACCGCTGGAATAAGCAGCCGCTTCGGCAGCAATCCAGAGCGCCAGCACGTTGACGCCCCGATAGCGCCGACGAGAGGTGACATTCTGCGGCCGGGTGGTGGCCGCGCCGTCGTGATGCCACGGCATGCGCCAGTCACCGGCACCGGCTTCGATGGCATCAACGATCTCGGCGGTGATGCGTGAATAGACGTCGGCGCGCGCCGATGCTGGGTGGGATCGGGTCATGGCAGGTCTCCGCGACGGTCGGAGGGAAACTCTCTCCCGCTCCTTCAGTCCGTCACCCCAAAACCGGCATCCTCTTCCTCTCCCGCCACACCGGCATGCGGTGTGGCGGTACCGGGCACGATCTGAGCGAGAACTGTCTCGATCCTTGCGACTTCGGCCTGAAGCGTGACCCGCTGCGGCTCAGGAAGCCGCTTCTCGCGCAGCAGCATGCGCGCTTCGTCGGCCCCGCGCTGCCAGGACGCGCGATGCCGCGCGGTGAGGCAGGCGTTGGGGCAGCGGAGCGGTTCGCACATCGAAATCATCGGTGCTGGCGGGCCGGGCTGTGTGATCCGGTTGAGGCACAGGGCCGTTGCGGGATCGAAGAAGCAGTCGGCCAGCGGGCCGACATGCAGTGTTCGCGCGAGACTGGCGAGCATGGTGCGCAAGCGCTGCCGATCGGCGATCATGGCGGGCAGCGGCGCCAGCTCGCTTGCGACGACATCGAGCCCGGTCCCGACGCGGTTCGCGGCAGGGCCACCCAAGCGGGCACCACCTTGCCGCTCGTCGAAATAGGCCAGGATGTCGTCGATCTGGCCGAGCGCACGCTGGGCTTCAATCTCGCCGCGAAATCCCGACCGGCTGCTTCCAGCATAGCCTTCGAAGGCGGCAACACTGGCGTGCTTGTACTGAATCATGCCGGCGATCGTCCCGAAGGGCCGGTTGGCGATATGCCAGGCAATCGTGCGGCGGAACTGACGGGTGGTCAGCCGCCAGGGTGTGCCATTGGGTCGTGGAGGAATCACCGGCGCATCAGGCGATCCAAACTGCTGGTTGAGATGGTCACGAAATCGGTTGAGCTGGCGGACGATCTCGGCAGAGACATGAGTCTTGGTGTTGGCGCGAAGTGACAGCACAGGCCAAAGCGTCGTAGTGCCCCGCGCTCGTCCGGCCCGCTCGGACAACTGCTCGAGCACAGCGACCGCGTCGGCAACGGGCGCGATCGTAACCCACTCCGCTTGTTCTCCGCCTCCGCGCTTGCCCTTGTACGCGACCGACTTGATGCGGTGACGCAATATAACGCCGTCTTCGTCTCTGACGATGGATAGGCATCCACGCTTCATTGCCTGGATCTCGCTGTCGCGCATACCCGACAGATAGGCGCAAACAATATAGGCTGCGGACTGTAGCATGACCTCTTCCAGAGCCAATGCCTTGACATCGAATCGGCTGCGCCAGGGCTGACGGGTCCCGGGATCCACGGCGATCGGTGCATCCATCCCCCCGACTTCGGTGCCGAGTTCCGTGATGGCGGCGGCGATCAGGTCTGGTGCACCGGTCGTCAGACTGAGGTGCATGGCGGGCTCTGCCTGCGCATCGACGCCGGCGTGGAGATGAAGGAGATGGTAGTTGATCGGTGGCAGGTGTTCGCCGGTCAACGGATCGGTGCGGACAGCAGCGTTGTACAAGCCGGTCCAGATGGGAACGCCGCGGCCCTGCCGCCGCAAGCCCGTGAGGTATGCGGTTAGCCGTTGCCGTTGCCGCGCGCGGCGTTCGGCCTGATCGAGATGAGCCTCGCGCGCAATCAATCGGCTGCGCCTGGCTTCGAGACGCTCAAGCTCCCGGCGCGCAGCGAAAATGTCGGGCGCGAAGTGGGTCACATAGCGCAGCGACCATGCCAGCAGCGGCGTCATGATCTCTTCGGGAATGCGTGGCGTCCGGTTCTCACCGGGGATGTACCGGGCACCGGCGACCGAGAACGGGCTGCGCCCGGGCCACGGATCGATACGAAGACGGGCCGTTGGAAGGTGGCGGCGCAACTCGTGAAGGTCGAAGATGACGCGCAGCAATACTGCGACCGCAACCGGACGTAGCCCCTCACGGCGCTTCGAACGGGCAAAGCGGTCAAGCAGAGACTGATCGACCCGCGCAAGATCGAAGCGCCCAAGGTCGGCCTTCACGAAGTTGAAGAAAAGCAGGGCCCGGTTGGCCTCACCCCGCACGGCTGCTGGCTGAAGCCGGGGGCGATGGCCCGGCAGATCGACATTGAGCCGCGCATGGAGAAACTGGCGCAGGGCATCGGCAATGGCTGGGTCTTCGATGCTGCTAAAATGCACGGTGACATGGCAGCGCCGGGCGTTATCGCGAAAGACGCCCGGCGACAGGTCCCAGGTCGGATCGCCGTAACGCGAGAGATCGGCGCGGTTGCAGCCAGGCCGCAACGGGACCGACATGAGTACGGGAAGCGTCTCACGCGCCCTGCCGTCATGGGCCGGCAAGGATGCGGCAGTCATGCCCGGGCCTCGGGCGGCAGATAGACAATGGGATGCTGGGCGGCGAGCCGCGCGCGAGCCTGAGCCACAGCGTCATCGCCGAAGGCAGGCAGGATCTGGCGGACGATGCGTTCACGGGCGTGACCAAACTTGGCCGCCCACTCGTTCGTGTTCATGCCTGCGCGCTGCTCATCGATAAAGGTGAGAAACGCGAGGATCGCTGGCAACTTGCGCGCAGTGATCACCGCGTTTTTGCAATCGAGGCAGCCCCAGAACGGCGTGGGACATGGAGAGCCGACAGCTGCGGCAAAAGGGCTTGCGTAGAAGCCGCCGCAGCTCGCCAGCCATACGTCCTGTTCTCCGTCGAGCACGGCAACCGATGGCGCATCGGCAATCTGGTCCGCGCTTGCGGCTCGACTGCGCAGATGATCTTCCTCGGAGGGAGGAATGACTCGGGGACCGGCGACTGCCTCCTCGAGGGCGTCGGCGACGGTCTGCTCATGCAGGGGTCTGAGCGAGGGAACATCGGCATAGTGCCGCGCTGCGATCTCGATCGTGTGGCCGACGGCGAACCGTGCCATGTGCCCTTCGGTCTTGAGATACCAGAGCGCCTTGTGCGTTTTACGGAGCCGGGACAGGCGCAGATACAGCGGTCTGCCCGTGTCATCGGCAATGGCGTGGCGCGTGGTCCATGCATCGATGGTCGAGCGCGGATGGCGAATGCCGTGGACGATCTCACCGGTCTGGTAATAGACCCACAGGCAATCGCTGGAATTATGGGCCCGCGCGCTTGCCGAGAGTGCGATGATGCGCCGGATCAGCCCTCCCGGCGTCGACGAGGCACCGTCTCGCACCCTGATGGTCTTGTGTTCGGCGCCATGTGCGCGAAGCTTGGTGTAAGCGATCTCCACCGTACCGCCCGAGGCGTTGCGCAAACAATCGACGGTCAGCGTTTTGCAGCACTCGAGCTCAAGCCCGGTCTCCAGCGAAAGCAGGACCAGCAGCGGCACGATATCGACGGACGTCAGGTAATGAGCGCTGTGCAGCGTCATGCTGAAATCCGCGTTCCAGAGGCCGCGCTTCCAACGCCTGGCATAGAGTGCCATCCACTCAGGGTCGCGATGCCTGAGGACCCCACGCGCCTCTATCGCGGCGTGCGCCTTGCGGGCAGTTGCCTCGATCTCCCGAATCTCGCCAAAGCATGGGCCAGCCCGCAATCTGGCCTCGATCGCGACCAGATCGATGCGGGCCGCGTCGCGGAGCTGGCGGGCAACGAACGGGCTGTAGGCGTCGCGTGGGCGGGGCGGGGCGTAAGGTTGCGAGCTGACGTAGCGAAGCCGCTCACGCAAGCCCGCCTCGATGACATCCGGCTGATCGGAAGCGATCCGGCGAAGCACGGAAACGACCTTGGCGACAAAGGTCGGCGCGTGGCCCCGCGACTTGCCCTGAGCTTCGAGCCACGCTTCGTATCCATCGACGTGGCTGGCTCGCAGGTCGGCCGGCCCGGAGATCCGATCACCAGTCCTGGCAAGATAGGCAAAGAAGCTCGGCAGCTGGGTCATGTATGTCTTGATGGAGGAGCGAACCGCTACGGGCCCGCGTGGAGCGACCAGCATGAACAGGCCTCGGGCAAAGGCGAGTGCCAGTCCCCGTGGGTGCAGTCTGGTGAAATCGACAAGAACCTCGCCCCCATACGGCGGGGCGATCGTGAAGCGCAGCGTGCTGATCTGCAGCCATGGGTCGGCCTCGGGCTCTGTGGTCTGGCCCTCGAACCCGACCTTACGGCCTTTACGAGGAGCGGCGGTCATGGCCGGAGATAGCCCGGCACACGCGCAAGCAACTCTTCCACCGCCGCATCGACGGTATCGGCACGAGTGGCAATGTGATCGAGATAGATCGACGTGGTGGCAAGGCTGGAATGGCCGAGCAGGCGTTGCACCTGCTGCAGCGGATCACCGAGCAACTGGCGATAGCCGTCCATGGCGCCTGCCGGTGCAGCAACTTCGCCGAGGCGCCGCTGGATCAGCATCGCCAGCATGTGCACGGCGAACGAATGCCTGAGCTGATGGGGGCTGACGCGAACGGAAATACCGGCATCCGTGCATCGACGGCTCGCCCGGGCAAAGATCGCTTCCCACGAGTTGGGCAGCACCGGTTGCCCGACCTCGGTGAGCCAGAGGACTGCCGCCTCACCTGGCGTGCCATCGTCGGCGCAAATCACGAGCCTGGCCCGTTCATCCGGTGTGACGACTTCCATATCCATCATGCCGCCGCCCACGAGGTGCAAAGCGGTCGGTGCGGTGGGTGGGCGGTGTATGAAGATCGGGCGGTCGATGGCCTCCCAACCTCGACGTGAGGCGAACTTGGCCACCGCCGATGCGCGCTCGACCGCAATGTATGCATCGAATGCGGGCAGCAGGCGACGCGGTAGCAGCATGGTCCGGCCCCGGTCGCCCTTGGTCAGGGCCGCCGGCAGTTCTACCCGGCGTTGGCGCTCTACACGAACATCGCTGCCGGGAATCTCCGCTGCGAGAAGGAAGGATGCTTCCTCGAGACGCAAACCGGTGGTGACCAGCAGGTCAGCGAACAGCGCGTTGCGTGCACCATTGCGGTCGCGCGCTCCCGGGCGCTCAGCTCCCTCGACGGTCAGGCCGCGCAGGCCGACGTCTCGGAATACATGGTAGGCGGGAAGATCGACGAAGCGCACATCGGACCGGCGCGCAGCCCGCTCATAAGCTTCGTTATGCTCGGCGATGGCAGCGCGCCGACCGCCGTGCGATCTTCGCCAGATCTGCCGATGGGTGAATGGCGTACGCTCGACCAGGCCCTCGCGCTCGGCCCATCGATAGAGCTTGTCCAGCGATGCAACCGCCCGGTTCCACGACGAGGCTGATATCCGGAACTCGGCGTCACTACGCCGGCGTGCCCGATGATACGCACCGACATCATCGGTATCGGCTTGCCAGACTGTCTTGCGGCGAGCCGAACCCAGAAACCGCAACCAAACCAGGACATCGTAGCCGTGTGCCCGCAGCGAGTGGCGCGAACGCGCGCCGTTGAGCGGCAGATCGAGGAAGTAGCGATCGAGATCAGGATCATAGATCGTACCATCGCGCAGGATGATCGGAATGTGGGCGTCCAGTCCATCTGCTTCGCGGCGTTCCTGGATGGAGATCGGTTCTTCTGAAATATCCACAGCTTGCCAGTCCCTCCCCCGGACCCCCTCCCGAATCCAGAACGCACCCATTGCGCGCCTGCGGGACGGTGGTCATCAGGCCGGACTACGCCAGCTTATTGGGAGCGCTTCATCCGGCCTGATGCCCCCCTGCGTCGCGCCCGGACGATACCCTTCAATGAAGCGTCAGGCACGGTGCAGACTGTCCAGATAAGGCGACGAGCTCTTCGAACGCATACGCCTTGTCGCCGAAGCGCTTGCCGAACGTGCGGGCCAGCCTGTCGGAGTGGCCCGACCAATGGACGGTCTCGTGACATCTCGTCGACGCGTACAGATCCATGCTGCGAAACGAGGTTCGGCTGGGCATCTGGATATGGTCAAAGGTCGGCGTGAAGTAGGCTTGGTTGCCGCCATGGCGAACGTCGGCGGGGATCGCGTCGAAGAAGGCGTCGATCGCCGCCTGGCGGGTGGAGGGTTCCACCGGCGTTTCCGGTTCTTCGGGGGCGTAGAAATAGGCCGGGAGCGCGTCGATCTGGTCGGCATTGAAGACGACGTAGTGGCGAAGGAAGCGGATGTTCTTCTCGACCTCCTTGCCGGTTTCGGGATGCTCCTCGGTTTTCTTGAACGACGAATAATAGACCGAGATCGCGCCGGTCTCGCCGCGCCGGACATTGGCGCCGAGCGCCTCGGCCTGGCGATAGGTCATCCAGAAGCGCGAACGGTAGCCCATCGCGTCGCCGAGCGCCCAGAGATAGAGCGTGTTGATGCCGGTGTAAGGCGTCCCGCAGTGCCGGAGCGGGCGGCCGCCGGCGCCGCTGCATCGCCAGGGTCTCGACCAGGGCGGAACGCCCTCCTCTAGCTTGCGGATGATGAGATCCGTGATTTCCGCGGCGACGTCGCGGCTGGATCGACGTGAAGCTGACATGGTGAGAACTCCGCTGTGCGGGAAAGGGAAACCGCCGACGCGTGTCTGCGCGCCGGCGGTCAGCACTCCAGGAGGTGAGAGGCGTCAGGCCGCGAGCGCGCCCTGATCGTCCAGCTGAGGTTCGCCATCGGCGTCGTTCACCGCGACCGTGTCCTGATCGCCACCCTGGTCCTCGGGTTCGTCGTCGACATCGAGATCGTCGGCGGGCGCAGAATCGAGGAACTTCATCGCGTTCGGCACCCAGGCGAGCGCCGCGTCGCGAACCTCCGGCTCGACGATCGCTTCGCCGGCGAAAAGCTTGGCGCACGATTCCGAGATTTCGGACTTCTTCATCGTCGCGTGACGCGCCGTGAGCGCCGCACCGCCGACATCGGCGAGCAAGGTCAGGATCGAACCCTTGCTGACCCGGTCGAAGAAGTTCTCCGAGGTCGGCCGCCACCAGCTTGCGACATCGATTTCCATGATGGTCGCAAGCCGGTTTTGCAGCGGGGACTGCTCGGCGCGGGAATTTGGCGCTTCGAGCGACATCGCGACGATATAGGCGAGCCAGGCCGCCTTGGCGTCGTCGTCGAGACCGCGGAAGGCCTCGAACCGGTCGACCTGCGACTGGTACTCGGTCCAGCCGGCATCGAGCCCGTCATGGGCTTCGGCGAGATAGCTACGGGCGCGGGTCGCAGGCTGCTCGCCGGTGACCGGGTCCTGGGGCGAGCGAGCGCGAATGGTCGAGCCATAGGCGCTTTCGGCGGTCATGCGATCGTCGATCATGACGAAGAGCGCATAATCGAGCGCGAGGGCCGGGTGGCTGAGGAGCGTCGCCGCCAGGACGTCGCGCCGCTGCATCGCGAGCTCGTCGTAGAGCCGCGCGCTGAGCGGCTTGCCGCCCGGAGCCACCGCTTCCGGCCGGGAGGCCGGGGTCGCGGATTCCCTGCCGGCACCGCTCGGCCGGCCGCGCGAACCTTTGTCCGCGGTGTCGCCCGTCTCGTCCTCGGTGCCGCCGATCCGGATAGCCTCCTCGCTGTAATATTCGGCGTCGAGCACCATTTCGCCCTTGGGCGTCAGCTTGAGGAAGGCGCCGACCAGCGGCCGCAGTTCGTCCGGCAGAACTGGCGCGACCTTGCGGATCGCAAGCTCCTCGGCGCTGAGCGCGTCATATTCCTGGTCCAGCGCCTTATACGCGTCCTCGCCGATGGCTTCGTCGTCCATCGCCACGGAAATCGCCTGCTGACGCTCCGCGATCGCCTCGAGCCGGGCCTGCTGTTCCTCGGTCGGGTCCGCGGTGGGCAGGATGACGCGATAGAGGCCGGCGGCGGCGCTGTGGGTATAGTTGGACGCGATCGGACGGATCCAGCCAAGGCCGAGCTCCTCGCCGACAAGCTTGGCTTCTGCCTCCATGATGTCCGCGGCGAGCCGCTGCGCGATCTCGGGATTGACCCACTTGTCGCCGCTGTCGCTGAAGAGGTCGCGATCGACCTTGCCGCCGGCGTCCGCGTAGCGGTCCTCGCCGACCAGGATGGCGACGGGATCGGTCGAGTTCATGGTCTCGTTGGCGATAACACGGCGGATGGTGTCGGCGTTGGAATAGCTGGTGCCGTAGCTGTTCCAGACGAGCAGCTGCTTCTCCTGGTTCTCTGTCGACGCATAGGCCTTGGCGACGTCGAGCGTGATCGTGCCTTCGCTCAGCGCCTCGAAGATCGGCTCGGCGAGCGTCGCAAGGCGCAGGCGGCCCTCGACGAAGCGGCGGGTGAGGCCGAAGCGTTTGGCAACGCCGTCGATGTCGCCCGTCAGCCCAATGAAATACTGGAACGCCCGGCATTCCTCGGCCGGCGTCATCTTGAGCTGGTGGAAGTTGGCCGCCGTCGAAGTCTCGGACAGGGTCGCCTCGTCACCGACCAGGACCTTCACGGGAACGTCATAGGTCTCGGGGTCGATCACGCCGCGCTCGGCGAGCAGGCGCAGGCCGCGCAGGCGGCGGCCGCCGTCGAACACCTCGAAGGTGCCGCGCGGTTTCCGGACGGGGGTGACAAGCAGGTTCTGCAGGACTCCGCGCGCTTCGAGATCGGCCGCCATCTGCGGGATTTCGAGCAGTTCGTCGGGTCGCTTGCGGACGTTGATGGGTGAAAGCGTGAGCTTGGCGAGCTTAACGGATGCGGTCATGGGAAGGAGCTCCATCTGGCGTCCGGATCATCCCGGACACCAGCTCCGTCCCCCCCTTCCCTTTCCCCGATTGGCTTACGGCGAACCAGCGAGCTGCAGAGCCGCCGAGCGATCGCTTTTCGGTCCAGCTTCGATTTTTACTGTCGGTGAACTGGCGAGCGATTAGGCTGGAACCAAGGGGGTACGTGTGAATCCGCTCGATCTGATCTCGGCAGCGCCGTGGAAGCGTGCTGCCTTCACGACCTATGCGCTTTCGCTGTCGTTCTTCGAGGCAGTGCTTCTCGACGCGCTGCTTCGCGGGGGTAGCCGCAATGCTCTCATCCTGGCCGATCCGGAAGGCGTGCGCGCCGGCCTGAGCGAGGAAGGTGCGCGCAGGGTCGGCCGCGACTATGAGATCGAAGCCGTCGCCTGCGCAAATCAAGGGGTGTTCCACGCAAAAGTGGGCGCGCTGTTCGGCGATGATGATGCTCATCTGCTCGTCGGATCGGGCAACCTGACTTTCGCGGGCTGGGGCGGCAATCTCGAGCTGGTCGAGCATCTGCACCCAAGCTTCGCGGCGGATGCATTCGACGATGCGGCGGCGTTTTTCGAACAGCTCGCCGCGTCGGCTCAGATCATCACGACGGCAGGGCCTGCCTGCGAGACGATTGCCGGCTTTCTGCGACGATCGGCGCAGGGACAGCCGCGGACGGGCCATATCCATGTGGTGCACAGCCTCGATGCGCCGATCGCGGAACAGCTCGCGCTCTATGCCGACGACCTTGGCGGCGTGACCCGCCTTACGGCGGTCTCGCCCTATTACGATCTACGCGCCGACGGGCTGGATGCGCTCGCGACACTGCTGGGTATCGAAAAAGCGCATCTCCATGCCCATCCCGCAGGAACGGTCCGCAGTCCGGGTTCGAATGCCTGGCCCTTCGAGGGCGGGTCCAAGTGGCAGCCCGTCGATGTCGCTGATGCGTTCGGCCACGATGACAGACCGCTCCATGCCAAGTCGATCGAACTGGTTTGCCGCAAAGGACGCCTCCTTCTCAGCGGCAGCGCCAATGTGACGCATGCCGGTCTGTTCGGGCGAAACGTCGAGGCCGGGGTCCTCCGGGTCCAGCGGGGCAGCAAGAGCTACTGGGTCACGGCCCCGGGAACGGCCCCTGCCCGCCTCCCGGCAGACGCGCTGGACGAGAACGAGACGAGCGACTCCGCAGTCGGAATCCTGAGCGCCTCGCTGGAAGGAGAACGGATAGCGGGGCGCGCGCTGACACCGAGGCTTGGCGGGAACGCAAGCGCCGTGCTGCGAACCCCCAGGGGATCCCATGCGCTGGGTCCGGTCGTGGTCTCTGGCGACGGCCATTTCCAGCTCGACGCGCCGGGCATCGAATTCGAAAGCTGGGAAAACGGTCGTCTGATCCTCGGACTTGAGCAAGGCAGCCGCTGCTGGGAAGGCTTCGTGTCGATTGCGGCGGCGCTCGAGCTGATCCGGCGCACAGGTTCGATTGCCACGCGGCTCATGGCGATGCTCGCCGGCACCGAAACGCCGACCGACGTCGCCGCCATCCTGGCGTGGTTTCGCGAGGATCCGAGTCGCATGCCCGCATCGCTCGGCATCGGCGGTGGCGGAAGTGGCGGCCGGCCAGACGGGACCGAAGGCATGGTGACGCTCGCCGACCTCAATGCGGCTGCCCTCGGCGCCAATTTGCTGTCGGGCGCGCCCGGAGAGGAAACATCGTCCGCGTGGCGGCACACCATGGCCCTGATCCGTGCCGTGTTCAGGCAGTCGCGCGGTCCTTGGGGGGCCGGCGGCGAAACCGACGATGACGACGACGACGATGAAAAGGACCGCGAGAAGCGAGCGAGGTCCGAAGAAGCGGCGAACTATCGGTCGCTCCAGATCTTCGACGAACTGCTGACGACCATGCTGGCGCCCGAGGCTGCGGGTCGTAACGCGCTCATGGCGCTGTCGCTGTCGCATTTCCTGGCCGACCGGATCAGGCCGGCACCGGCCAAGGTGCAACTCTGGCTCGACAAGGTGTTGCCGCAGATCGCCGCGCTTGACGGCCCCGAGAGCGACCTCGCCGCCGCTTCCATCCTCCTTCATCATGCCGCCGACCGACGAGACGACAATGCCATTCGGGCGCGACGCTATTTCCTGCGCCGCGGGATCGATCCGGCCACCATTGCCGTCTCTCCAGATGTCATCCCGGCTTTCATGGCGTTGCTCGGCGAAGGCATCGATCTCGACGGTTTTCTCGGCGAAGTGCTGACGGCAAGGACCGTGGGCGAGCAAATCGACGCCTATCTTGCCGCCGGCGATGGGCATGGTCCCGATGTCGGATTTGATAGCCTTCGCTCGTCGCCGCACTGGCCCAGTCTTGACCGGGCGCTGCGCGATCCCGCCTCGTTCGCCAAGCTGATGGTACTCGAGACCTTCCGAGCGTCGTGCCCGCGTTGCCATATGCGGCTTCCCCTTGCGGCCGGAGAAGATCTGCGGCTGCGGGGATTGGCGAGTTGCTGCGGCCGAATCCTGCTCAATCGGGATTGCTGAACGTGATGGACCTGAACGAACTCCTTGATGTCGCCCGCACCGCCGGCGAGCCCCAGCCGGTCGACAGAAGCAAGGTCGGCATGGGCGGCGTGGATCCGCTCGGTCTGCGCCAGATCAATTTCGGCCTGATGGACCGGGTGCTCCCTGACCTCAACAACGTCGCAAGCCACATCCGGCCCTATACGCTGATGGCCTGGGCCTGGCGGCGCGTCCGCCATATCCTCGAGCGCGGAAGGCGACAGAGCGCACAGGCCGAGGAGATGCGCGATTTCGTCGACCGGATCGAGGCGATCTACGCGTGGTCGCAGTTTCTGATCAATCCGAAAGCCGACATACCCGGAGCACAGGCCATGCGCCCGATGCTGGATACGGTGCGCTATCGTTTTGGCGGCGAGGAATGGGAAGCCCGGCGCAACATGAGACGCTATTCCACCGGCTTCATATCGCCGCTGAACTACGGCCCAAGCCTGCGCACGATGGGCTGGTTGATCCCGGTCGAGGGCGCCGCTGGCATATTCCAGCCCGATCCTGCCCTCGAGCCGGTGCTCGACGCCTTCGAAAAACGCTTCGAGGGCGAGCTGGACCACGAGGCGTTCAATCGCTTCGGAAGCGTCAGCGTGAAGCGGGCGGACGCCGAGCGCTGGGGTAAACTCTGGACGATGGACAAGCCTCGCGCGGCCGAAGCGAAGGCCATGTTCGCCAGGCTCGGCGGCGAACGCGCGGCGCCGGCCCGCCAGAAAGGCGTGGCTCTGATTCTGGCGGCCGTTGCGGATCTGGCGGACGAGGAGGCGACGTACGAGGATATCAGAATGCGGATGGCCGATCGGGCCGACGCATGGAGCAACGCGAACGACCGCCCGATCGCGGCGGACGAATGGAGAGCGGTCCAGATCCGGCAGCTGTTCCGGCTCGCGCTCGAAGGTCTGTTCTATTGGACGATCGGCGCGCTTCTACCTGCCTCCCGTTCCACCCGGCAGCTCGCACAGGCCTTCATCGATGCCCTCGACGAGACGTCATTGGCGGATAGCGCTGGAGAGTGGATTCTCGCGTCGAAGGACACCACAAATCCCGTCGAACATCTTCGCTCCCTGCAGAAAGTCCTTCGCGACCAGGAAAGGCTTCCTACTGCCATTGTCGCGGCCCTTGCTCTCTGCCTCCGCGAAGCGCCGAACCAGGGCCACCCATTCGAGAATCCCGATCGATTGCCCCTCAGCCGGGCCAGGAGGGAGGCGGAAAGCTGGCGTGAGCTCTCGCCGGCCGGTTTCGTCGGGCGCGTGCTCGAGATCTGGATCATGGCGCAGCATGCCTATTGGTCCGTCGGACGGGGCCTGGCCGACGCTCGAAATCGGGGCAAGACGATCCTCCGTTTGCGGATTGTCATGGACGAGGGCGGATGGACGCTGACGCCGGGCACGACGCGCCAGGGCAATCCTCCAGAGCCGACCCCGGACCGGCTCGAAACGGCGACGAATCTGCTCGTCGAATGCGGGCGCCTCTAGCGACACGCGAGTGTCGCATCCGTGCAAGGAAATGCAGGCGCGTTACGATACGATCTTGCTGCGACCCGAGGGGCCTTCGAGTCGAAAGTTTCGGCGGCCTCCCACTCATAAAGCCTGCCTGGTCCTGCCGGGCAGGCTCTTTTTTCGCCTGCCGATCATTGTTCGTCCAAGTCCACATGCCGGAGCGGCGCGTGATCGAGGAATGTCTTCACCGCGTCTGCTTGAAAGCATTTGGCGGTCTCGCCATCTGATCGGCGATCGAAACCCAGGAGATTGTGGAAAGAAGCCATGACGACGACGTTGGATGCTGCGCCTGAAACCCGTTCCTTCGAAACGGACGTTGCCAAGCTGCTGCACCTCATGGTGCACTCGGTCTATTCGGACAAAGATGTGTTCCTGCGCGAACTCATCTCGAACGCCGCCGATGCCTGCGAGAAGCTTCGCTATGAAATGCTGAGCCATCCCGAATTGGGCTCGGGCGAACTCCCGCGGATCACAGTGACACTCGACCTCGACCAGCGGCGGCTCATCGTCGAGGACAATGGCATCGGCATGAACGAGGCCGAGATGATCGAGGCGCTCGGCACGATTGCGCGATCGGGGACCAAAGCCTTCATGGAACGCGTCGCTTCGGCGAAAGACGCTGAAGGCGCGCAGCTGATTGGGCAGTTCGGCGTCGGTTTCTATTCGGCGTTCATGGTCGCCGACAAAGTCGACGTGTTCTCGCGAAGGGCCGGTGGGGATACCGCGGCGCATTGGTCGTCGGACGGTCTTGGGACCTACAGCGTCGAGATTGCCGAGCTTGCGGATGCCCCCACGCATGGCACCCGGGTCGTGCTGGAGCTCAAGGAAGACGCGGCCCAATATGCGCAGCGCTTCAACTCCGAAGGGATCATCAAGGCGCAGTCGGGCCACGTCCCCGTGCCGATCTTCCTGCTGGAGAAGCCCGATGCTGAGCCGGTCCAGATAGGCGACGGCGCCGCCCTTTGGACGAAGCCAAAGTCCGAAATTAGCGAAGAGGATTACACCGACTTCTACCGCAGCGTGGCCGGGCAGTTCGACAAGCCTGCGCTTACGCTGCACTATCGGGCCGAGGGTCTGCACGAATATTCCGTCCTCGCCTTCATTCCGGAGATGAAGCCTTTCGACCTGTTCGACCCGGAACGTCACGGGCGGATGAAGCTCTATGTCAAACGGGTCTTCATCACCGACGAAGCCGAAATCCTGCCTCGTTACCTCCGGTTCGTGCGCGGTCTCGTCGACTCCAGCGACATTCCCCTGAACGTGTCGCGGGAGATGATCCAGGAGAGCCCCGTGCTGGCCGCGATCCAGAAGGGCGTGGCGAACCGGCTGCTGTCGGAGCTCGAGAAGCTCTCGACGAATGACGCCGATGCTTACCAGCAATTCTGGATGAATTTCGGGGCGGTGCTGAAGGAGGGGCTGTACGAGGACTATGGCCGGCGCGAAACGCTGCTGGGTCTGGCGCGCTTCAAGACGACGACCTCCGGCACCGAGTGGCGTTCGCTGAAGGACTATGTCGCGGCGATCAAGGAAAACCAGACGGCGATCTACTATGCGACCGGACCCGATCTCGATCGTCTGGCGTCCTCGCCTCAGCTCGAGGGCTTCCGGGCTCGCGGGATAGAGGTGCTGCTGCTGACGGATCAGGTGGACAGTTTCTGGGTGACCGCGGGACTGGACTTCGAAGGGAAGCCCTTCAAGTCCGTGACGCAGGGCTCGGCCGATCTCGGGCTCATACCTTTGACCGAAGGCGATGCGCCGGCCGCCTCCACGTCCGATGAGGTTTCCGGCTTCATCGAGTTCGTGAAGGAGGTGCTCAAGGACGAGGTGTCGGACGTGCGGGCCTCCGAGCGACTCACCGAAAGCGCGGCATGCCTGGTTGCGCCCGAACACGGAATGGACAGACAGCTCGAGAAGCTGCTGGCAGCCTCTGGGCGTGGCGGGACGGCGGCACGGCCCGTGTTGGAGATCAACCCTCGTCACGATCTTGTGCAGAAGCTTGCCGGCCTTGCTGCAGATGCGGACCTGCGCGAGGACTCGGCTCGGCTGCTTCTCGACGAGGCGCGGATTGCCGATGGTGAGCTTCCGGCCGATCCGCGCGGTTTCGCCGCCCGATTGGGAAGGATCTGGACGAAGGCGCTCGCATAGCGCCTGCCCGGAGGTCTGGGTGCGGTCCCCGGGGCGGCGCTCAGACCGTGCTAACGCCGGGATCAAACGCTGCCTCGTAGAGGGCGCGTCTCACCGGCTCGTCGAGATAGCCGTCCTGTTCGACCCGGAGCGCGGAGGGAAAGACGTCGCCGCCGGCGAGCCACGCCGATTCCGCATCCGGATGCGAAACCGCATCGGCAAGCGCGGTCGCAAGATCGAACCTGTCGGTGCAATAACCGGCGTTGAGGAGCGCTCCCTGAAGCGCGATTTCATAGGCTGCGCGCAGGGCGACCGATGCGAGCGCAGAGGGGATGACGGCTTCGTCCGGAAGGCTGCAGGCGAGCCGGCACTGGTCCGCGTCGAGCGACATGGTGGTGCGGCAGACGATCGGACGGCTGGGATGCGCCGTGCAGAGACCATCGGCGAGGACCGCGCAGGGCGCCAGACTCTCCAGGAGCGGTTTATCCCAGCCCTCACGGCGCCGCCTGGCCAATGCCGGAATGCCATCCGTCACGCCGGTGGGCAGATTTCGCGCGAGGAAGAGGATTTCCGGCGCTGTCGCCGAGACGCGGGTGTGGCAACACCAGGCACAGCGCGGACCGCATGCCGCTTCGGTCCAAACCTGCTCGGGCGTTCGCCGCTCGATCGCGTCATAGAGATAGCCGAAGAGCGGATCGAGGGTGCGGGCGGAGCGGGCCTCGTCGATGAATCCCCTTAGTGCGCGCATCTCCCGAACGATCTCGCTATCGGGGCGAATGTAAGGCTGTACCTCGCCGCGAGACGAGGAATCCACGTCCGTCACGGCATGATCTTCCTGTTACACTATCGTTATTTGCCCGCAACGAGCCTGATAGGTTATTTTCGGGCAATCCGCCACATCGCGCCGTCCATTTCTTGTGATTTTACACGAGTTTACAACTGCGAGCCCCCCGCTCCATCGCTAGGCGAGAAGCTGACCGAGGACGGCTTCCGCGGTCGCCATCGGCACGAACATGCGCGTGCGATACTGGATCACCTCGGTGAAGCAGCCGATCGACTTGAGCCAGGGCAAGCGGTCGTGCGGGCAACCCACGAGTTCGATCCGCTGGGAGCCGTTGACGACCGAGCGCTTGATGGTGAGCGGGAACGGATGTGAGACGTCGACGCTGCGCCCGGACGTGACCGCCTTGGCGACGGCGTCCGCCGGCAGCGCCTCGGAACGATCGATGCCGAGCTTGGTGAACAGCTGAGGCACGTGATCGTCGAACACGAGACGGCCGAGCCAGGAGTGCCCTTCGCCATCGACGATGCGGTTCACCGCCATATGATCGCTCGGCAGCGCCGACCAGATCGGCAGAAGCAGGCCCGTCGCGAGCCGGATCGTCTCGCTGTCGACGGTCTGCCGGGCGGCCTCCACCTCGTCCGACCAGGTTGCCGTGAAGGCGTCGCGCGTCACCTCCTCCCAGGAGGATTCGTAGAGATCGTCCTCGCGCATATATTCGTTGCGCGTGGGCCGCATCATCTCGACGCGGGGGATCGGCGTGCCCTCCTTTTCCTCCATGAGCGAACGCGCCCGTGTCCTGAGCGCAACCTTGCCCGACTTGCGGTTGATCATGAAGCCGGCACTGGCATCGCCGTCGGCGATCCGCAGGATGCGCTCGAGCGAGACCGGGTTGCGGCGTCGCGCGATCTCGATGGTGAGCAGATGCGAGGTTGCGCCCGTGCGGGGATCGGTCCGCAGCACCACGTCGTCGATCAGCGTGGCCTTGTCGACGAGGATCGTCTCGACGCCGACATCGAGGCGGCCGGCTTCGCGCGCGGCCGAGACGCGGGTTTCGATCAGCGACAGGAATTCGTCGAAGATATTGTTCTGCAGCGCGATCGGCAGGGCGAGGATGCGATTCAGCCAGCGCTGGATGGGCGGCATCTCGTCCTTGAGGACGCCATCCTTGTCGCAGAGCTCCAGGCCGGTGCGATGCTGGAAATCGTCAAGCGTGGTGCTCGAGAGCTTGCCGGCCGCGAGCAGGTCGAACCAGGAGAGGAGCGCGGCGCAGGCATATTCGCTTTCGAGATTGTCGGCCGGGTCGAAGAGCCCCTGCCCGCCCGTCTGCCGCTGGCCGCGCGTCAGCGCCCCGAGGCTGTCGAGGCGCCGCGCGATCGTGCTGGTGAAGCGCAGCTCGCCCTTGCAGTCGGTGGTCACCGGCCGGAACAGCGGCGTTGTCGCCTGATGGGTTCGGTGGGTTCGGCCGAGCCCCTGGATCGCGCGATCGGCGCGCCAACCGGGTTCGAGGAGCAGGTGGACGCGCTGTTCCTGGTTCATGACGTCGAGCGAGGCATGATAGCTGCGGCCCGTACCGCCGGCGTCGGAGAAGACCAGCATCCGCTTTTTGCCGGCCATGAAGGCCGCGGCCTCCGCCTGGCTGGTCCGCGCCGAGCGGCTTTCGAGCTTCTGGCGCCCGTCGCTTGCGGTGATGAGCCGCTTGGTGCGACCGGTGACCTCGGCGACATTGTCATGGCCGAAATGCTCGAGCAGCGCATCGAGCGCCGACATGATCGGGGGCATGGCGCAGAGCGTCTCGATCAGCGCGTCGCGTGCGGCCTGGGCCTCGGGATTGTAGACCGGGTGCCCGTCGTCATTCACCATCGGAAGTGAGCGCGGCGTGCCGGTATCATCCTTGAAGACGCGCATCTGCCGGGTCGGGAAGGCACGCTCGAGGTAATCGATGATGTATTCTTTGCAGTCGCAGTTTATGTCGAGCGTGGCGGCGGTAGGCGCAGGTTTCCTTCGGTTTTCCATGATTTCACTCCAGATAACTACGGTTCCGTCGACCTCAGCAAGTCGAAGGAGCCAACATGCGAACACGATCATCACTGCCGTTTCGGACTACCCCGCTCCGGGTCGAAGACCCGCCCAGTCACGGCGCTCTTCTCACCGCATTTCTCTCCTCTCTGGCCCTCGACGAGAAGTCAGGCTGTGCGGTTCTGTTTGGCGCGGCGGTCCGCCATTTCCTGCATTGGCTGGAACGGCATAGGACCGCGATCCGCACGATTGACGATCAGGCTGTCCGACGGTTCGAGAAGCATCGGTGCCGGTGCCACCGGTATTCGGCGCAGCAAGCGCACTACAAGGCTGACCAAGCAGCAAGGGTGAGGCGCTTCGTCCGGTTCCTCGAAGATCAAGGCTACGTCGAAGTCGACGACGGGATCGACGATCTGCCACGGCACCTCGCCGACTATTCCGATGCGATCGGCCGCCTGCAACTCGCCGAGGGACCCGCGCAGGCCTATCGGTCCGAGGCCGAGCATTTCATGGCCTGGCTTCGCATTACGCGACGCCAATGGATCGATATCGACGACACGATCATCGACCAGTACGCTGCGCATGATTGCCGATGCCCGGTATGGCGCAAGCGCGGCAAGCTGGTCGCCACGGGCACGAAGCGGCGGCGGCGATGCGCACGGCACTTCGTCGAGTTCCTGCGAGGCCGCGGTGTCATCCCATCGGTTGAACCGGTGGCTGACGATGACCCGCACATGTCGGCTTACCTCACGTGGCTCAAGCAACATCGCGGCGCCACCGATGAGACGATCCGGCGCTACCGGACCGATATCAGACGGCTCATGCCGATGCTGGGCGAGCCTTCGCAATGGGATGCCGCCGGACTCAGGAGCGCATTCCAACGACGAAGCAAGGAGACGCCGGGCTCGGCATCGCTGCTCGTCACGATAATGAGGAGCTACATCCGGTTTCTGGTCGTGCGTGGCGAGTGCCGGCCTGCATTGTTGCATGCAGTTCCATCAGTGCAGCGCTACCGCCTTTCGACGCTGCCGCGCCACGTCGACCCGGCAACGATCGAGAGGATCATTGCGGCCTGCCCGACAGATCGTCCGGTAGAAGTCCGGGACAAGGCCATCATTCTCCTGCTCGCCAGGCTCGGCCTGAGGGCTGCCGATGTTCAGGACATGCGTCTCGACGACATCGACTGGCGGTCCGGCCACCTGACGGTCAAGGGCAAGACGCGTCGACCGGACCGTCTGCCATTGCCGCAGGATGTCGGCGACGCGATCTTGGCATATCTTGCGGCAGCCCGCCCGGAGGCCGCCGAAGAGCATCTGTTCCTGCGTGCACAAGCACCGTTTCGGCCATTCCGCTCGTCCGCCGAGATCGCGGGCATCGTCGCTCGAACGCGCGACCGCGGTGGGATCGAAGGAGTGCCGACCGGGTCGCACATATTCCGGCATTCGCTTGCCACCAACCTGCTGCGCGCGGGCGCAGGCCTGGAGTCCGTTGGGACCATCCTGCGTCACAGCTCGCCTGAGACCACTGCCATCTACGCCAAGGTCGATTTGCCGATGCTCATGAAGATCGCGCAGCCCTGGCCCGGAGATCTGCCATGTTGAACACACACATCTCAAGATACGTCGCTTTGCATCGCAGCCTGGGTCGGAAGTATTCCGAACAGGACCGGATGCTCCGTCAGTACGCTGGCTACGCCGAGGGTTTCGGCGATCGGCACACTCAGGTCCAGCGCATCTATGACTGGTGCTACACGTCGAGCTCACAATATGTGGCCCGTCGCAGGTTCGACACTGCGCGCAACTTCAGCCTTTTCGCTCACGCCGAAGATTCAGACCACGAAGTTCCGCCTGCCGGCGTCTTCGGCCGGGGAAAACGGCCACGCCCGACGCCGACCATCATTGAACCGGACCAGGTGCAGGCAATCATGACTGCAGCATTGGGCGTTCCACCCCAAGGCACGATCAGCCCATACACATACCATTACCTGTTCGGCCTGCTCGCTGCGACAGGTCTCCGGATTTCCGAGGCCCTCGCGTTACAATGCGCCGATCTGGTCGAGGATGGCCTGATCGTCCGCAACGGCAAGTTCGGCAAGCAGCGGCTTGTAGCGTTGCAGCCATCGACGCGCCAAGCACTTGAAGCCTATCTCGCCCTCCGCGAGAAGCACGCGGCCAGGGGCCGCGACCTGTTCGTCACTATCCGGGGGCGGGCACCGCACAAGGTGCGCGCCCACGTGGTGTTCGTCAGATTGGCCCGGCTTCTCGGATATCGTGGGCCGACCGGTACGGCGGGCATGCGACTCCACGATTTGCGGCACACCTTCGCTGTCCGTTCACTGGAGTCATGTCCGCCCGACAGGGAAGCCATCGCCCACCACATGGCCGGTCTCAGTGTCTATCTGGGGCACGCGTCGGTCGCCAACACATACTGGTATCTCGAGGCCACCCCGGTGCTACTGCGCGACATCGCAGCTGCCAGCGAGCAGCTTTACCTGGGAGAAGCGGCATGACGGCGCTCGCTCCGCATCTCTCGGCATACCTGCGTGAACATCTGCCACGTGAACGTGCTGTTAGCCCGCACACGGTGAAGACCTATGCCAACTGTTTCGTCCTCCTCGTCCAGTTCGCCGCCGGTCGGCTGAAGCGCCGGCCGACCGATCTTGAGATCGAGGATTTCGGCACCGACATGATCATGGCCTTCCTTGACCATGTCGAGAACGGTCGCGGCAGCTGTGTTCGGACCCGCAATGGTAGGCTCGCCGCGATCCGGTCGTTCTTCCGCTACATCGAGTATCGCATTCCGGCCTGCCTGGATCAGGCCCTTCGCGTCAGATCGATCCCTACCAAGAAGACCGACAAGGCGCTGATCGACTACCTCGACCGGGCGGAGATCAAGGCTTTGCTCGACGCCCCGGATCCCCGGACACGCCTTGGCACCCGCGATCGCGCAATGCTGCATCTGGCCTATGCTGGCGGGCTGAGGGTGTCGGAACTCGTAACGCTACAACTGCGCGATTTCCCGGATCGCTCGCTTTCGACCGTGCACATCTTGGGCAAGGGTCGGCGTGAACGGGTCCTCCCGCTCTGGAAGGAGACCCAGTTCGCATTGCGCGCGTGGCTTGCGATCCGCCCCGAAGCCGAGGTCGCCGAGATATTCCTCAATGCCAACGGGCGACCCATGACCCGCGACGGATTTGCGTTCCGTTTGGCCGAGCACGTCAAGACCGCGGCAACGAAGCAGCCGTCGATCCTTGGAAAGCGCGTGACACCGCACGTGCTGCGCCATTCCTGCGCAATGCACACGCTCGCGGCGACAGGGGACATTCGCAAAGTCGCATTGTGGCTCGGCCATGCCAGCATCCAGAGCACCGAGACCTATTTGCGCGCCGATCCCGAGGAGAAGCTGCAGATTCTCGCGGCGCACGGCGCTCCTGCCATCAAGCCCGGGCGCTTCAAGCCGCCATCCGATGCCCTGATCACGATGCTCACCGACGTTCGAAGGCGGGCCTAGCCCGTCTCCGGACAACCCCCTGGCACTCATATTATCTGGAGTGAAATCATGGAAAACCGAAGGAAACCTGCGCCTCCCGCTGCCACGCTCGACATAAACTGCGACTGCAAAGAATACGTGTAATGTTGAGCTCAACATTACACATACTCACGGGGGCTGAGATCAATTTCCAGGTTCGCCCGCTCGTCGGGCGAGAGGTCGCCAAGCCGCCGATCCAGGATCGATTCCGCGGTCGTGACCAGCTGAAGGACCACCGATTGGCCCGCTGAGAGATGCGCCTTCGCCGCCGCGATCACGGTCGGGAGTTTCATGCTGAGGAGGAGCTGGCCGAAGAAGCGCTGCTTGGTCGACTCGAACCGCGAGCGCGCCGACGCCTTGGCGCCGCTGTTGAGCGTCGCATTTTCGAGCCCGTCGACCACAGCCGTCAATTCGAGGGCATGCTCCATGTTGCGGTGGATGATTCCCCAGGCGTCGGCATAGGCGTCGTAGATCGCGATCTGCTCGCGCGTCAGTTCATGCCGCAGGATGTCATATTCGACGCCGGCGAAGCTGAGCGCGCGGGCGGTGTAGAGGCCGAGCGCCTTCAGATCGCGAGCGACGAGCTCCATCGCGGCGATGCCGCCCTTGCGGATGCCGGAGATGAACTGCTCGCGGTTGCTGAAGGCGGTTTCCGGCCCCCACAGGCCCAGCCGCACGGCATAGGCGAGGTTGTTGACGTCGGAGGCGCCGGTTGCCGAGGCGTAGAGCACGCGCGCGCCGGGCAGATGGTTCTGGAGCAGGACCCCGGAGATGCCCTGCTGCGAGCCCTCCTTCTTGCCGAGCGCCCCTTCGCCGCCGGCGACGCCGCCCATCTCATGCGCTTCGTCGAAGCCGATCACGCCTTCGAAGTCGTCGCCTGCCCAGTCGATGACCTGCTGGAGGCGGCTGTGGTCACCGCGTGCCGAACGAAGCGTCGGGTAGGTGACGAAGAGCACGCCCTGCTCCAGCGGTATCGCCTGGTCGATCTTCCAGTTGGAGAGGGGCTGGATGTCGGCCGCGAGACCACCGAGCGCGGTCCAGTCACGCCGCGCGTCTTCGAGCAGCGCCTCGTTCTTCGAAATCCAGATGTTCCGGCGGCGGCCGGCGAGCCAGCTGTCGAGGATGCACGCGGCGACCTGCCGCCCCTTCCCCGCCCCGGTCCCGTCGCCGAGGAAATAGCCCATGCGATAGGCGCGGCCATCCTGCGCTTCCTCAAGGCCGACGCCTTCCTTGGCGGGCCTGAACTTCCCCGGTAGAAACTGGTCCCAGGCATGTCCCGCATAGACGACGGTTTCGAGCTGCGAGGCCGACAGCAGGCGTTCGGAGACAGTGCGTTCGGGGAGCCGCGGCACATAGGCCGGGATCGGCGCCGCGATCGAGCCCATCGCGACGGATTCGACCAGGGCAGTCGGATGTTCGCCGGCGGCGTCGAAGGTGATCCGGCTCGGACGATAGGGAAGATAGACACCGACCTGGTCGAGCAGCGGCGCCGGCGTGTCGAGCGGCGCGTAGTCGACAGGCAGTACGTTGTTGCGCACCGGAGCGTGATAGGGCCGCGGCTGCGCGCGATTGCTCTTCATGGCGCGGAACAGCGAGGGGCTGCTCGATCGCTTGGGAGTCGGCGCCGATGGCGCTGCGAGGGTCGCGCGTTCGTGGATCGTGAGCGCGCCGATGAGCTCGCGGATGGAGGTGCGCTGGATCGTCGCGGGAATGGTCGTGCCGGGGACCTTGTCGATCTCGAACAGCCGGACCGCGATGCTGGTGCCGTGCTTCAGATAGCATTTCTCGAGCCGCACCGAGGTCCGCACGCTGACATCGCGCAGCGTGGTCTCGAAGAGATCGCGCATCCGGGCATTGGGTCCGAACCAGTCGGGCATGATTGCAACCAAACGGCCGCCGGCCTGCAGTCGGCGAAGGGCTGCCTGGAGATGTCGGACAGCGGCGTGTGCGTCCGCGCCCAGCCCGACCGACCGGGAGAATGGCGGGTTCATGAGGATCAGGCTGGGGCGCGCCGCTGCCGCCAGGCTCGAGTTGATCGTGGCGCCGTCGTGGCCAGTGACGGTCGCGTCGGGGAAGACATCGGCGAGACGCGCCCGGCGGCCCGACGCATATTCGTTGAGCTGGAGGGAGCCGAAGTCGCGGCAATGCGCCACGAGGAGCCCATTGCCGGCGCTCGGCTCGAGGATCACATCGTCGCTCTGGATATTGGCGAGGACAACCGCCACCGCGGCAAGATCGACGGGCGTCGAGAACTGCTGCCATTCGATCTGATCTTCGCTGCGAACGGTCTGGGTGGGCAGCCGGTCGAGCAGGTCGCAGGCCGCAATCACGTCATCGAGCGAGGTCAGCGGATAGGGACCGAACTGGAGGTGGTGGGCGAGCGCATGCTCGAGAATCTCGAAGCTGTCGCGCTGGGTCCAGAGCCCGTCCGCGTCGGTCCCGCCATAGCCTTCGATCATCGCCGTATTGAGGTCGGCCCGGGTGATCGGGTCCGTCGACCTGAGGCGGTCGATGAGAAGCGTGGCCGCGCGGCGTTCGGCCGCGGTGGCGGTATCGAAGAGATCGGACATGGTGGGGTCTCCGGACTGGCTGCCCCATCGGCAGCATCAATCCTTCGATCCCCCTTCCCTTTGCCCAGTCGCGCGGTGGTTGGCAGGGGCCGGCTACGCTATCGCGGAAAGCCTTGGGTTCGCCGACAGTTTCCGAACCAGTGCTATCGGGCGTCCCGGCCAAGCTGGCGGACGCAGTGCAGCCAGTGTTTCCGGTGTCCGCCACCCTTCTCGACGCCGCCGATGATCGAATAGCGAACGGGTGCGATGCCGACGAGGCGGAGCAGATTGCGGTCGAGGCTCTTGAGGCTATGGGCCCGGTAGAAGAACCGATAGAAAGGTGCGGGCATCCCCATCGTCACGATGATACGCGCCGACCAGCCACCGAGCAGTCTTGCTGGCTGATCAGGTTCGGTTTCATCGATCGCAAAGCCGGGCCGCATGACCTGCTCGAGGAAGGCTTTGAGGAGAGCGGGCACGTCGCCGAGCCAAAGCGGATAGAGGATCACGAGATGGTCGGCCCACCGAATGTCGATTTGCGCCGTGTGGATCGTGTCTACAGGATTGGCCTCGCGCCATTCTTTGGCCGAGCGCAAAATCGGAAAATCCAGGGACGCGATATCGATCCTGCGGACTTCGTGGATGCCTGCCTCGGCACCCGCCGCATAGGCATCCGCCAGCGCGTGAACGAAGCGCGCCCGATCAGTATCGGGGTGTCCATCGATGATCGCAATGCGTGCCATGCGCTCCTCCGGACATTGCCTTCCTCTCCCGCGTTGCCTCCGGCAATCAGGAAGTTTCCCAAGGTGCCGCGCCAATGCCAGGCTGCCGTTGGCGAGACCCTGGTCATCGCCGGCTCATCTCGAGAACCTTGGCCCAGTCCTTGACGCCCTTGGGGGGCATGGGGGTGATCGCGAGATCCGGCCTGGCGTAACGCAGGGCTGCCCGCTCTGCCGCGATCGCGCCTTCGGCATCGTTGTCGACGGCCAGGATCAGCGAGGTCAGCGATGACGGAAGCAGGAGCTGGTCGAGCCGGCGGGCTCCAAGGCTCGTCCAGCAAGGTATGTCGTGGAGGATGGTGAAGGCGCGCGCGGTTTCGAAGCCCTCGGCCAGCGCCAGCACAGGAACTGCCTGCCCTCCTCCCTGCCATGCGCCTTGCCCCGGCCGGCCGAGCATCAGCTTCATCCGATATCGGGCTGTCAACGGGTCGAGGAATATCCGCTGGACGGCAGTCAGGCGCCGCCCTTCCCGCACCGCGACCATCAGCGCAGGATGATAGGTCGTCCACGGCTTGGGCCGATAGGGGCAGCGCGGGTGGAAGCGCAGGTCATGGGTTACAGGCCAGAGATGTCGCAGGCGAAGATAGCGCTCGGCGAGCGTGCCATCGAGAGGGAGCGCCTCGTCCCAGAGCCGCTCGGCGTTGCCGGACCGCGCGGTGGGCGTGTCGGTGTAGGCGAAGCGACCACGGCTCGGGACCCGCCGAAGCTCACGCAGAACATCTTCCCGGTCGCAGCCGGCAAAGCAGGTGACGAGAATACCTTGGTTGCCTTGGCGAATGGAGAGGCTGGGCGTGCTGTCGGCGTGGGCGGGACACGGACACATCGCGGTGCGTCCGTGCCAGGTTCCCCCGAGCGAGCCGACTAAATCGATGAGGTCCTGGGTTGGTCTGAGCGCGACAAGGGCCATTGGCAGTTCCTTTCGCGGCCCATGCTCCCCCTTGCCTCTCTGCCGGCTCACCTTATCCTGGGGCGCAGCTAACCGGCTTTGCGGGACGGTCGTTCTGCTCCTCTTGAAGAATCAAATCTTAAAAACGCCCAAGCGGAGCGCGGGAGCTTCATAGATTCATTGATTCTAAGATTCAGGGGCCGTTTACGACGGTAAACCAATAGGTTGAGTGCTCTCCTTGTGAGGAGACGG